>JANQGV010000091.1 GCA_028282925.1 Thermodesulfobacteriota bacterium
ACTTTTCTTTGGGGCGAACAAAGAAAAGTATGAGAAGGCGCGCAGCGTCTTATTAACATATTCTCCCCGAAACGCTAAAAGCTTTTCGGTTTTCACAGCCAAGGGCCGTGGGATTGTAAATTTACTATGCGGTAGGAATATGGGCATTCTCGGCCTGACGACCTTCTGCCATTGCAGCCTGTTGCCTGCACAAACGCTCCAACTGCGTATCCTGGGTAGACACCCTGGAAAACCAGAGCAGGGCTTCGTCAAAACGGCTGAGTCTGCGGTTCAACTCACCGGCAAGATAGGTGGCCACTGGCTGTTCCACCGGAGGGACCTCTTCGCGTTCAAGGGCCTGAACAATATACTGCAAGGCCTTCTCTTTATATAAAATACTTTTGTCGGCATTCCCTTCATCATCCGCGGCCCAACCTGCCTTCATGTAGGCATCGGCGATTTCCATCGAAGGCATCCTCCGCATGATGAATATTTCCGATAACATCTCATACTGGTTGATATCAGAAGCACCACCGGCACCCGTTTCACGGCAAACGGTCTGTAAATACTCGCTGAGTTTCACACGCTCATCCTCGGTCAGTTTTTCATCGTGCTTATAATCCGCAAACCCGCAAAAAGGACAGGCATGCACAAGATAGGATAAAGGCTGCATTCCCTCTGCATAAATACGAAAATCGGTGTCTTGTTGCTTCAGGTTGTCGGTCCGTTCCAAAACAGAGTCGGCAAAGCCCTTGCCGCAAAGCATACAGGTAAAATTTTCTTCAATGAGTGCACCCATCGCTCCCTCCCGAAATTTGATGGTCTCAGTAAGTGTTTATAATGTTAACACCGGAAACAGATAACATATAGCGCAAATAATAATCATTTGTCAACAAACTATTCGCACACTATAATGTTGCATACGATTATCTTTTGCATTGCCTTACGAATGCACAGAAACATTTCCAGACACACAATATATCATCTTCACCGGCGAACAATGGGCACATGTCACACAATCACAGAGAGACCGCAAGGCTACTGTTCGGAAAGTTTGCTTTTAAGCGTTGAAACCAGCACTCCAGGGTCCACGGGTTTTTGAAAAACACCGATAAAGCCCATGTCATATACATCGGAGGTCGCAGCAGTTACATCGGCAATACTGCTCAAAAGATAGACCGGCAGGGTATGGTAGGTATCCATTATCATCTCCGCTGTTTTCATACCGGCGTCCATCGTCTCCATCATCATATCACATAAAACCAGATCGGGCCTTTCTGCAGAAACTGCCGCAATACCCTCCTCTCCGCTCGAAGCACTGACAACATCAAAACCTTCAGCATTTAGTATCAGCGAAATGGATTCAATAATATCGGGGTCGTCGTCAATAATAAGGATTTTCTTGGTGTCGGACATAATCATTCTCCTTTCAAAAACTGCATAGCAACAGGAGGCAGAGTAACAGAAATGATTTCAGCCTCAGCCGCATAGTGATGGCTACAGTCTTACCCGCCATAAAGATTTCCGGAGATTAATCCTGAATTTTATCCAGAAGGGTAAAAACAATCTCGTTCGTATAGGCAAGGCGGTTTGCAAGGGTCATTGCACAACTTTTAATAAACAACAGCTGCATTGAATCGGGGAACCGGTCCAGGACAGCCGAGCTTATCTTCAATAAAATACAGTCGGTGGCGGCGGTAACCGTTGCTGTTCTGGGCCGGTGACTCAAATACGCCATTTCACCAAAACACTCACCGCGTTCAATCCGCACAATCCGTTCCTGCTGTTTCGAAATCGACACGGTTCCGCTCAGGATAACATACAGGGCATCGTCCGTGTCACCCTCTTCAATAATAACATCCCCCTTTTTTACCCGCAATGCAGTGCTTGCCCCCAGCAACTTTTGCACTTGGTCGCGGCTGAAATCCCTGAAAAAAGGAATGTTGCAGATATAGTCGAGGATATTGGTCAGGCTGTCCTCAGGTTTCATGTCCGAAATCTGCTGCTGAACAACCCGCAGATCATACGCCAGATCAAGACATGTCTGGTAGCGGTCGTCCGGATGCTTTGCCAGGGCTTTCACAATAATGGCGTCAAGCGCTCCGGGCAGATCAGGGCGCCGTTGACTCAAAGACGGAGTCTCGCCATCAAGTATTCGACCGACAATCTGGGCGGGGGTCTCGCCGGGAAAAGCCTTTTCTCCCGTCAACAGTTCATACAGCACACACCCCAGCGCAAAAACATCACTCCGGCCGTCCATGGGTTTCTGCTCGACCTGTTCCGCCGACATATAATGCGGGGTCCCCACCACTTTGGTTTTTGAGGTGGTCTCCTCCTGGACGCAGGCAATACCGAAATCACCGATCTTCACCACCCCTTCGCTTGTCAGCATAATGTTTGCCGGTTTGATATCCCGGTGAATGATTCCCATATTATGGGCATAATCAAGCCCCCGGCACACGCCGAACATATACTCAAGCACCTGCTCAGTCGGCAGCAGTGCATCCCCGCGGCAAAAAGCCTTCATGTCCGATCCATCCACATACTCTATGGCAATATAACAATTGCCTTGATGCACGTTGGCATCATATACCGCGATAATATTGGGGTGTATCAAACGGCTGACGGTTTTGGCCTCATTAAAAAACTCACGGCTGAAACGGTCGGGGTTTTCTTCTGAGCCGGTATTGCGGTGATTGGAAATCTTGATGGCGATTTCTCGGTCGATATAAGGGTCGCGGGCAAGATACACCGCCCCCATATTGCCCCTTCCAAGCTCGTTTTTAATTTCATACCTGCCTATTTTTCTGGGTATTCCGTACATAGTTCACTCTAACAGAAACAGTTTCTAAAAACATCGCCCCACCCATACCCAACATAAGGCTTCTATATCTCATAAATCCGCCCGGCTTTCAATATATTTTAATGTGAGGAAATACCACGTCGCATAAACAAATCAATTCCAACAACTATCCGAAGAGAAATAAAAAAAAGCCGCCCCAGTTTGCAGGGGCGGCTTTGACGAAACAATAATACTACCGTAGTAGTACTTACTTTTTCTTCTTCGGCATATGAATAGCCTTGGCATCCACGTCCAGAGCAGCTTCCATGATTGACTCTGCAATCGTGGGATGCGCGTGAATGGTGTGGGCCATTTCCTCGAAGGTTGCTTCCATCTGAATAGCCAGGGCTGCTTCGTTGATCAGATCGGTTGCATGGGGTCCGAGAATAGCAACGCCGAGAACTTCGCCGTATTTCTTGTCGGCGATGATCTTCACGAGGCCTTCGGTCTCGTTGATAACCAGGGCCTTACCACAGCCTACAAACGGGAAGCGTCCGATTTCAACTTCACCGTATTTGTCCTTGGCTTCCTGCTCGGTCATACCTACGCTGGCAACTTCAGGCGTGGTGTACACACCGCGCGGTACTGAACGGTAATCCATACGTTTCTGCTGTCCGAGTACGTTCACTGCAGCGGTTTCACCTTCTGCGGTGGCAACGTGGGCCAGCATGTAATTGCCGATGGCATCACCGATTGCGTAAATGCCTTTAACGCCGGTTTCAAGACATTCGTTAACCTTCACAAAGCCTTTTTCCATGGCAACGCCTGCTTTGTCCAGGCCAAGGCCTTCGGTGTAGGGTGCACGACCAACGGCCACCAGTACCATCTCGACTTCTTTGGTCTTGTCGCCGAAGGTAACTACTTTCTTTTTACCCTTTGCTTCAATCTTGCTTACGGATGTGTTGGTATGAATTTCAATACCGGACTTCTGAGCCATACCGGCAAAGTTTTTGGCGATCTCTGCATCTTCGGTGGGCAGAATCTGAGGCATCATTTCAACAACCGTAACCTCAACATCCATGCGGTTCATGATCTGGGCAAATTCCATACCGATAACACCGCCACCGATGATCAGGATGCTCTTGGGAAGCGCTTCCAGATTCAGGGCTTCATCGGAAGTGATGCAGTTGTCGATACCGTCGATGGGTACCTTGCTGGGAACGGAACCGGTGGCGATAATGATCTTGTCGCATTTGATCTCTTCGCCGCTTTCAGCCACCTTAACGGTATTGGCATCGATGATCTGACCGGTGCCTTTGACGATGGTCATGCCATGGCTTTTCAGAATACCGCCCAGGCCGCCCACCAGCTGTTTTACAACAGTGTTCTTGCGGGCCATAACAGCCGGAAAATCAATTTCAATACCGGAAGTTTTAATACCGAATGTTTCCGATGCTTTAGCATCGTGGTACATCCCGGCCGACTGCAGCAGGGCCTTGGTGGGGATACAGCCGCGGTTCAGACAGGTTCCGCCGAACTCGTCTTTTTCAATAATGGTAACTTTGCCACCGAGCTGAGCAACACGGATTGCTGCAGGGTAGCCGCCGGGGCCGCCACCGATAACAACAACATGCACATCGCCTGCCGGGGCTGCTGCAGCCGGAGCTGCTGCGCCACCGCCTGCCGCCGGAGCAGCGGGGGCCGGGGCTGCTGCTTCCGCTGCGGGAGCTGCCGCGCCACCGCCTGCACCTTCGGCACAGACTTTGTCGTATTCAGCCTTGTCGGCTGCGATAACGCCGATCAGTTCGGCTACGGGTACTTCGTCCTCAACCGGAACAATAATGTGAAGCAGACCGGTTGCCGGAGATTCAACTTCATAGGTAATTTTTTCGGTTTCAACAATCAGAAGGATTTCACCTTCTTTGATCTCGCCGCCTTCATCAACTTTCCACTCATTGATCTTACCGGTTTCCATGGAAAGTCCGAGTTTGGGCATGGTTACATTTGTTGCCATATCTTCATACTCCTTTTTCTATTAATCAGACATTCGGAATTTACATCAGCACAACACAATGATTTTAACAATTCCAGACTTATCGTCGGCTGAAAAGCTTGATTACGCCAGCGTCATCATCGGGTCTTCCATGTACTCTTTCAGTGTCTGCATAAACCGTCCGGCGTCGGCACCGTCGATAGTCCGGTGGTCATACGTCAGGGACAGATTCATCATAGGCCTGATAACGATCTGCTTGTCGATTACTACAGGCGTATCCTTAATGGTACCGACACCAAGAATCGCGTTTTCCGGCTGGTTGATGATGGCCGTAAACACATCCGTGCCGAACATACCCATGGCAGATACCGTAAAGGTACCACCGGTCATCTGGTCGGGTCCGAGCTTGCCGTTGCGGCCCTTGTCGATCATGTCGACGCGGTCCTTGGCGACCTCGATAATGGACTTTTTGTCTGTGGTTTTGATTACCGGAACAACCAGACCGGTCTTGATGGCCATTGCCATACCGACATTGATGTCGTCCAGATACATAATGCCCTGACCCTCTACCCAGCGGGTATTGATAACCGGGTGCTGACGCAGTGCCATGGCGGTCAGCTTCAGCATAAAGTCGGTAATGGTTACACGGATACCGTGCTTTTTCTCTGCCGGTTTCAGCAGCTTGGCGCGGAAATTCTGGATCGCCGTTGCATCGATGGCATAGGTCATATATGCCATTGCAGCCTCGTTGCAACTCTGCAGCATCTTGCGGGCGATAACCTTGCGCATGCCGGAAAGCTTTTCCAGTTTGTCGTTGGGTCCCATTCCGGGAACTTCCGCCGGTGCCGCCTTTTTGTCTGCAGCCGCAGCAGCAGGTGCTGCTTTCTGGGCGGCCATAAATGCCTCTACGTCGGCTTTCATGATCTTGCCGTTCACGCCGCTGCCGGTAATCTGGGTCAGATCCAGGTCGTTGGCATCGGCCATTTTCTTGGCCACCGGCGTAATGCGGATTTTGTTGGATGCCAAGTATTCTTCAACATCGCTCTTCGTCACGCGGCCTTCGGGGCCGGTACCGGGCACCAGGCTGATATCGATATCGGCATCGCGGGCCATTTTCTTGGCAAGCGGGGAAGCCTTCACGCGTTCGCCCGGAGCACGATCGGGTGCTGCTGCCGGGGCTGCGGGAGCTGCGGCCTCTGCAGCAGGTGCTGCGGCTTCTGCCGGGGCTGCTTCTGCGGCAGGTGCTGCGGCTGCAGCGCCGCCTTCGGCGCATACTTTGTCGTAGTCGGCCTTGTCGGCCGCAATGATACCGATCAGCTCAGCTACCGGAACTTCGTCTTCAACCGGCACGATTATATGCAGCAGGCCGGTTGCCGGAGATTCCACCTCGTAGGTGATCTTCTCGGTTTCAACAATCAGAAGGATTTCACCCTCTTTAATTTCACCGCCTTCGTCAACTTTCCATTCGTTGATCTTACCTGTCTCCATGGAAAGCCCGAGTTTCGGCATGGTTACATTTGTTGCCATATGAACTCCTTTCCTTAATACATCACATGCTCAATCGCAGATGTACCGTTCAGTTATCCCATAATTTCTTTAACTTTGGTGACCAGCTTGTCTGCGTTGGGAAAATATTCCTTCTCAAGTGCAGGCTGAAAAGCAATGTGGGTAAACGGAGCGGCAACACGTGCTACCGGCGCATCCAGCCAATCGAACATTGTTTCCTGCAGGTCTGCTGCAACTTCGGCACCGATACCCATGATTTTCTTGGCCTCATGCATAATCACGCACCGGTTGGTTTTCTTCACGGAAGCATAAATTGTTTCCATATCGAGCGGGTTGACGGTCAGCAGGTCGATAAGCTCGGCCTTGATGCCTTCCCCTTCCAGGGTTTTACAGGCCTTCTCAGCCTCGCCGCGCAGGCGGCCGACGGTAATAATGGTTACATCGCTGCCCTCGATGGCAACTTCGGCCTTGCCGATGGGAGTAATCACATCGTCACCCTCGGGAATTTCCTGTTTCAGGCCGTAGGAAGAAAGGGGCTCAATGTAGAGTACCGGGTTATCGTCGCGGATGGCAGCCTTCATCAGGCCCTTGGCGGTAAGCGGCGTGCTGGGCATAACAACTTTCATACCCGGCATGCAGGCAAACCAGCTCTCAAGCGATGATGAATGGTGCGGGCCGGCGCCGAAACCGCCGGCGGTCATAGCGCGTACGACAAAGGGCTGCTTAACCTGGCCGCCGAACATCCAGCGCATCTTGGAACCCTGGTTGTAAAATTCTTCAACAACCAGCGTGATAAAGTTCATAAACATGATTTCGGCTACGGGCCGCAGGCCGGAGGCTGCCGCGCCACAGCACAGACCAACGATTGCGCCTTCGCTGATGGGAGTATCTACGGCACGCTCGGCGCCGAATTCATCGATAAGACCGCGGGTTACGCCGAAAGGGCCGCCCGGCTTTCCAACGTCTTCACCGATTATAAATACGTTGGGGTCTCTACGCATCTCTTCTGCAATGGCATGATTGATTGCCCACTGAAATTTTACAGGTTTAGCCATGTATCTATCCTCCAGTAAATAAATTGATTACACTCTATGCTTGGTTCAATTGTATACAGCCGATGTTATGCAAGAATTTCCTTGTAGAGCTCTTCAACATCGGGCTGCGGGCTCTTGCGGGCAAAATCAACTGCTCCTTCAACCGCCTTTGTTGCCTCGTCCTTGATAGCCTTGATTCCCTTGGCATCAAGCACGCCCTCTTTTTTCAGTTTTTTCTCAAACAGGTCGATGGGGTCTTTCTTTTTCCATTTTTCCAGCTCACCATCGGGACGGTAGTCGCAGGGGTCGCCTTCAAAGTGACCGTGGTGACGATAGGTTTTGGCCTCGATCAGATACGGCCCTTTGCCGGAGCGGCAGTGCTTGATGGCCTTGTTTGCTTCTGCGAATACCGCTTCGATATCGTTTCCGTCCACGATCACGCCGGGAGCGCCGTAACCGGCCGCACGGTCGGAAACGTTCTCGATGGCGATATGGTCGGACTTGGGGGTCATCTGGGCATACAGGTTGATGCTGCAGACAAAGATCAGCGGGAGCTTGAGAACGGCGGCCATGTTGAATGATTCATGGAATGCGCCGGTTCCGGTGGCACCTTCGCCGAAGAACACTGCGGTTACGTTGTCGGTTTTCTGATATTTCTGGGCGAATGCGGTACCCAGTGCTATACGCATACCTTCGCCAACGATACCGTTGGAGCCCATGCAGCCGGTCTTGACGTCGGCAAAGTGCATGGAGCCGGCGCGGCCTTTACAGCATCCGTCGATACGGCCGAACAGCTCGGCCATCATGGGGTTCAGGTCGGCGCCCTTGGCAATAATACAGCCGTGGCCGCGGTGGGTGGTGTAAATAGCATCTTCAAGACGCATGGCACCGCATACGCCTGCGGCAACCGCTTCCTCGCCCTGGGAGAGATGCAGAAAACCCGGCATATCACCACTTGCGAAATTTACTGTCGTAAGGTCCTCAAACGTTCTGACGCGGACCATGCGCGTAAACAGGTCAATCTTGGTCTCTTTGCTAATTTTCATCTAAAATCCTCCACATACAATAATTAATTAACGATACATCTTATACGCATAGTGCTTAAAACCGGAACCCCTGGAACTGCAGGTCCCGGTTTTACGTATGCAACTCTATCTATTGCTGAAAACAACCTTAGGGAACGATAATCTCGGCCGACCCGCGTGCACAGGCATTTCCGTCCTGATCCTGAATCTGCATGTCGCATACCAGAGAGTTATCCGTTTTTTCCTTAACCACCAGGTTGCTTGAGATGGTCATACCGGGTTTCACCGGTGCCCGGAACTGCAGTTCAATAGTAGTTCCTTCGGCCGGCCAGGTTTTGCCCTGGATTGCACAAATGGCCTGCATCACCGGCTCAACGTTGATGGTTCCGTGGGCAATGGTGGACCCACCGAACATCTCATTGCTTTTCATGGCTTCAACATCTACATGGAGCGTATTATAATCGCCGCAGATATCGGCATAATCGTTGATCAACTGCTGATCAACCGAAATAGTTTTTGAGGGAAGCGTATCACCTACATTAATGCTTGCAATATCCATTGTTTCCTCCTTATATCGAGAAAAATTTATTTCATGGTTCTTGGCAACAAGAAACTCATCACGATGTCGGTAATCTTCTCACCGTCCTGGTTGGTGGCGCTCATGTTCACATACAGGAACTTGGTTACGCGCACTTTGCCGTCTTTCTCTTTGGTAACTTCCTTTTTGTCGGCAATGGAAAGCTTGGTGGTGATGGTGTCGCCGATCTTGGCCGGTTTGTGAAAGGTGATTTTGTCACCGGCGCGTACGGCCTGGTCGATAAATACTCTGCGGTCCCAGCAGATGCGCAATCCGAAAATATAAATCATGCCCACCGGAACGTTTTCAGCGCCGGTATTGGAATCGCCCATCAGCTTTGCAAACTTTTCAACTTCTTCCTGGGTAATCTTATAGGTTCCGCCGCCACAATCCCAGCCGGACTCCATCTCCGCAAAGGTGAGATCAGCAAGCATCTTGTCGGATCCGAAATTGGTAATTAAATCGGTATTGAATTTCTGTTCCATTTTTCTTGCCTCCCTAGAAGGTCGTTTATAATGACACCATTTCCATCCCACCGGTAACGGCATACAGCCTGGTAACGATGCATATTAGTAAGCTCTGGCAACCGGGTAAGTGCGGTAATAACTGCTGCAATCAGAATGGAAATGTGTGCGGGACATCAGTTGTTCAAAAAAAGTTGATCTCCCGCCCTGAAAGCGGGAGATCAACAGTGCTCATCGTTAGTAAGACTTCTTCTGTCCCAGCATCACCTGACCGATGAAGCTCTTTGACATCTCGTTTGTAATCGGAGCAAATACCAGCTGACGGATATCGCGATAGTACCGCTGGATATGGTATTCCATGGTAAAACCGTATCCGGCCAGGATTCTCATTGCACGGTCGGTGCAACGGAAAGCGGCATCGGAGGTGTACATTTTAGCCATACTGGCGATAACGCCGTTTGCCATATCGGTCGGGTTGGCAGCCTGCATCCAGGCGGCTTTGTACGTAATCAGGCGTGAAAGTTCAATCTCGGTCGCCATTTCGGCCAGCTGATGCTGGATGGCCTGGAACTGCCCGATCGGTTTACCGAAGGCCTCACGCTCGATTGCGTACTGGTTGGCTTCTTCCAGGCAGCCCTGGGCCAGACCGACACAAATTGCGGCGCATACGATACGTTCGTTATTCAAGGTTGCAAGCAGGTTGTACCAGCCTTTACCGCGATCACCAAGGACAGTTTCCTTGGCGAGCTTCACGTCTTCGTAGGAAACCTCGAAGGATGCCAGGATGTGGCTTCCGAGCTTTTTAATTTTGTGATACGTCAGACCCTCGGTAAACTTCTGGTTCAGCAGGTCACCGTCGATTTCCTGCTGGCCGGGATTGTCACGGTCGATCAGGAAAATGGTCAGACCCTTGGCGGGCTTGCCTTCAACATCGTCGGTACGGCAAATGAATACGATGGTGTTTGCGGCATGCAGACCGGTGGTGAAAATCTTTGTTCCATTGGCGATAAAGGAGCCGTCAGGCTGCTCAACTGCGCGGGATTTCAGGGCGCCGAGGATATCGGTACCACCGCCCGGCTCGGTCAGTGACAGGGCAAAGTTCCAGTCGCCGGCAATAAGAGGCGGCAGATATTTCTGTTTCTGTTCTTCGGTTCCATAGTGGAGAATCGACATACCGCCGAAGCATACACCGGTCAGATAGGCCAGACCCATGGCGGAGAAACTGTTGGAGATTTCTTCAGTGATCAGGGTTTCATCAACGATGTTACCACCGGTTCCGCCATACTCTTCAGGAAAGCAAGCACCCAGAATACCTTCATTACCGAGTTTTTTCCAGACATCTACCGGAAAATGGTTTTCCTCGTCCCATTCGGCGATTTTTTCTTTGGGGCATTCTTTTTCTTTGAACTTTTTGAGCATATCGATCATCATTTTTCGCTCATCGCTCAGGCCAAAATCAATCGGAATCAAATAATCTGCTTGCAAACTCATAATGATTCTCCTTTCATAAAACAAATAACGTTTTTTAAAACTACCAAGCCTCTTGCTTTAATTTCGTTGTTGTGCCCCGATTATTCTACGTAAGTACATATGGTATAGGAGCACAATACATACCAAAAATCCCATTGCGAAAAATCATTATTGCCATGGGATTACAATCAGTTACAGATAGAAAGCATCCCCCTGATACTTAATGAACGCTAACCGGAGTGACAATCTGGCAAAAAGGCCGTTTCCCAACCCGCACAGCTGACATATTGACACTACCCTTTACGCCCTAAACACTACATAAAACAAAGGATTCTGATACCATTCAGTCTTTTTTTTGTCAAGGAATTTAAGCAAGGCGGAAAATCCCTTCAAGTGGAGAAAAACAGGCGCTATTCGGTCAAAACAACGCCCTGAAAACCGGTCCGAGAACCCATTGCAAACCCCAAGCTGACCCCTGTCGGCACTAGCACTTTCTTGTAACGTCGGCTATCCAGCTCATATATTCTGGAGAGCCGTCTTTGATAGGTACAAAGACGATCTCCGGCACATCATATGAGTGCAGCCGTTTTACTTCCGCACTCAGCTCCGGAAAAAGCGCTTCGGTTGTTTTGGCGGTAAACAGCACTTCCGGATCGTCACACACCTTGCCGTCCCACCAGTACAGCGACCGGATGTCGGAAACAATCTGCACACAGGCCGCCAGGCGCTTCTCAACCAGGCTTTTAGCAATTGTTTCAGCCTCTTCGCGCTTGGCCGCAGTCATGAACACAATTCCGCAATCGGACATAGCACATACTCCTTTCAATCGGTTTGCTAACGGTTCACGGCATATCGGTGCCGGATGTCGGCGCCTACCTGGATGTTATCAGCACGCTTCTTTTTTCGTTCTTTTCAAACTTCTTGGCCAGGGGCTGGGCTTCTTCCATACTGTTGAACCGACCCATGCGCACCCGATAGACCGTGCCCTTACCGGCAACATGGATTTTTACAATATACGGCTCATAGCCTTTTTCAGCCAGTTCCTCGGAAAACTGCCGGGCACTCCGGGCGCTTGAAAACGATCCGACCTGAATGGTAAATTTTCCGTGTAACGGCTTTGCACTTTTAACGGCCTTTGCCGCCGGGGGCTTTTGGGCGATTTTTTTCGGTTTTGGGGGCTGACTGCGGGGCTTTCTCTGTATTTCCAGCAGTTTCTTCCGACGATCAGCATCAATTGCATCTTCTTCGGGGCTCTTCTGCATCAGGGTTTCGAAAAAACTCAACTGCTGTTGCTGAGGTTCCTGCTCGGGTGCCGCCCGGCGGGTTGCTACAGGGGGTAACTTCTCATCGGGAGGCAACAGAGAAGCAGGCGTATCGGCTACAGTGCCTCGCCGTTTATAATGATCCAGGCCGTATCCTGCCGCAAAGAGAACCCCGGCCACCGCTCCGCACAGCAGGCATATCCGCATAAGCCGCAGCACTTCTTTCAGGCGTGATTTTTTTTTCAATTTGCTCTTACCGCTGGAGGCTGCCATATGCACTATCGGCTACATTTTATCAGGGGCCTGCACACCGACGAGCGACAAACCGTTCTTTAGAACGGTCTTTATTGCACCCATAAGATACAGACGTGCCAGACTGAGCTCCTCGTGCTCCGTAATCACCCGGTGCTTGTTGTAATAGCTGTGAAACTGGCCCACCAGCTCCATTAAATACATGGAAATACGATGCGGCTCAAAGGCCCGGGCGCTTCCGGCAATCATTTCCCCGAACTGGGAAAGTTTTTTGATCAGATCGGTCTCTTCCGGGGCGGTAAGAAGCGAAGCGTCAATGTCGGCATACGCCGGCACGGAAAACCCTTTTTCCTCGGCAAAGGCAATAATGCTGCAAATCCGGGCATGGGCGTACTGCACATAATACACCGGGTTTTCGTCGCTCTGTTTTTTTGCAACGGCCAGGTCAAAGTCGAGCTGTGCATCCGATCTCCTGGTTAAAAACATAAACCGGGCGGCATCGCTGCCGACTTCGTCGATAACTTCCCGCAGGGTCACAAATTCCCCCGCCCGGGTGGACATGGCCACCGGTGTGCCGTCGCGCAGCAGATTGACCATCTGCACAAGCAGCACGCTGAAGGCGTCCTGCTCGATGCCGAGTGCATCAAGGACCGCCCTGATACGCGGCACATATCCATGGTGGTCTGCGCCCCAGATGTCGATGGCCGTTTCGAAACCGCGCGTGAATTTATTCTGATGGTAGGCGATATCGGAAGCAAAGTAGGTGGTCTTGCCGTCTTCCTTGATCATCACCCGGTCCTTTTCATCCCCGTACCGGCCAGCCCGAAACCACAGGGCGCCGTCCTGTTCATAGGCGAGGTCTTTTGCTTTAAACGCCTCGATGGTCTGCTGCACCGATCCATTGTCGAAAAGCTGTTTTTCGGAAAACCACTCCTGAAACGCTACGCCGAACGCCTCAAGATCCTCTTTAATACCCTGCAGGATCGTGGACGCCGCAAATTGGGTAAAATGCGGCACCGCCTCTTCCTCGGCCATTTCCAAAAATTTGTTGCCCTGCTTCAGGATCATTTCTTTGGCAAGGTCGTAGATATAGGCGCCCCGGTACAGGTCGTCGGGAAAATCGACATCCTTCTTGAGCAGTTCCAGATAGCGCAAATAGGTTGCTCGGCCCAGGTTCCGCATCTGCACGCCCACATCGTTGATATAATATTCACGCTGAACATCATACCCGGTAAAAGCCAGAATTCGGGCCAGCGCATCGCCCAGTGCAGCACCTCGGCCATGCCCGATATGCAGGGGTCCGGTCGGATTGGCACTGACGAACTCAACCAGCACCTTGCGGCCCTTGCCGATATCGGTTGCCCCGAACCGGTCGCCCGCCTTTTCAATGTCTTCGAGCACGTTGTGCCACACATCGTCCTTTACACAAAAATTGATGAACCCGGGGCCTGCGATCTCCACATTGTCGATACGCCGGTCGGCTTCATGCAGCCGGGGAGCAAGAATATCGGCAATTTCCCGCGGGGGCCGTTTTTCCGTTTTCGCCAGCACCATGGCAAGATTGGTGGCCAAATCGCCGTGGGCCTTGTTGCGCGGCATCTCAACCACGAATTTCGGCATGTCCGTGCTTTTCAGCAGCCCTTCCTGCCGGCATTCTTCAAACACTTTCTCAAGAGCATCTCGTACAAAATCTTTCATGGTTTTTCACAGTCCCCGAATAGCAGTCGTTGAATTCATAAGGCAATCAGTTCATCAACAAAATATGTCATTTTCATATGGTTCCGCCTTTTTGTCAAGTTCTTCATCCATGGGCGGATGGCACCGGCGCCGGTGCAAAACAATGCACAAGCCCTTGCCGACGGTGCAAAATGTATTTGTAATATGCAATGTAATATGCAAAACTTTCAAGTCTATGGAAATTACCTAAGCAAAACGGCCATCATTCCTTTTCAGCATGAAGAAACTGTCTTTTTTTTCTGTCTTTTGTTACTGTTGCCTGAACCTGCTTCCCCTGCCCGCCCGGGCCGCAAACGAAACACCGGCGGAGACCGGAGCTGAATATGCCGTTGTGCGCCCTGCCCTGCAGGAAACAATTCTCACCGGATATACCCGCCCCCGGACCAGGATGGTTCTTTCAAGCGAAGAAAACGGCCGCTGCATTGAGGTTTTTGCAGACATAGGGGAGCCGATCGGCGCAAACGGTATTTTTGCCCGGCTAGACACCACCTTTATCTCTCTCGACATACAGAGAAACGAAGCCGACCGGAAGCGCGTACAGGCGGAGGTGGCCTTCTACAACAAAGAGGTGGAGCGCTATCGAAAACTGCTGCTGAATGAAACAGTTTCTCAAAGCGAATATGACCTGCTTGTACAAAAATACACCTCTGCGCAGCAGCAACTGAACGCCCTCAATATCCAGGACCGCTCACTCAGAGAGCACCACAAACGCTACACCTTAAAGGGCCCGCCGGGATGGTTTGTTATTCAGCGCCATGCCGAACCTGGAGAATGGATCAGCAGCGGCCAAGCCGTTGCTGAGCTGGGCGATTTCAGAACCCTGCTTGTTCCCTTTGCCCTTTCCCCGTCCGAATACCAGTGGCTCAGCGCGCAGGAGAAAAATTCCCTGACCCTGACGGATTTGAACATAACGGTCCAGGCCCACATAGAGCGTTCCGATCCCGACTTTGACCCTGAAACCAGGAAGATTAATACCGACCTGGAAATCATCCCCGGTTCTCATCAACTGCGGGGCGGCCTGCGCGCGGAACTGAAACTGCAACGGCCGGACAAATCAGGAGTTCTCCTGATCCGGAAAAATGCGGTCGAAGAACGTTTTGACGAATTCTGGGTTACAAAATCCGACGGCACCCGCATACAGGTCGTCAATATCGGCAATGGCCCGGAGAATGCCATGAGAGTCATTTCACCAAAACTGCAGCCCGGTGACAAACTGATTATCCCGGCAAAAAAACAGTAATGCAACCATGATACAGTCCCTGGTCCGTTTTGCACTCGGTCATAAAGTTTTCGTTAACCTCGCGTTTTTTCTCCTCATGTTCGCCGGCTTTTTCGCCCTGCTGAGCCTGCCGGTAGAACAGTTTCCCAACGTACAGATCGGCAAAATCTTCATCAGCACCTTCTACCCCGGAGCTTCTCCGGCCGACGTAGAGGCTCTTGTTACAAAAAAAATTGAAGATGCCCTCTCCGATGTCGAAAACATAGAATTCATCCAGGCAACCTCTTACCGCGAACGTTCAAGCATCATGGTCAAGTTCATCGACGATACCGATTATGAAACCGGCTATGACCGTGTACGGTTCAAGGTTCTCAGCACCATGAACGAACTGCCGGAACTGGTTGATCCGCCCCTCTTTTTTGAAATAGACATGGCCAACTGGATACCTTCCATCGTGGTCAACCTGGTGGGCGACCGGTCCAACCGGGCCTTAAGCCTTATGGCCGACCAGTTGCGCATCCCCCTGCGCAGGATCGAGGGCGTCAAGGAAGTGGATGTCCAGGGAGAATATACCCGCGAGTTTCATATCTACATCAACCCGGAACAGCTTATCCGTTACGGCATCACCTTCGAAGAAGTTGTACGCGCCCTGCAGGAAGCAAACATTGCCATTCCCGCAGGTGATTACAGCAACCGGGACGGCGACTTTATTGTGCAGGTAGATGAAAAATTCCGCAGCCGCGAGCAGGTCGCCGCAACAATCATCCGCCGTGACGCCGACGGCTCATTCGTCACCCTCGCCGATGTCATGTCGGAAGCGGTTCTTTCCCACCGCGACCCTTTTGTCATCACCTCGGTCAACGGCCGGAACTGCGTCAGCCTCAGAATTATCAAAACCAGCCGGGGAAATACCATATCAATCGTCAGAGAGACCCAGAAGATTCTGGATGAGTTCCGGCCGACCCTTGCCCGGGAGGGGGTCGATATCGTGCTGACCCAGGATCAGCGCATCAGGTTGTTCGACTCCCTGAACACGCTGCTCATCAACCTCGTTGTCGGTATGGTTCTTGTTTTCGGTATCATCTGGCTGTTCCTCGGCAAACGGAATGCGCTGCTCACCACCGTGGGCATTCCTTTTTCTTTTTTGGTGACCCTGATTTTCACCTTTATTTCCGGCAATTCACTCAACGAGATAACCCTGTTTGCCTTTGTGCTGGTTGGCGGAATCATCGTTGATGATGCCATCGTTGTTGTGGAAAACATACACAGGCACTACAACAACGGCTCCTCACTGACAGCGGCCGTAGCAAACGGAACCGCCGAAGTCGCCTGGCCGGTTATTGCGGCAACCTCCACCACGGTGGCGACCTTTCTGCCGATGCTGATCATGACCGGCTCTACCGGTGAGTTCTTCGCACTTATCCCCAAAGGCGTCAGCGCTGCCATTGCCGCATCGCTCATTGAGTGCCTCCTGATCCTTCCGGTGCACTTTGCCGACTGGCCCGGCCTGAAGGCCTCCCGGAAAAGCCCCGCAAGTGATAAAAAACCGGGCGATCGCATTATTGGACTACTGCTCCCTCGGGTGACGGCGCTTGTGAAGCGCTGCCTGGATTACCGCGCCGCCAGCCTTTCCACGGTTTTCGGTGCATTCGTTACCGCGCTCCTTATTTTCGGCATTTCGGTTTCAGGAGTTGTCCCCCTGATAAAAATTAAATTTTATCCTGAGCAGTATGACATTTATTTTATCGATGTATTTGCTCCTGTCTCCACCCCCATTGAAAACGTCTCCAACCGCCTGAACAGCATCTCAAAATTTATTATGGACATGGGGCCCGGCATGGCAAAAGCAGCCACGGCCAATGCAGGATCGTACTTTTCCGATGATTATGAATACATATACGAACGCAACGTGGGACATGTTATTGTTGAGCTTCCGGTGTCGCACAATCGTGAGTTCGCAGACTATCCGGAAAACGATCCCCAGGCACATCTGGAGCATATTCGCGATCAGCTTGCCCGTTTCAACACAGACGGTTTCAAAATACAGGTGCGGGCACAAATGAACGGCCCACCTGCAGGCAAGGATATAAATATCAGAATAGTCGGTTCCAATCCCGACATGGTACAGGGTCTGGCATCCGCCATAGAAGCTTACACGAAAGCAGACAAGGCAATTGCTCCGTATCTGGTCGATTTTTCCGACGATCAGGGCCGCCCCTCCCGGGTATTCCGTTTTAAAGCGTTACAGGAGAAGGCCGCCGAATTCGGTCTTACAAAAGGCCATGTTGCACGCCTGGCCGGCGCCATCCTGGACGGCAGGTACATCGGAAAGTTTCGCACAGCCGACGAAGAGGTTGATCTCAAGGTGCGTATCACCCCGGACTATCTCGACAATCCCTCCAAAGCGCTCAGCCTGCCGCTGCTTGAGCATCCAAGCGGACCGGTTACGCTGGGAGACCTGTGCAGGGTGGAGTCATTCACCGAACCCAGCCGGCTCGCCAGGTACGAAGGTGACCGCGCCATAACCTTCACCGCAAACATTGCGTCGGGAGCACCGGTATCACCGGCCTCGGTGGTGCATCGCGTTCAGAAGTATTACAAATCCATTCAGGACCGGTACCCGGGAGCAGCCCTGAGCTTTGCCGGCGCTTTCGAAAGCACCAAGAAATCCTATTCTTCATTGGCCTATGCTTTTATAATTGCACTCATAATCATTTATCTCATTCTTGCCACTGAGTTTAAATCGTATCTTCAGCCCCTGATTATCCTTTCTTCAGTTGTTTTTTCGCTGATCGGGGTCATCTTCGGGGCTTTTATATCTCAAACCCTCTTCACGGTCGACAGCTTCATTGCAACTGTGGGGGTAACAGGGGTTGTGGTAAACGACTCCCTGGTGCTGGTGGACTTTATCAACCGATGCTATGCCTCCGGCATGTCCAGGCACGATGCCATTATGGAAGGTGTGCGCGTACGCCTGCGGCCTATTCTGCTTACTACCCTGACAACAACACTGGCGCTTTTGCCCATGGCCCTGGGAATCCCAAAATACTCAATCGTATGGGGCTGCATGGCAAGCACCTTTGTAACCGGGTTATGCACAGCTACTTTTCTGACGCTGCTGATCATTCCTGTACTGTGGGACGTAGTGGTGGGCATCCAGGAGCGATTCGGCAAAAGGGAAGGCACATACCCGACAGAAACAACTTCTCTTTAAACCACCGCTCCTGCCCCCTGCAATTGAAACCAGTTCAAAATCAAGCGGGGATTCGTCGCCTGGTTTAGAACTAGGTATCATTGCCGACCTTTACGTCTTCTGCCGGATCGGACGCATCACCCATGACGGTATGCGTGCTTTTATTGTCCGTATTAAACCAAAAGATATACTGATCGTTTTCTCTGGTAAAACAGTCCTCAAGTGATTCATGGGGACAGCAGGGGTAAATGCGGGTAAACTTTTTCCGCGCCTTATCGATCAGTCTTTTTTTTTCGCACTTTTTCATGATTGTGTCACTCACTCTCGATCCGAGCTATCAATATTTGGAAAATCCTCTGCACTACAACAACCGTGCCGATTGATTCTCACCAGAATATACGCTGCATACTAAAATTTCTTACAAATCATCAAAATGATTAATCCACTTCTTCCATACGATGTAATATCCGTAATATTCACACCCCGTAATCATATAGGACAAAATACCTATATTTTTTAAGTATACAAAACCGCTCATAATATCGTAAAATAATTCAAAGCATGTACAAATGATCCGGGTGCGTTCAAACAAAAGAGTTCAACAACGCACACAGGTGCCACTGGCTGTAAAACACCCATGCACCAGCCCGGTAGATTCGTGCTGATTCAAAAACACTGCCGTTTCCGTCGGCACATGTCGACAGGCTTCATAAAACACTCTACGATTGTACCGTGTATGGACAGCAACAGGGCCACCGAAATAAAACTGCTTAAGGGATGCATTTCCGGCGACAAAGCGCAGTGGGATATCTTCGTTGAAAAATACAACCAGCTGATTTACCATGCTATTTTCAAAACACTGCGGCAATATACAGGGGGCGGCGATCACACCGAAGATGTCAACGACCTCTTTCAGGAAGTCTTTACCGCACTGTGCGCTGATACGTGCAAAAAGCTGCGGGCATTCGACCCGGACAAGGGCTGCAGCCTGCCCAGTTGGCTGCGAATGATAACCGTCCGCATTACCATCGATCACCTACGCAAAAGCCGGCCGGAAACATCGCTGGATGCCGTTACCACCTCTCCCTCTCAAGACGGCATAGAGGGTGAAATGATTGGTGAAGAATCGCGATCAACCCTGAAAAAACTGCTGGAGAATCTCCCCTCACAGGACAAGCTGTTGATGGAACTTTCCTGCATACAGGAACTCCCCTCGCAGGAAACGGCCAGAATATTAAATATTACAATCGAGAATCTATATACACGAAAAAACAGAATCTTAGGAAAATTAAAAAAAATAGCGCTTCGGGAAGAGTCTTTATGTAATAAATAACGACCTCCTGCGTATATTAATATGAACATACGCTATCGTAGCACCATGCTTTTGGGCTCAAAAAGAGGCACCCTATGAATGATGAACTGTTAAAAAAAGCGTTCAAAGACATGAAGCAGGAAATGCCCGAGACCGGACAATGCCCGGACGAGATGGATCTTGTCCGCTTTGCAGAGGGAAATACGGACGGTGCTGAAAGGCAAGCCATTGAGGGCCATCTGGTTGTGTGTCCAAACTGCTGCGAGTATGTTGTATCCTACACAAAAGCCGTAACTATTGCGGAAGAAATGAAACTGCCCGACGTGCCGGAAGACCAGATTCAGAAAGCGCGCTCTTTGGTAACACAATCGGAACCGGCTGCATACCGTCCTGCCGACAGGGCTTCCTTTTTTGACACGTGCCTGCACTTTTTCAGGTCGCTGCACTTCCGGCCTATGGCTGCATCCGGGGCTCTGGCGGTTCTTGCCCTGCTCGTAGTCACGTCCGGGCTTTTCATCTCACGTCACAATGCAGACACGACGAACCAGGGGGTATACGCTCCGCCCGGTATACACCTGCAGGTTCTCGGTAAAACCGCCTTGACCTTACGTAGCGGAGAGCAGCAAAACCGGACAATTGAAAAAATCATCAATGAGGGCGACACCCTTCAATCCAACGACCACTGCCGCATACAGTTCAGCGTAGAGCACGATGCCTATGTCTATGTTGTCTATTTCGATTCATCGGGAAAAACCCATCAATTATTCCCGAACCCGGCAACAACACATCCTCAGAAAATAACCGGCGGCAAAACATACAGCATCCCCCCCGAAAAAGACAGATGGTTCAAGCTGGACACTATTCCGGGAACCGAAACCGTTTTTGTCATAGCCGCCCGCCGGCCCATCGACAACCTTGAAAAAACATTTCAGAGCATCAGGCAATCCGGCATGCCGGAAGAGCCGGTCATCGCGGTAAAAAAACTCAGCTTCACCCACAACTAAAGCATCCGCAAGACGGCACCCCTGCAAAAAACAGACCGCGCGCTTTGCGCTTTCTGCCCATCGCCGAAGGCATCTATTTTCTTTGGAAGAAATACAGTAAAAAGCCGAGAATGGTTTTCCGGGGTTTTCCAGAACGGCTCGGAGAGGGCGGGACCAGATGGAAAATATCATCAGGAACATTAAAGACCGGGGCCAGCGTATCACACACTTTCAAAACGATTTTTTCAATCCAACGCATGCTGCCTGCTCTCCCCTGCAATGTATTAATGCCCTCGAACAAACCCTTAGTCGTTTATATCATGCAGGGTACTGTTCTACCTCCCATTACCTACTACGATAGGGATTTCAGGGCCTTTTTGCAATAAAAACGGCCGGGGCCGTAAACATTTTAAAAACACATAGAGGCCAGGAGCTGCACTGATCAAAATCGTGCAGCTCGCCCCTCTGACACTCTATGTAGCAACAGTTTCTTCCGTAGAACCGTTTACAACATAACATACGCAGAGGGACGAATTTCCTTACATGTTTTTACATAGTTATTTGTGCTATTGTTTAAGGAATACAGATGTGCCGTTATAAAGACCAACAACTCATATTCCGGTAGACAGGTCTTACGCTAAAATCCTCGGTGCAGGCATCAAC
The DNA here is from genome assembly GCA_028282925.1 of Thermodesulfobacteriota bacterium. Lineage (GTDB taxonomy): Bacteria > Desulfobacterota > WTBG01 > CAIYCZ01 > CAIRTM01 > JANQGV01. The sequence continues at coordinate 21,452 of JANQGV010000091.1, forward strand.
GCACCCTGTTTACCGTTTCTCTTTCCACACCTATCTCCTCCATAAAGCCACGGTCTTCAAGTCTGCGCAATACCAGGGCCAGGCCCTTTTTCAATCCCGGCGATGCTTTTGTCCGCAGTTTTTTCAGCACATGTACCATCCTTTTTTCCTGCATTTTGGTAATTTTTATCGTATCTCCGCATGTAAGGCCCGCCTTGAGTACTGCATACAATTCAAACATAAGGGTTCTCACCTCAGCCATAAGTTCCGGATGTGCTCCTAAAATGCCGGCGACTTCAGCGCTGTGTACGTAATACAGATACACAAGCAGTCGGCCTGTTTCCGTTTTAATGAGCCGCTTGTCCCTGAAAGACCGTAAGGTATCAATTTTTTGTTTATTGGTTCCGGCCGCGCTTTGTAAAGGACAAACCGAACCCGGCTTCACCATAACCGCAAACTGTTGTCTGGCCTCTTGTCCGTTGCCATCCTGCACCGCAACTTCGATTTCGTGAGATCCCAGATCCTTGAGTTGCGGGGTCCAGGATATGTACCCCTTTAATACATCAATGGTCATAGTTTCGGGTTTTTGAGTCAACCGGTAAGAAAACATTCCCATTCCAGCGGTGTTTTTACCAGCCCCTGCTTCAGGCTCGGAATCGTTTGATTTGACTTCAACAGTATACACGTAATGCCTGCCGACAGTGGCCTGATTGTCCGGAACAGAAATAATAACCGGCGGATCAGAAAAGTTGATCGTTGTTGTAGAAGAGGAGTCCGATGTTGTGGTAGTCGTCTCTACATCAATGCTTGTTGTCGTTATTGTTGTTTCAATAATTACGGTCGTAGTAACCGTTGAAGTTGGGTCTATTGGTACAGACGTAGTAGATATGTTGCTCTTAGTTGTTGTGGTCGATGTTGTGGATTTCTTAATGCTTGTTGTCGTTGATGACGTGGTTTCTTTTACACTTGTTGTCGTGGTCGAAGACGACGTAGTCTCCTTAATACTTGTTGTCGTCGTCGATGACGTGGTTTTCTTAATGCTTGTTGTTGAAGTAGTAGACACCCAGTCCGGATACATACCGATATCGGCATTAAGTATCCTGGAGCGAGTGCCGATGTTTAAACGATCATAATACAAATGGTATCCGGCAGCAGCGGCATATAAATTCCAGTCGCCCGGATAAAGATACAGGTCGTATCGACCCTGCATGGCAACTGCCGCACCACCGCCGTCAGTCATGATTACAGCCCCGTCAATAAGCTGGCTGGACATTTCATCACGCACCGTTCCGCTGACCAGCACAAGAAAATCCGGCCAATACGGATTATATACCCGTAAGGAGTACCTTGTTGTTGCGGCATCACCATCAAACAGCAGATCATTCCACAAACGAACATAATAGATACCATCCTCCGGACACAGCCAGTCAAGATACACCATACCGTCTTCGTCGGGTATCTTTGACCTCCGCATATCAAGGTTTTCGTTGTAAAGCTCTATAACCGGTCGGCTGTTTTCTCCCAGATCATCTGCAGCTATGCTATAATACTCACCTTCCCGGCCGTAAAACATCACCCAGTCTTCATCCGTAGCAGTGCAGAAGGTATGCTTCTGGGCCTCCCGGGCATTAACAACAATTCCTCGTGCATCGTCTTTCGTGTTGTCGTCCTCAAATGCATCGGCTGTTGCGTCACTGCACCGCGCCTGGTATTCATGCAAATATACTTTTGTTTCCAGGGGCAGTGATGTATTATTGTCGTCGTCCCGGGCATACACCGTTATCTTGTAGTCCGTCACGTCATCCGGTTCAAACAAACCAACAGCCAGTGCGGTTTCATTATCGTAGTCGAGATCAACTTCCACTAATTCATCATTCTCCCCGGGGAGATATTCGACCGGCGTAATAACCGCCCAGACACGCTTAACAATACCGGTGCCGGTAACACTCGCCCATACGGATATCTCACCGGCCTCCGGCGACTCGGCAAAGAGTGCACTGATCATGGGGCTGTCGTCGGCAAAATTCAACCCGATACCGATCTTGTAGTTTGCCGCCAAAAAACCGTCGGCATATTCATTGGCGATACCGTTACCGTTATCGTCGAGTGACGGGGTCTGAGTTCGGTATCTCCTACTCAAGCAGCGTGCCGCTTTCCCGGAGTGCTTGTACGCATCATACACGTCTTCACCATTACGGACCTGACTCCAGAAAAAAGTGGAAGAAGATATAATTCCGCGCTGGCCGTAATAGGCGGTTTCATCGGCAGTGGTGCTGGTAAATACAATGCGCTTTTTGCCTTCCGGCGCCGCAAGGAGAGGGATGAAGCTTCCTGAGCGATCGGCATCATATATAACGGTGAGCATACCATCCATGTACGCCTGCAATTGGTCCAGCCAGCCGTCAAGCACAGCGGCGTGCAATATTTCATGATTGTTTATGCGGAATGTCCCGGCTCCGCCCGGCCCGATCATATACAGAACCAGATCATGGGTGGTGTTATGAGCAGCGTTTATGGTATTTTCAAGAGCGGCAAGGGTTGCCGCACCGTCTACACAATTGTGATTTCCGTAACAATGTATCCCCTCCGGACCGAGGAAAACGATATTCTCATCTGTATAGCCCTGGGCCTTCAGGGCACCATAAGCTCGCTGTACGCCCTTTTTTGCATACACATCAGCGCGCCCTCCACCAACAACCACTATTGCCTTCTGAGCCAGAGGATTTTCAACAATAACCCGGGCCATACCGGCCGTAGAGGTATTGCCCTGCTCATCCATGGCGTAGACCGCTATATCATATGTTCCGGCCATGGTAAACTGATCAAAGGTCCCTTCATAGCAAAGGGATTCTGTTACAGTTGACTCACCGGCAACCGAAGAAAGCTCAAAGGACGGCATTTCAACCATGGGGTTGTCAGCCTGGTCCTCGCTGAAGCCAGGCGGCACCACCACCGCCCACACACCTGAAAAATGACGCGAATCGGGATCAATGATATCACTCACCCTGATAGTAGCGCTTGTACCGTTGCTGATACTTTGTTCCTGTGGAAAAACAGTGCCGATTTCAGGGGCATGGCCTGAGATGCTTGTGCCGTAACCGATTTTCAATGATTTGGATATTCTTTCCGGTTCTGACCGGGGAACCTGGTCTTCAAAGATGTTTATTATTGCGGAACCGGCTTTTTCAAAAGCCCGGCTGACCGACTCACCGCTGAAAACAGCACTCCAGAAATAGTTGGAAAATGAGATGGTTCCCTGAGCCAGAAACTTGGCTCGCTGGTTGCTGTCGGCGCTGGTAATAACAGTACGGTTTTCTTTTTTGAGAGCCTGCAGAAAGCTTCCTGAACTGCAGGCGTCATATACCACCGTCACGGGGCCGTCGAAGCTGTCGAGCCACTCTGCCAACTCCCCGGCCTTGAGCACTTCGCTTTCGTTCAGGCGCAAGGTTTGCGGTCCGCCATGGTCTATCAGGCATAGCACAAGACTGTCTGCATCCTGAGCCCATACGGTCAAAGCTTCATGCAGGTTTTTCCGCGTTGCAGCACCATCCACATCGTCAAACTCGCCGTTATTGTCCTGGTCCCAATGGATATCCGGCGATAAGTAGCAGATACGGTCCTTGCTAAACCCCTGGTACAAGAGAGTCCGATAGGCAAACTTGGCGTTCATGCTGGTGGCTCCCCACAGCGCATCCCCGGCATGGGTGCGCCCGGCAACGATTATGGCCTTGCTGTTTGGCATTTGAAGCGGGGAGAAGACCTGGATGCGGTCGTTACCGGTATCGGCTACATAGATCCGGCCGTCTTTCCCGATGCACAGGTCGCCGGGATCATTCATCTGACCGGGATTAAGACCCTTTCCGCCAAAAGCTTCGACAAACTGTCCCGCAGCCGTAAATTTCTGGATACGGTGATTACCGCTGTCGGCCACATAGACATACACGTGGCCGAACTCGACTGCTGCAGCTATGCCACGGGGAGCGTTGAATTCACCTTGGCCATCGCCATAGGTTCCCCACTGGCTTACATAGGTTCCATCCGGCTGAAACTTCTGGATACGATGATTACCGGTATCGGCCACATAGACATATCCATCGTGGTCAACAGCAATTCCGTGAGGATTTTCAAAGGCACCATCGCCTGTTCCGACCTCGCCCCATTCTGCTACTTGAGCATCATAATTACTTGTAAATTTAATAATATAGTGATTACCGCTATCAACAACATATACATGCCCATTATCATCACAGGCTATGCCGCTCGGTTTGTAAAAATTATGAAAGGTGGTGTTTTTCGAATAGGAATGCCGCGATAAACCGTATTCACCGAAACGGGTATACACCGAAACCTGATTATTACCGGTACCGGCAACATAGATTCTATTGCCCGAACCGACAGCAATGCCCTGGGGAGATCTGGCAGCATTACCGGACCACTCTGATATAAATTCACCATCTGCACTGAATTTTTGAATACGGTGATTATCCGTATCGGCTACATAGATATATCCCCGCTTGTCAACGGCAATACTTTCCGGCGCTATAAATTCACCACTTTGTTCTCCCCGGTTTGACATGGCGGAAACATGCGTAAGGTCGGCACCGCCATCATGAAACTTCTGAATACGGTTGTTCCATACATCCGTCAAATAAACAGTGCCTTGAACATTGGCCGCTATACCCGCAGGACTGCACAATTGATCATCGTCAGTGCCGCATGTGCCTTTGACTGCAACAAATGCAATAGCTGATCCATCATCACGAAGCTTAACAATTCGATGATTTTCACTGTCGGAGACATATATCACGCCGGCCTCTCCTGCTGCTATACCAAGCGGAGAATCAAGCTCCCCGGCAGCAGACCCTTCACTTCCCCATGCCGTTAGAAACGTGCCGTTATCGTTGAATTTCTGGATGCGATGATTATACCGATCGGCCACATAGATGTGCCCGTTTCTATCTGATGCAATACCCCGCGGCAGATCAAACTCACCCTCCCCACTTCCATATGTTCCCCATAGTGCAAGCAATTGACCATCGTTGTTAAACTTTACTATGCGGTCATTAAAGGTATCTGCCACATAGATATTGCCCCCTTGGTCAATCGTCACCCCTTGCGGATAGCTCAGTGAGTCATCACCGGTTATCTGCTCACAGATCTCCAACATAAAAGCCCCATTGGAGTCGAATTTCTGAATCCGGTGATTGTCCGTATCGACAACAAACACATTACCATATAGATCCGTTGCTATACCGGTCGGATAGGCAAACTGGCCGTTCCCCGATCCCGGGCTGCCCCAAGAGGCAATAAACTTGCCACCTGAGGTAAACTTTTGTATACGGTGCTTGCCGGTATCGGCCACATACAGATTGCCCCAGGGATCTACCGCCACATCGGCCGGGTGTGTGAAATACCAGGGATTCTTTAACGACGGCCACAAGCCGTTGCATACATATTTTGATACAAGGGCCTTATCCGCACGTATGTCTGACAGCTCAACACCGTCTTTTTCCAAACGGGATATCTCTTCGTCATGAGTTCCGCCGAACGGGCTGAGGCCCGACAGCCCGTTTCCACCATCGCGTATAGCCTGGAGCGTTGGCCCGTCTCCGGAGCTGCCTGTAGTTGCACCTGGAAAACCATCCCCACCGGAAACACCGATTGCCTGTTCAGAAAACGCCCCGCCACCGGAATACTCGTCCGCCCCCATGTCGACTTCAGCAGAACCACTAGTATCTCCATCTATAATCCTGGGGTCACCGTCAATATCCATATCAGAAAGGGTAATACCCGTAGAACGTCCGGCATCAATACATGGTGAAGTCGAACGCAGATGCAAGTCACCATAGTCATCATCATCCGTACCCCACTCACCATCCGGACCCGCATCAGGATTGCGGACAAAGAGGGGGTCTGTACGGATATTGCCGTTGGAGCCGGCATAGCCCTCCGCGACGACATCACTGTATGTGATACTAAAGGATGAACCAGAAGCACCTATGGATGTTAATGTACCCGCTGCTGCATTGCTCCATACAATACAATTAATAATACTATCTGATGATAGATGGAAATATATTTCGCTACCTCTCATTGCGCTATTATCGGAAATGGTACAATTGGTTATGGTGGAATCGGAGGTATGATTCCTTATTCCCCCACCGTTTTTAGCGCTGTTACCCAAAAAAATGCAATTGGTAATATTGGGCGCGGAGGCAACGTTATCTATTCCACCGCCCACGTTAGCGGTGTTACCCAAGAAACTGCAATGAGTGACTGTGGGGGCATGAAAATTGTTATAGATTCCACCGCCTTGTGTTAAAGCATTGTTGCCTGAAAAAATACAGTCATTAATGTTGGGCGAAGATTTAAAATTACTTATCCCGCCACCCAAATCAGCTATATTACCCAAGAAGCTGCAACTGGTGAGAGTAGATGAGGACTCATTATTATATATTCCACCGCCTCGATACCCGGCATAGTTTTCAGTGAACGTGCAATTGTCAATGACAGTATTACTGTAACTGGCATACAATGCGCCGCCTGACGTACCGGAAAAATTGTTTTCGAAAATACAGTTTATAATAACCAGGTCCCCATAGCGCACATAAAGCGCCCCGCCATCGCCGCCGACACTATTTTCTATAAACCTGCAATTGTTGAATGTGGGAGACGCATAGGCAATATAGCCCGCTCCGCCTTCTTCATCGAGTGTACAGCCGTCATCAGCATTGCGGATGGTGAATCCGTCGATAGTGGCATTATCGGTTATATACAGCAAATTATAAACCGCATACTGACCGTCCAGCACGGTTTCATAGAGGGCAACGTCCCGGTCCTCCCAATCCGGATAGGTAACATCAGCCGGAAAGCCGCCATAGATATGCACAGCCTTGTCAACCGCGATACTGGCCGACAGGGGGTACCGGCCCTCCTTGACCAGTATCACGTCATCGGCTTCAGCCGCATCTATTGCATCTTGAAGGTTTTTAAAGGCATCGGCCCAGGCAAGACCATACCGGCTGGATGAATCCACACCGCCGTCTACGTACCAGGTAGTGGCGTGCAAATATGCACCAGGCAAACACAGATAGAATATAAAAGTTGTAATAAAAAAACATAATGGGATTTTTACCGATTTCATCACCTTGCCCCTTTTTGCGTAGTGATCATGATGGAAATGGAGGATTCTTTTGGAAGCTGCCCCTGCCGACTATTTATACATGTTAGTACAATTGATTATACAATCTGCCCCAACCGACTGGATTTGATTTTATTCTCCTTGAAAATTTTATCAAATATTTTCTAAAAAGGCAATACTTGGGAAAGGATTTAACGATAGACATTCAAGAAACGATTTTTAGTTAGGAATTTTCCGATGGGGTACGGACATAAAAGCTTCTTCATAAACGCTAGCGGTGTAACCGTCCCTGCTCCACGCCAATTTCTCTCAGAAAGCCGGCATCTTCAAGCCTCCGCAATACCAGGGCCAGGCTCTTTTTCAGCCCCGGGGACGCCTTATGCCGGATATTTTTCAAAACCGTGCGCACTTTTCTGCGGGCATCTCTTGAAAGGCTTCCAGGTTCATTATACACAACAATCTTTTTAAGTTCCGGCAGCAGTTCCCCTGCTATTTCACGTACCAATGCCATAAGACTGGGCTGCTGCGCCAGGATTCCATATATCTCAGGGCCATTGGCATAGTAAAGGTACAGAAGCGACCGCCCGGCAGCACTCCGGTACAGGCGGATGTCTCGGTAGCGCCTCAGCAGATCCAGGTTTTGCCTGTTATTGTTCAGCACCTGCGTGAGCACACAGCTCAGCGTCACCCGCACCGTAAACTCCTGGCTGACCCTTTGGCCCAGATTGTCTACGGCACACACTATTATCCTGTGATTGCCCAGTTGATCCAACCCAGGCGTCCAGGTGATGATACCGGTTTCCTTATCGATTGTCATTCCAGCGGGTGCCGATTCCAGTGCACATGTTACAACAGCACCACTGCGTACTTCCACAGTATAGCTATACTGTTCTCCTGCAAAGGCCGTCACCCGCGGTGATGATATTATCTCGACCGGCGGTGGTGGCGTAACCGTGATTGTAGTAGTTGTTGTTGATGTTAAAGTTGATTCTATTGGTACCGTCGTTGTGGTGGTAGTAGCCGGCGGCGTAGAAGGCGATGAATCAATACTGGTGGTTGTAGAAGTATATGTACCTAACGGCTGCATGCTGATATCCTTCTGCATCACCATACTGCCCGTGACGACATTCAGGTGTTTCCGGCACCACTGGTACCCAGCCGCCTGCACCTCCAGGCTCCACTGGCCAGGGTAATGATACATTTCATAACGGCCACCTGTTGATATTGCTGCCCCTCCACCGTCGGTGGTAATGACGGCACCGTCTATGGGCTGCTGCGTTGTACTGTCTTTTACTTCCCCGCTCATCAGCACCAGGAAATCAGGCCAGTACGGATTGTAGATCCGCAGGCGATATCTGGTTGTATTCCCCTGCCCATCCTCCTCATGCAGCAGGTAATTCCACAGCCGTACATAATAGATACCATCCTGCGGGCACAGCCAGTCAAGATACACTGCACCGCCCTCTTCCGGCACCTTCGAACGCTGCATATTGAGCTGTTCATTGTACAGCTCGATAACCGGCAGGCTGTTTACACCCAGATCATCCGTTACAATGCTGTAATATTCTCCTTCACGCCCGTAGAACTTCACCCAGTCTTCATCCGTAGCAGTACAAAAGTTGTGCTCCTGCGCCTGGCGGTCATTTACTAGTATTGCCCTTGCATGGTCTTTGTTGTTATCGTCTTCATATCCATCCGCACTATTCACTCTGCACAGTCCCTGCCCCTCACTCAGGTACACTTTAGTTTCAAAGGGCCTGGAAGTGTTGTTATCATTATCTTGGGCATATACGGTTATCTTGTAATCCTGTGAGCCCGCTGCGTCAAAAAGGCCCGTGGCCGTTTCAGTTTCATTGTCATACGCAAGATCCATCTCCACCGGAAACTCACTCCCACCCGGGCAATGGTCTGCCGGCGTAATTACTGCCCAAATTCTTCTGATTTCTATGGTTCCGGTCACACCGGCTCTTATGGACACCTGATTGTTTTCTGCAGTTTCTGCAAAAACTGATCCGATCATGGGACCGTCGTCGGCAAAGTTCCACCCGATACCGATCTTGTAGTTCATAGCCAGCAGACCATCGGCATACTCATTTGCAACGGCATTGCCGTTATCATTGAGGCACGGAGTTTGGCTTCGGCAGCTTTTGTTTAAACAGCCGGCTGCTTTTTTAGCATAAGTGAATGCATCATATACCTTTTCGCCGTTATAGATCTGACTCCAGAAAAAGGTCGAAAACGAGATAATCCCCTGGGTGCCGTAATACACCGTTTCATCTGCAGCGGTGCTGGTAATTACGATCCGTTTCTTGTTTTCAGGGGGTGTGAGCCGCGGGATAAAGCTGCCGGAAAAATCGGCATCATACACAACGGTCAACATCCCGTTCATGGTTGTCTGCAACTGGTCGAGCCACTGATCAAGCACAGAAGCCTGTAAAATTTCACTATCCTTTATATGGAACGATTCTGTATCGCCCTTTCCGATCATATAGAGCACCAGATCGTGGGTATTACTGTGGTCGGCAGTAAGTGTAGATTCAAGTACAGCAAGCGTTGCAGACTCGTCTACACAGGAGCCTGATCCATTGCAGCGCATTCCCTCGGGACCTAAAAATTCAATTGCATCATCGTCATACCCTTGTGTCTTCAGGGCACGATAGGCAAGCTCGGCTCCATGCTTCACAAACAGATCTCCCGGCTCACCACCGGCTACAATAATCGCTTTCTGAGTCAACAGGTTATTCACGGTAACCGTTCCCATGCTGGGCGCCGAAGTATTACCCTGGTCATCCATGGCATAGACCGCCACATCATATGCTCCGTCTATAGTAAACCCTTTAAAGGTGCCTTCATAGCATTTACCGGCATATCCGGAACAGTCTGCTTCCTGCAACTCAAAGGACGGCAGTTCAACCATGGGATTGTCAATCGAGCCTTCATTGAACCCCGGGGGCAACACCACCGCCCATACCCCTGACAGCGTACCGCTGTCAGGATCTGTGATCCCATTGGCCCGTATAGTGGCACTGGTACCACTTGTAATGGACTGGATGGCCGGAGACAGCTCTGCAATCTCAGGGGCAAGGCCTGATATGCTGGTTCCGTAACCAATGGTCAGGTTATCTGATATATTTACAGGTTCCGACATAGGGGTCTGGTCACCAAAGGTACTCACTATTGCAGATCCGGCCTTTTCCATGGCCTGTTTTACCGGGGTACCGTTAAAGATATGATTCCAGAAATAATTTGAAAACGAAATAATACCCCGTCCCAGAAACTTGGCCCGCTGATTTACATCGGTGCTGGTAATAACAGTACGGTTCTCTTTTTTCAATGCTTGCAAAAAACTTCCCGAACTGCAGGCATCATACACTATCGTTGCAGGACCCGTAAAAACATCCAGCCACTGGCCAAACACTCCGGCTTCCAGCACTTCCTTATCGTTTAAGCGAAAGGTTTGGGGGCCGCCATGGTCTATCAGGCACACAACAAGGCTGTCGGCATCCCGAGCCCACTCAGTCAAAGCGTTATACAGGTTCTCCATGGTGGGCTCACCGTCTACATCGTCAAACTCACCGTTATTGTCCTGATCCCACAGGGTATCAGGCGACAAATAATAGATTGTCTCTTTTGTAAAGCCCTGGTACAGAAGCGCCCGATAGGCAAACTTGGCGTTCATACTGGTAGCATTCCACAGAGCATCTCCAGGGTGGGTACGGCCGGCAACGATTATGGCCTTACTGTTGGGCATCTGCAGGGGACTGAAAACCTGAATACGGTTATTGCCGGTATCAGCCACATATACCCGTCCGTCTCTGGCGATACTCACGCCCCCGGGATCTTTAAACTGGCCTGGATTGGTACCTTTACTGCCCAGTGACTGAATAAAAGCACCATCAGCGGTAAACTTCTGGAGGCGGTGATTGCCGCTATCGGCCACATACACTACAATCCGTCCGGACTCATTGTCAGTAGTTATACCTCGGGGAGCGTTAAGCTCTCCTTCGCTGCTTCCATAGCCGCCCCACTGTCCAAGATAAATACCATTGGATGTAAACTTCTGGACACGATGATTATTTGTGTCAGCTACATACACATTACCCTCCGCATCTATTGCTATGCCGTGAGGATTTCGGAATCTACCGGCCTCAATGCCATGGCCTCCCCATACTGTTTCAGTGTCATTAAAACCCGGGGTAAATTTCACTACATAGTGATTACCTCTATCGACAACATATATGTTATCCAGGCAATCAAAAGCTACGCCATAGGGCTCATAAAAAAATTTATCCACATCGTCTTTAATATATTTATTTGCATACGTACGGTACTTGCAGTCACCAGTATATTTGGTGACCTGATTATAATCGGCACTCGCAGCATAAACATCACCTTGCGTGTCAGTAGCAATTCCTTGAACAAATCGGGTATCATACCTGGACCACTCGAACAAAAACACTCCGTCTATACCTAATTTCTGTATCCGGTGGTTTTCTGTATCAGCTACATACACATAACCCTGTTCATCAACCGTAACGCTTTCAGGCGATATAAACTCTCCGCCGCGCTCCCCCCGGTTTGAAAGAGTATAAACATAATTAAAATCAGCACCGGCATCACGAAACTTCTGAATGCGGTTGTTCCACACATCTGCCACATAGACATTCCCGCCGGCATCTACCGCTATGCCGGAAGGAGTGCACAGTGAATCATGATCGGAACCGCATGAGCCCTTTACTGAGACAGGAGCAAAACCTGAGTTGTCATCACTGAGTTTAACGAGCCGATGATTCTCACTGTCGGTTACATATATCGCGTTGTTTGCGCCAACTGCAATGCCAAGGGGCGAGTCAAGCTGCGAGCCCCCATCTCCTTCACTTCCCCACGTCATTAGAAACGTACCATCGTCGCGAAATTTTTGAATACGGTGATTATACCGGTCGGCCACATAGATGTGTCCATTTCTATCTGATGCGATACCCCGGGGCAGATCAAACTCACCAGTGCCATCACCGTACGCACCCCAGCTAGCAATCAATTGACCACCTGGAGCAAACTTCACAATCCGGTCGTTAAAGGTATCTGCAACATAAATATTGCCCCATTGGTCAATCGTAATACCTTGAGGATAGCTTAAAGTGTCGGTATCTGTTATCTGCTCATAAATCTCCAGCATGAAATTCCCATTGGCATCGAACTTTTGTATCCGATGGTTGTCGGTATCGGCTACGTACACATTACCATACAGGTCCGTTGCTATGCCGGTTGGATAGGCAAACTGCCCGTGTCCTGCCCCCGGGCTTCCCCAGGCTGCAATAAAATTTCCACCGGAAGAAAACTTCTGAATACAGTGTCTGCCGGTATCGGCCACATACAGATTACCCCAGGGGTCCACCGCCGCACCGGACGGATGCTCAAAATACCAGGGATTCTTTAATGATGGCCAGATACTCCTGCAGGTATACTGAAATACTGGGGCAACATGCAAAGCCGATTCCGATACAGTCTGCTCTTCTGCTTCTTCAAGAACACTGTTTTCATCTGCAGTGCCGTCCGTCAAAGGTTTACTGGCACTGCCAGTGCCACCTGACACATCCCCTAACCTAGGATCTGAGCTACTTTCCGCAATAACCGGAAGCAGGAGTGCACTGTCAGATTCATACAGATTCAGTGTCACTGATGAAAGCGTTTGATCATGAGTAAATTCATCCGCCCCAATATCAACAAGAGCCTCACCGTTATCATCCCCATCCATGATCCTTTGGTCACCCTCAATATCAGTCGATAAAAGATGTGCAGCGGCATTGTTTCCGGCATCAATACAGGGAGAAGAAGCACTCAAATGCAAATCGCCGTAGTCATCATCAGCAGTACCCCACTCTTCATCAGGCCCGGGATCCGGGTTGCGAATAAACAATGGTTCTTTACGGATGTTACCATTACCATCCGCACTGCCGTCCGGTTTGCCAAATCCGCTTTGATCAATATTGCAATATGACAATGGAACATAATCAGAATAAGAGTAAAGCTGGGGGCCATTGTCTGCCGATGCATTACCAAGAAGGGCATTCCCCCACATAAGACAATTAGAAAGAATATCATCGGTGCAGTTGTCACTCATAATTCCACCGCCGTAACCTGCCTTATTGCCGGACAGAGTGCAGTTAGTCATGGTGATAGCAGAATCATTGCCGTATAGGCCACCACCGATATAAGCCTTATTGCCTGAAAAAACAGAGTTGACCACCACCGGGGCAGATGAATAAGTACTCATACCACCACCAAAGGTTACGGCCAGGTTACCCAGAAAGGCGCAGTTACTAATTTTGGGGAAAGAATTACTCGTATTTAAAATCCCGCCTGCCTGGTGAGCGCTATTGTTATTAATGATACAATCGGTTATTTCTGGTGAGGACTTTGCATTTAAAATTCCGCCGGCACTTTCATCGGCCTTATTACCCGAAAAAATTGAGCCGGTTATAATAGTATCGGATTCTTTGTTGTATATTCCACCACCCTTTACAACAGCACTATTGCCGGAAAAAATCGTATTTCTTATTATAGGGGAAGAATATTGTATATTTAATGCGCCACCATATTCAGCAATGTTGTCAACAAAACTGCATTTAGTAATCGTTGGAGAGGAATAATGGATAAAAACCGCTCCACCATATTTGTCGGTATCATTTTCCGCAAAGGTACAATTGTCAAATACCGGAAAGCTTTCCTTTAAATAGATAGCTGCACCGGAACCTTTGGCATAATTATTTTCAAAAGTGCAGTTACTGATGAGCGCATTGCTCTTATTGAGATAAACAGCTCCACCATACAAATCGACACTGTTGCCCGAAAAAGTACAATTGATGATAGTGGGATTGGAATTATAATTACATATGCCGGCGCCGTTCTCTACCGCTTGATTAATCAAAAAGGTACAATTGTCAAAACTGGAAAAAGAGTCACTGGTATTTAAAATCCCGCCTGCCTGATGAGCGCTATTATTATAAAAAATACAGTCGTTTATTTCTGGCGAGGACTTTGCGTTTAAAATTCCACCGGCGCTGACATCGGCACTATTACCTGAAAAAATTGAGCCGGATATAGTGGGATTCGATTCTTTGTTGCATATTCCACCACCCTTAACAGCAGCGCTGTTGCCTGAAAAAACAGTATTTCTTATGGAGGGAGAGGAGTTTCGATTATAAATTCCACTGCCATATTCAGCCGTATTGTCGATAAAATTGCATTTAGTGATAGTCGGAGAGGAGTAATGGTTAAAAATCCCTCCACCATATTTGGCAGTATCATTTTTCGTAAAGGTACAATTGTCAATTACCGGAAAGCTTTCCTTTAAATAGATAGCTGCACCGGAACCTTCAGCAAAATTATTATCAAAATAGCAGTCGCTGATGAGCGTATTACTATTATTGAGATAAACAGCTCCACCATATAAACCAACACTGTTGTCTGTAAAAGTGCAATTGATGATGACTGGAGAAGCATAAACGATAAAGGCCCCCCCACCATCTGCTTCCTCCAAACATCCATCATCGGCATTGCGAATAGTAAGCCCGTCTACGGTGGCATTGTCGGTTATGTACAGTAAATTATAGACCGAATACTGACCGTCCAGTACAGTTTCATACAGCCCCGCATCCCGGTCCTCCCACTCCGGGTAGTCAACATCTGCCGGAAATCCACCATAGATATGCACAACCTTATCGATTTCGACACTGCCCGACAAAGGATACCGCCCCTCTTTGACAAAATTACGTCATCGTCCACAGCTGCATCGATAGCCTCTTGCAAACTTTTAAAGGCATCTGCCCAGGTAAGGCCGTAGTTGCCGAAGGAATCAATACCTCCGTCAACATACCACGTGGCAGCATGAAGGTTTGATAAAGACAGTGCTACAAGCACCAAAAAAAACAATAATAGTCTTGTTTTTTTCACATTGCCCCTCAATGTGTTTTTTAGGCGGAAGAGGGAATATGTTGTAAAATGTGCCCCAATCCTGTTTGTGTAGTGGAATTAAAAAATGAGCGTGTGCCCTGAGAATCAGATTATAATATCAATCAATCTGATTCATATTATAATAATAAAAAGCATATAAAAAAGCAATAATAATTACTTTTCTTTTTTATAATAAATATGAGATATTATTATCAAACTTTCAGCATATAAACAGATAAATACACACACATTTGTCATTTTCTGCCAGTATTTGAGTGTTTTATACCGATATCCTGTAAAAAACCAACGTCTTCAAGTCTGCGCAATACCAGGGCCAGACTTTTTTTCAGTCCAGGGGAGGCCTTCTGCCGGATATCTTTAAGCAGCCTGCGCGCTTTTCTGCGCGTGTCTTCCGGCAGGCCGATCGGTTCATTCTTCTCAGCCCCCTTTTTAAGCTCCGGAAGCAGTTCCCTGACCGTTTTACGCACTGATGTCATAAGGCCGGGCTGTTTGGCAAGGATTGCATATATCTCAGGTCCGTTGGCATAGTAAAGGTACAAAAGCCCCCTGCCGGCTGCACTCCGGTACAACCTGCTGTCACGGTAGCTTCTCAGCAGGTCCAGGTCTTGCCTGTTATTGTTCAGCACCTGCGTAAGCACACAACTCAGTGTCACCCGCACCGTAAACTCCTGGCTCACCTTCCGGCCCAGGTCGTCTGTAACACATACGACAACCCTGTGGTTGCCCAGTTGCTCCAGCGCAGGTGTCCAGGTTATGGTTCCTGTTGTTTTATCAATCACCATTCCTGCCGGTGCCGACTGCAGTTCACACGTTACCGCTGCACCGCCACTGACTTCTACGGTATAGGTATACTGTTCATCAACAAAGGCCATTGCCCGGGGGGTCGATACGATCTCAAGGGGCTCCGGGGGTGGTGCAACCGTGGTTGTTGTGGTCGCAAGATTGCCGTCATCAATGGTCGTTGTCGTCGATGAGGTTGTTTCCACGGGCACCGTTGTGGTTGTTGCTGGGGGCGATGAAGAAGAGGAATCAATACTGGTAGTGGTTGATGTATTCGTACTTAGCGGTAGCATGCTGATATCTTTCTGCATCACCATACTTCCTGTTCCTACAGTAATGTACTCACGGTACCACTGGTACCCGGAAGAACGGGCCTCCAGGGTCCACCGGCCCGGATACTGGTACAGCTCATAGCGCCCTTGCTCCGATATTGCAGCCCCACCTCCGTCGGTGGTAATCACGGCTCCGTCTATGGGCTGCCGCGTTGTACCGTCTTTTACCTCTCCGCTCATCAGCACCAGGAAATCCGGCCAGTAGGGGTTATAGACCCGCAGGCTGTAACCGGTTGTTACAGTATCCTGTCCATCTTCGTCATACAGCAGGTAATTCCACAGCCGTACATAGTAAACACCATCCTCAGGGCACAGCCAGTCCAGGTACACCGCCCCGCCCTCTTCCGGCACCTTCGAGCGCTGCATATCAAGCTGTTCATTGTACAGCTCAATAACCGGCAGGCTGTTTTCTCCCAGGTTGTCCGTTACAATACTGTAGTATTCTCCTTCCAGGCCGTAGAACTTTACCCAGTCTTCATCACGGGCACTGCAAAAGCTGTGTTCCTGGGGTTCCCGTGCATTTACCACTATTACCCGGGCCTCTTCTTTGCTGTTGTCTTCTTCATAGGCATCTGCCGTACCTGCGCTGCACAGCCCCCCCTGCCCAAGATACACCTTGGTTTCAAAGGGGCGGGAGGTGTTATTATCCGCATCCCGGGCATACACTGTTATTTTATAGTCTTGTGAAGAGGTGGGTTCAAAAAGGCCCGTGGCCGTTTCCGATGCAATATCGTAGAAAAGCTCGACTTCTTCCACTGCTTCATCCCCGCCCGGGCACGAGTCTATCGGCGTCACAACGGCCCACACCCTTTTAACCTCTCCTGTTCCGGTAACTCCTGCCTGTATTGATATACGGTTATTCTCTTCTGCTTCCGCAAACACTGAGCCCACCATGGGGCCGTCATCGGCAAAGTTCCACCCGATGCCGATTTTGTAGTTCATGGCAAGCAGACCGTCGGCATATTCATTAGCTATGCCGTTACCGTTATCATTGAGACTCGGTGTCTGGGGCCGGCAGCTCTTGTTCAGACAGTTCGAGGCCTTTTTGGCATAGCTAAAGGCATCATGCACCTTCTCCCCGTTATACACCCGGCTCCAGAAAAAGGTCGAAAAGGATATAAGCCCCCGGCTGCCGTAATACACAGGCTCATCTGCTGCGGTGCTGGTGATAACGATGCGTTTCTTGTTCTCCGGCGGGGTGAGAAGCGGAATGAAGCTGCCGGAATAGTCGGCGTCATAGATGACGGTAAGCACCCCATCCATATTCGCCTGCAATTCATCCAGCCAGCTATCAAGCTCGGAAACTGAAAGAATTTCACTATCATTAATGTGGAACTCTAACGGCCCGCCCTGTCCAACCAGATACAGCACTAGATCATGGGTACTGTTTCGAGCGGCCTCCAGGGCTCCTCTCAGAGATGAAATGCTTGCAGAACCATCCGGCTCTAAAACCGTAATTACGCCATCTTTGTACCCCTGCGTTTTCAGAGCATGATAGGCAAGATCTACACCCTTTTCCACAAAACCATCCCCTCCCTTCGTTCCAGCAACAATGATTGCCTTCTGGGTCAACGGGCTTTCAACCTTTACTTCCGATACCAACGGCACAGAGGTATTCCCCTGGTCATCCATGGCATACACTGCTAACTGATACTCTCCGTCTATGGTAAATTTATCAAAACTTCCTTCATAGCACTTGCCGCTGTACCCGTCACAGTCAACTTCCTGCAATTCAAAAAACGGAAGTTCCACCATGGGGTTGTCGATTGAGTCTTCACTGAAGCCCGGCGGCAGCACAACAGCCCATACCCCGGACAGTGTAGCGCTGTCAGGGTCGGTAATTCTGTTGGCACGTATCGTTGCAGTAGTGCCGCTTGTGATTGTCTGGGTGTCAGGATATATCTCTGCTATCTCAGGGGCGCTGCCGGATATACTGGTGCCGTAACCGATGACAAGGTCAGCTGATATGTCTGAGGGCTCCGACAGTGGCGTCTGGTTGTGAAAAGTGCTTTCAACGGCTGTGCCGGCCTTTTCCATGGCTTCCCGTACCGGGACTCCGTTAAAAATATGGTTCCAGAAATAATTTGAAAAAGAGATAGCCCCGCCCCCCAGGAACTGTGCCCGCTGGTTGACATCAGTGCTGGTAATAAGGGTCCGGTTCGCTTTCTTCAAGGCCTGCAAAAAACTTCCTGATCTGCACGCATCATACACCACCGTTGTAGGACCACTGAAGCCGTCAAGCCACTGCGATAGCTCTCCTGCATGCAGCACCTCCTGTTTATTGAGGCGAAATATCTCCGGGCCGCCGTGGTCTATCAAGCACACCACCAGACTGTCTGCATCACCGGACCACTCGGTCAAGGCCGTATGCAGGCTCTCACGACTGGCAATGCCGTCAACATCGTCGAACTCACCGTTATTGTCCTGATCCCACTGGATATCCGGCGATAAATAACAGATTGTATCCTTGGTAAAGCCCTGGTACAACAAAGCCCGGTAGGCAAACTTAGCGTTCATGCTGGTGGCATTCCACAAGGCATCCCCCTCGTGGCTGCGCCCGGCAACAATGACTGCCTTGCTGTTTGGAGTCTGCAAGTGGTTGAACACCTGGATTCGATCATTACCGGTATCGGCCACATATATCCGTCCGTCATTACCGATGCAAAGCCCTCCGGGATCATTAAACTGCCCCGGACTGGTGCCATAACTGCCAAATGACTGGATAAAATCCCCGGAGGCACTGAACTTCTGAATGCGGTGATTACCACTATCGGCTACATAAAGTACCACGGTACCCGACTCATTATCGGTCGCTACACCGCGAGGGGCATTGAACTCTCCTGCGCTGCTTCCATTGACACCCCACTGACCAATATACTCCCCGGCAGAGCTAAACTTCTGGATACGATGATTGTCAGTATCTGCAACATACACTCTGCCTTCTACATCTACTGCTATGCCGTGGGGATTGCGAAAGTAGCCAGCACCGATACCTTGGCCTCCCCATACTGTTTCAGTGTCATTAAAATTAGGGTTAAATTTCACTACATAGTTATTACCCCTATCGACAACATATATATTCCCCTGGTCATCAAAAGCTATGCCATAGGGTTTATAAAAAAACTTATACACATCGTCTTTAATATATTTATTTACATACGCAAGAAAATTTCCGTCACCAGCATATTTGGTAACCTGATTAAAATCGGCACTCGCAGCATAAATATCGCCTTGCGTGTCAGCAGCAATTCCCTGAACAAACTTGGTATCATTTCTGGACCACTCGAATAAAAACGCTCCGTCTGCACCTAATTTCTGTATACGGTGGTTATCTGTATCGGCTACATAAACATAACCCTTTTCATCAACAGTAACGCTTTCCGGTGATATAAACTCTCCGCCGCGTGCCCCTCGATTTGAAAGTGCAAAAACATAATCAAGTTCGACATCGACATCATGAAACTTCTGAATACGGTTATTCCACACATCTGCCACATAGACATACCCGTCGGCATCCACTGCTATACCGGCAGGGGTGCACAATGAATCCTGACCGGTACCACATGCCCCCATAACTGCAACAGACACAAAACCGGAACCGTCATCACGGAGCTTAACTATACGATGATTTTCACTGTCGGTGACATATATCTCGCTATCTAAACCAACTGCAATGCCAAGGGGAGAGTCAAGCTGCGAGCCCCCATCTCCCTCACTTCCCCACGCCATCAGAAACGTACCATCATCATGAAACATCTGGATACGGTGATTATAACGGTCGACCACATAGATGTGTCCGTTTCTATCTGATGCGATACCCCGAGGCAAATCAAACTCACCACTGCCATTACCGTATGAACCCCACATGGCAATCAATTGACCATCGGGATTAAACTTTACAATCCGGTCATTAAAGGTGTCTGCAACATAAATATCGCCCCCTTGGTCAACAGCAACTCCTTGAGGATAACTCAACGTGTCATTATCCGATATCTGTTCACAGATCTCTAATATAAAATTACCATTGGGATCGAATTTTTGTATCCTGTGGTTATCGGTATCGGCCACATAAACATTCCCGTACAGGTCCGTTGCTATGCCGGTCGGATAGGAAAACTGTCCGTGTCCTGCCCCCGGGCCTCCCCAGGCCGCAATAAACTTTCCGCCGGGCGAAAACTTCTGAACACCGTGTTTGCCGGTATCGGCCACATACAGATTACCCCAAGGATCCACTGCCACACCGGCCGGATGCTCAAAATACCAAGGATTCTTCAATGATGGCCAAATACTCCTGCAGGTATAGTGAAATGCCAGGGGAACATTTAAAGCTGAATCCTCTCCGTTCTGCCCTTTAACTTCTGAAAGAACAATTATATCTCCACCAGTGCCATCCGGCAAAGACTGACTGTCGCTACCGTTGCCCCCTGCCCCATCCTGCGGCATCCGGGTTGTATCATTTTCCGGATAAGTCGGGGACATACTAACAATGTCATCTTCAAGCAAATCCGTTGTCAATGATGAGAGCATTTGATCATGGATAAATTCATCCATTCCCATATCAACAACAGCCACACCGTCATCATCTCCGTCAACGATCCTTGGATCACCGTCAGGATCGGTCGACAAAAGATGCGCGACTTCATTACTGCCGGCATCGATACATGGCGAAAAAGAAGTCAGATGCAAATCTCCGTAGTCATCATCATCAGTGCCCCATTCTTCATCTGCGCCTGGATCAGGTGCGCGAACAAACAACGGATCTTTGCGGATATTACCTTTTCCATCCGCACTGCCGTCCTGATTGCCAAACCCGCTTTGATCTATATTACAAAAACCCACTGAAGAATAATCAGTATAAGTGTAAATCTGAGGACCATTATCTACTGATGCATTATTAGGGAGGACATTCCCCCACATGACACAATTCGAAATAACATCATCAGTACAGTTGTCAGTCATAATCCCACCACCATAACTTGCCCTATTACCAGACAGTGTGCAGTTGGCCATGTTGACTATAGTGTTATTGTTATATAAGCCGCCGCCTATATAAGCCTTATTGCCGGAAAAAAATGAATTGTTTATAAAAGGAGTGGAATTATAATTGCTCATCCCACCACCAAAAGTTACGGCCTGGTTGCCCAAAAAGGCACAATTATTAATACCGGGGAAAGAGCCATACGTATTCAACATCCCGCCTGCCTGATGAGCGCTGTTATTATAAAAAACACAGCCGGCTATTTCAGGAGAGGCCTTGGAGTTTAAAATTCCACCGGCGCTATCACCGGCCACATTACTGGAAAAATTCGCATTGGTTATGATAAGGTCGGATTCCCGGTTATATATTCCACCACCCTTAAACACGGCTCTATTGCCGTAAAAAACCGTATTGTTTATTGTAGGAGAGGAATATTGTATGTTTAATGCTCCACCATATTCAGCCGTGTTGTCAAAAAAATCGCATTTTGTGATCAGGGGAGAGGAATAATAGTTAAAAATCCCTCCCCCATATCTAGCAGTGTCATTTTCTGTGAAGGTACAATTGTCAATTACCGGAGAACTTTCTCTTAAATAGATACCTGCACCGGAGCCTTCAGCATAATTCTTTTCAAAATTGCAGTTACTGATTAGCGTATTGCTATTATAGAGATAAACAGCTCCACCATATAAACCAACACTGTTCTCTGTAAAAGTGCAATTACTGATGGTTGGCATGGAATTATAATTACATATGCCACCACCATTTTCTACAGCTTGATTTCCCCAAAAGGTACAGTTACTAATGTTGGAATACGAGTCACTAGTATTTAAAATCCCGCCTGCCTGCTTAGCACTATTGTTAGAAATAATACAATCGGTTATTTCAGGTGAGGACTTTGAGTTTAATATTCCGCCGGCACTGACATCGGCTTTGTTGTCCGAAAAAATTGTGTCGGTTATAATACAATCGGATTCCCGGTTGAATATTCCTCCACCTTTAAAAACAGCACTATTGCCTGAAATAATGGAATTTTTTATGATTGGAGAGGAATATTGGATATTTAATGCCCCACCGTATTCAGCCGTGTTGTCAAAAAATTTACATTTTGTAATAGTGGGAGAGGAATAATAATTAAACAATCCCCCACCATATTTAGCAGTATCATTTTCTGTGAAGGTACAATTGTCAATTACCGGGGCGCTTCCCCTTAAATAGATAGCTGCACCAGAACCTTCAGCATAATTATTATCAAAATTGCAGTTGTTGATTTGCGCATTACTATCTTTGAGGTAAAGAGCTCCACCATATAAATCAACACTGTTGTCTGTAAAAGTGCAATTGCTGATAACCGGAGAAGCATAAACGATAAAAGCACCACCACCATCTGCCATTTGGGAACAACCATCATCCCCATTGCGGATGGTCAACCCGTCGACGGTGGCATTGGCGGTTATATACAGTAAGTTATAGACCGTGTACTGGCCGTCAAGTACGGTTTCATAACGCGTAACGTCCCGATCGTCCCACTCCGGGTAGGCAAAATCAGACGGGAACCCGCCGTAGATATGCACGGCCTTGTCAATCTCGATACTTGCCGACAGTGGATAGCGTCCCTCCTTGACCAGTATTAGATCATCAACTTGGGCAGCATCTATTGCCTCCTGCAAGCTTTTGAAGGCATCCGCCCAGGTAAAGCCGTACTGACTGGAAGAATCAACCCCGCCGTCTACATACCAGGTAGCGGCATGAAGGGGTGACAGGGGTAGAGCGGTAAAGAAGACAACAACTGCTGTAAAGTGAAATAGCCAGGAAGTAATTAGATTTTTCATGATGCCCCTCTGGGTTCGGCAAAATGACCAGAAAGCCGGCATCTGCCCGGAAATGCATACCATTTGATCGAGCTTCAACCAAATGGGTATATGCTACTGATGACGGTTTCTTTTCTGTTTACACTCGTAATGTGGCTACCTGGTAAACAAATATTACAATACCGATTGCAGCCGATAAAATATAAAATCGCATACTAACAAAAATTACGAAAAAAACAATACTGAAAGTATTTACTCAGTCTAAAATGAGTAAAAATACGGATAAACACTGGTCGTCTGTTAGAAATAATAGATCAAAGAGGTCATAAAGAGGTGTTGGGTCACATCGGCATCGGTGCCGGGCAGGTTTACCAGCACATCACCCTGCACATCGTTGCCGCGGCGATACTGGTAGGCACAATCAAAAACCAGGTTACCGGCCGTAAAGCCGGTGCCCAAGGAAAATCCCCAGAAATCTTCCGGGCTCTTTTCCGATGGTTCGGGATCGTAAAACAGCCCGCACCGCAATGGTATGATGGTTTTCGGCAGGATAAAGAGGTATTCGGCCCCCAGCCGTACCTGGTGGGTCGCACGGGTGGGGCTTTCGTGTGAGGGCTTGCCGGTCAGCGGGTTCAGTCGGTTGCCGCTGCCGTCTTCCAGCCGGAAATGAGACCACTCGGTCCGGTAGATATCAAATGAAATGGTCAGCCGGTCGGTAAACCGCATCGCAACTCCAAGACCGTAGGAGAGCGGCATTTCAAGCTCAACGTCTTCATCAATCCGCATTGAACCCGTTGCGGGCAAGCCGCCGATCATGCGGCTGGTGGTTACAACCTCACGCTCATGCTCCATGTCTGCCGTGAACGGGGTTTTAACCACACCGCCGACGGTCAAAAAGCTGTTTATATGCCACAGAAAACCGATATGCATGTTAAAGCCGGAGAAACCGTAGTAGCGGTCACGGTCGGTGGATTTCACCGTGGACGAAAGTCTGCCGTCGCGGTAGGTGGCACCTTTAATGACCAGATCCGACTCCCAGCCGTTACTCCAGAAAAGGTTGTCGGTCCAGATATTACAGGTAACACCGAGAGCAAAGTCCGGGGTTACCTCAACGGCAAAGGCCGGTGACAGAGCGCTAAGCTTACCCTTCTGCCTAAAGTCGACTTTCTGGTCATACTGCAGGGGCGGATCCGTGGAGCGTTCAGTCAGATCGGTGCGGATATCGCGGTCGAACTCATACAGGCGCTGATAGTTGAGGGACACAATCATATTCCGCTCTAAAAACTCAAACGGAAAGGCGATGCTGAAATAGTTGAGATCCTTGACAAGGGTTTTCTGCATGCCGGACACTTCCGGGTAGGAGCGGGACGAAAAATCATCGCGGCGGCTGAAATGCGAAAAGGCAAACGAAACTTCGGGTTGCATCAACTGGGTCAGACCGGCCGGGTTCCACGACGCGGCAGTGGCATCATCGGCAACGGCGATAAAGGCACCCCCCATACCCACGGCCCGGGCACCTGAACCCACCGGGTTGGGCGACGATGCACTGATGGCCTTTTGGGGTGTCTGCTGGGCCGCGGCCCCCTGGCACAGGGCAATACCGAAACCCGTCAGAAAACATATATATATAAATATCTTTTTCACAGGCATAGAACCGTCAGCTATTTTGTAATAATGTTGTCGCCTTTCACCATTCCTCTCTCGGTAAAAAGCTTTTCAATATCCGTCCGGGCGGATTCCACTTTAACCTCCCCGGCGGACAGCAGGGCCTGGATAATGGTATCGCTGCCAAGATCAACCCCTTTACCGGCAGGTTCCTTCGGCTCTTCATCGCTGTAAGCCAGGAAACGCATGCCAGGGCGGATGCCGTCGCTACTGCCAAGGTCGATACGTGCATAAGAACTCGCCAGTTCTTCAACACGGCCTTCCCTGAGCGGCAGGTGTTCTTTAAATTTGCGTGCCAGGCGGTCCATATTTTCCCATACGTCCGCCCAGCGGTCGCCCTCCCAGTACACATCCATTTCAGCCAGCACGCGCTGGGTTTCAACATCAACCAGCCGGGCATCAACACCCACCGATACTCCCGAGGCGGTAATAGCACCCTGAAGTACCGTGTCCGCACCTATTCTGATGCCCATCTCTGCCGCTTTTTCCTGTGCAGCCAGTGCAGTCACATCCCCAGACTCTTTGTGCAAAACTTCATCAACTTTTCCGGCCTCAAAAACATTAAAGCGCTTCTGGTTTGTAAAGGCTGTCATCAGCACACTCCGGACAGTATCCTGCAGCGCACGTTCTGCAGGTTTCTTTTCAGCAAACGGTAAAACCGCCATCGACAGACGAGAATTTATGCGCCGCACACGGGGCACCACCCGCTCGACCATAACTTCTTTTTCCACAGTACGCCCCGACGAATCGACGTGGGAAACCCTGACCGTATTGTTTTTATCAACCAGTTTTATCCGCTTGCTGAATGCCACAGCAACAGAGATACTGCGGTCCTGTTTTTTTAAAAACGCCCTGAAATCGTTCCGCGCTTTTGCGGCCAGCAACGGCTGCCCATTGAGATCCAACTCGCGGACACCTTTCGCGGCAGCGACCAGCCCCTGTACGCACAAGCTGCTTTTATAGCTCACCTGGTGGTCTTTAAGACCTGCAAGATCGATCACCGGACTGCCCCGACCACTAGCAACCGGTATCACACCGGTGGTAACATTGCCCACCGTATCCCGGACGCTGAAGTGAACACCCTCCGGTCCAACGGCAAAGCTCTCATGGAAAGAACCCGCGGCCGTATTCTTAAAAGCAAGGGTGCGGCCGTTGATGGTCAGATCTGCAATACCCGATTCATCATATACCCTGCCCGAGATCGAAACAACACCGGCAGAATCCGGTGCACAGGCAAGCATGACCAGCGGCCCCTGACGGTCGACAAACACTTTCAATTCCACCGCCGTGGACGTTTTACCGAGAATGTCCTCCGAGCGGATCGTAATAAGGTTTTTTCCCTGCTGCAAAACAAATTCTTCTGCAAAAGAAACTTCACTCCGGGAAAGTTCCAGGGTGGAAGCCGCGTTGTTGACAATAACGTTTTTAACGAAATAGTTGTCACGGGCCGTTCCCCTGACGGTCACTGAAAAATCATTAGTGCTGTACTGCGGCGGTGGAAAGGTAACCGCAACCGACGGGGGTTTTGTATCAAGTCCTGCCCGCTCCAGCCACGCTTTGCGGGCCAGGTTCAGGTAATACTTTGCCCGGGCGGTTTCAACCGACGCCAGCGACGTCTCCAGTGCCTGGATTGCCTGCTGATACTTCCCAAGGTTGTACCAGGCAATCCCAAGCTCGCGCCGGGGAAAGTAGTCGATAACATGCATGCCGTAGGTACGCGCCCGGCGCTGATCATTGGAACGCCTGCCAATGGCAACCAGGTAATCGGCTGCCGCATCTTCCCAGTACCCGCCCTCAGTGTACGAGCACCCACGCAAATAATAGTTATACCAGCGCGATTTAAAAAGACCATCGGTCTTTCCGTAGAGTTCGCCGTCCTTTTCATAGACCCTGCCCTTTTTCACCGCACACCCCGTAAACAGATACGGCAGGCTGCACAGCACAATAAGGCCGGCAATATATACAATGACTTTTTTTTCTTTATGCATCATATGTTGGTATCAAACAATGCAGCACGCTACAGCCAGTTTCCCATGAGAATAAACGGCGACCAGAAAAAAGGGTGCGCATAGGGTTTCGCCGGGTCCGTGCCGGTCGACTCCATCCCCGCCTGCTCCTCAATGCGCTCAATCTGCATCCCGCGCATTGCCGGTTGTCTTTCGCTGTAATCAAAGCGCCCGTTAATAAGATTCATCTGTGCCAGCCGCAATGCTTCGGCTTTGGTCCGGCCGGGCTGCTCGCTGTGCAGACGATAAAAGTCCTGCATTAATATTCCGGTACTCTGGTCCGCCACCGGCAGCAGGGTAGCCATCACGCCCTCTGCCCCAAGATCCTGTGACAGTGTTCCGAAGCACTCAATTTCACTGCCGTTTGCCTCGGCACCGCCAACGGCGGTATTACAGGCCGAAAGGGCCATAAGCTCCACCCCGCCAAAATCATATCCACCGCCCATAAGTCGCGACAAAGGCAGCCTGGAGCCGTCGCCCAGCACCAGATACGATTGCCGGTGTGTTCCCGGGTTAAGCTTGAAATGTCCGGCGATATGCACAGCCGGAAATGATGCCGCCAAAACCTCTTTAAGCGATCCTTCCGAGAACAGCTCGTCAAGATAAATCACCCCCGGCAAAACGCCGTCAGGGTCTTCCCGGTCACGGCGAATAATACCTTCCAGCTCTTGCGGCACATGCGGCAGGGGATCGAACTCGCGAACCGCCTTACTCAGCCCGAAACCACCTACCCGCCATTGAGTCCCGGGCGCAGCCATATCTCGCATCCCCGCAGCGGCCGTATAGACGGCCAGTTGGTACCGCTCCACAACATATCGCTCTCCATCGTGCAATGCCGCCACCGGCAAATAGCGCAGCGGCCCGTCAAGTGACAGCATCAGTGTTTCCGCCCCGGCCTGTTTCAGGTCCCCGGCAATCGGACCCAGCACAATCCGGTACAGCTCAGCTGCCTTTTGCAGGTGAGTACTCCGCGGGTCTTGAAGAACCGTTCGATAATCAACAATCTTACGCTTGAGGTCCCGGGCGCTAACCGTCACATCCCGGCATAGTTGCCGGTCGGCGGTAGTCAACAGAATGCGCAGTTTTTCATCCGTCAGCACATAATGAATAATAACGGCACCGTGTCCCAGGTCCCGTAGGGTACGCTGCCATTGCGGCTGAGTATCCCGGCTTTCCGGACTGGCCTGCGCAAGCTGCTTTCCGTCGGCACTGTCGAACTCCTCGATATGTTCGTCCAGATAGCGCCGTGCGGTTTTGCGTGCGACTTTCAGTTCCTTTTCAAGCTGCCGGTATCGTTTCACTTCCTGAGCTGTTCGGTCCTGCGGTAAAATGGCTTCTAAAAGCCTCGATTTACCGGCTAGTCCGGCTATTTTCTCATAGAGCGTGCGGTAGCGCTGCACCCAGGAGTGCTCGGCTTCGCTATAGCCGGCCATTGTTGAACGTACGTCGGAATGTGCTGCCGTCCGGCGCAAAAAGTCAAAATACTCCTCCTCTTTCTGCATGCGCAGCACCTGCTGCGCCTCGGGAAACCTGCCTAGGTCGATAAGCACGTCGGCCAGAAACCGGTACACGTGCATTTTTGTTTTCATAAACGATGACTGAAAGTGCCGTTCCAGGCTCCTGATTTCAAAACGCAATTGCTGGATGGTGTTAACGGCCGCCTTGCCGAAAAAAACGGCCGCCTGCCGGTTGCCCTGCCGGTTCAGCACAAACGCCAGGTTAAACTGTACCCGCCAGAGCAACTCCGGGAGCCGGGTCTCCTGCGCAATCACCAGCGCACGCTCATACAGCACACGCGCCTGCCCGTAATCCCCCTGCGCAAAACGGACCTCACCAAGGTTATTCAGCCGGACCGCCACCAGCCAATGATTCGCGCCATATTCCGCCTCGTCGATTGAAAGGGCCCTCTTATAGAGTTTTTCGGCTTCCAGGAACTCATTCACTGCATAATAGAGGCCGGCCCGGTTATTCAACACGGTGGCCGTCTCCGGATGGTCCGGGCCATAGGCTTTGCCCGTGATGGAAAGAGCCCTGTCATACATCCTGCGGGCCGCGGCATAGTTACCAACCACTTTATAAAAACGGGCAACATTACTCAGCACAGTGGCCGTTTCAGGATGGTTTGGTCCGTGAACCTGTTCGCTGCTGTTCAATGCGCGCACATACAGGGTTTCGGCCCCGTCATAATCACCCAACGCGTGAAGAACCTCTGCCAGGTTGTTGAGCAACGTTGCCTTCCGCACCGCATGCCCCACACCCCCGTTTTTCTCGTAGTTTGCCAGGGCATGCTCATACAGGGATTTTGCCTCGGGATACTCGCCCAGGGCAAAAACGGTTCCCGCCAGATTGGCAAGGTCTCGGGCAACCACCGTATGTTCAGGACCCATGGTCTGCATATCGATGGACAGCGCCCGGTCATACAGTTCCCGGGCCTGCTCGTAGTTCCCCCGTTCATAATGAAATCGGGCAAAACCGTTCAGAACGACGGCAACTTCCGGATGGCCGGAACCGTACCTGCTTTCCGTGCCAGCCAGCAATTCCTGATAGTCTTTTTCTGAAAGAACCGGTCCCTTCAGCGTTTTCCGCCCGAGGTCCCGGGCGGCCTTATCCGCCCGAAAAAAACCGCACCCGCACAGAACAACTGCCAGGATACACACTGTCAGGCAGGCTGAAATAGTTTTATTTTTTTGCACCAACCGTACTATGTTCATATAGTTAGCTGTGTCGTTTAAAAGCACAAACAGTGCCCCGGTTTCGCCTCCCGCTCCTTCCCATCAAGATCACCGTAGAGGAATGGAACTACCGGAAAACGATAACCTGCTGATATTGCAACACTTTCAAGGAATCCCCTGATGAAAATAACAAAAGGCGCCGTGGTCGTCAAGCGGTGCCCCTTGAGTGTACAAGTATACCCTTTTGTTCAGATCAGGTGTAGCTGTTTTATTCCTCCCTTAATAATACGTAAACGTTCGAGATTTCTTACATAAAATCCTTATGACCTCAATCCCGGCACAATTGGAAAAGATAGGCGCTCTCCGAGAGTCTTCTTGACGTTCACTGGGGCAAAACATACTATTAACGGTATGACAGCACGAAAAGTTCATAGTATCAGTATTGTGTATATAGCGTTCTGCATGCTCTATGCCTGCGATGCTCCCCGGGGTAGCATCGCGCACTATACCTATACGGTGCGGGCCGTTTACAACCACGACCCGCAAGCATTTACCCAGGGTCTGCAATACGTCGACGGAACACTCTTTGAAAGCACCGGCCGATACGGACAATCAACTTTGCGGGAGGTAGCACTTGAAAGTGGGGATATTATCCGGAAAGTCTCTCTGGCGAATTATTTTTTCGGGGAGGGAATGACGGTCATAGATGCAACCATATACCAGCTGACCTGGCAGTCCGGCATATGCCTTGTCTATGACCGGGAAACATTTGAAGAGCAAGCCCGATTCATCTATGATACCGTAGGCTGGGGATTGACCGATAACGGAACTCACCTGATCATGAGCGATGGATCAAACAGGCTTTATTACCGAGACCCCGGCACCTTTGCAATAACCCGGACCGTTTCAGTAACACTGCGCGGAGCACCGCTGACACAACTGAACGAGCTTGAATACATCAACGGCACCATCTTCGCCAACATCTGGCAAACCGACCTCATAGCCCTGATTGATCCCGCCTCCGGAAAAGTTACCGGACTTGCCGACCTTACCGGGCTCCTGGAATCCTATGCCGCAACACATGGAACCAATGTACTCAACGGCATTGCATATAATTCTGAAACCGGACGCCTCCTTGTCACCGGCAAACTCTGGCCTAACCTTTTTGAAATCGAGCTGATTGAACAGACGATCAGTTCTGGACAAAATCCACACCTGTGATATACATAAGTACAAATACCTGCAACAGTAATCCCTATTCCCTGACAGAGAAATACTATGCGCACCAAAAAAAGCATTTGCGTGTGGATATTCGGCCTCCTTCTCCTTGCGCCCATCCATGGCGATTGTGCGGAGAATGAAAAAATCGGGATTCTGTTTATGGGTTCCGGTATGGACGAATCGTACAGGCCGGACTGGTTTATCGGATACCAGGAGCACCTGTACCCGATATTCCCACCGGGCTTCATGGCCGGAGGCCCGCTTGAGGGCGACTCCTGTTACAGCCTGATCCATTATGCAAACGAAGCCGAAGCCGCGGTCTGCAGCCAGGCCACCGGCGAGGCCGTAGATATCGGAACCCCGATTGACATTTTCTGCAATGAATATACAAAGCTCGATGAGTATCCCGTCCATTCAATCTTTGACCACCGCCTGTTCGGTGAAAATGGATTTCTCAACACCTGCTACCCCGGCATCGTTCCGTACTTTATCGGAGCCGGGCACAGCACCACCGATCCCGTAACGGGGAAAGAAATCATAGGGCCCCATGTCGACGACCCCCACGGACCCGGCATCGGCATAGCAGACTTTTCGGAACAGATTGCCTTTGCACATATCGACTACCATTACTATCTGGTTCCGGATTACCTGAGCCCCTACCGCAAACAATACCTGCGCTGGCTGTACGGCAACAACATCCCCTCTTCATACGGTTATCCGCCCGAAGCCAGTGAAGCAATAAACATCCTTGATGAACTCTATAAAGCACTCTCAGGTACCGGCACAACCGTAGTCGCACGACACGGCTGGGTTTCATACATGAAAAACCACGACCCCTATGGCAATGACCTCTTCATTCCCGACAGTCTCCAGACCGCCCTGGAAGAGTTGATCAATGACGAAAAGGTTGATCGTATCATTGTGCAGGGCTCGGGAAGTCTCTACGCCAACATCACCAACTGGGGCTACTGCTGGAGGAATGCCGACAACACCGGCTTGAGCCGGCTTGACAATGCCACCTACTTCGACTGCATAACCAATATTGACGACGGCTACGGACCCGGCACCAGTGAAGAGCTGGGAGCCCTGCTGACGAACAAGCCATGGCACCAGTATGCTTCACCCTACCCCGTTATCAAGCATATGGCCGAGGCGATCGATCCGGCCGTTACAATGACCTTTGCCCCGGCATACGGCGACTATCCGGAATTTGACGAAGCGGTCCTGGCAATGCTCAGGTATACGATAGAAAAATATCAGATCAGTTCCGACGCGACTTTAAAAGTCATTACCGGAACCCACGGATACGGCTCGGGCTATATGAACGGCGGAGACTGCGATGCTTACTTTGTCGTCGATGACCGATTAGATGCACGTGTTACGTCCCGGCTTGATGCGTATCTGGCCACCGCCTGGAACGGAAAATATTCCGTGGCAGCTGCTGAAAATGAGTTTTCCCAACCCTCCGAAGAGGGCGCGTTTTACGATCCCCCAAGCAGCGACAAGCCCATGGGCGATATCATCAGTACAGGCGAGCACATCGATCTGGCAATAAACGGTCGGTATGTTAATGAACTGGGGCAGGTGGTTGACAACGGAAACAACAATTACGATTACGTTATTGCCATTCCCATCATCTGGGATGCTGAAAATGTTGATACCATTTCCCACTTTCGGCACGAGACCCTCGGCAACCACGAACTGCAAACCGTTTCCGGCAGCCGGGCATGGATACGCCAGGGCGTATCGAAAGACGGCGATGAGTATCAGGCCGGTATTGACTATGATGATGAGTACTTTACCGTAGCCGTAATGGATGCAAGCGGATGGGAAAGCACGCCCGCTGGTACATGGCTGCTGGACAGACCTGCTCCGGTTAAAAAGGGTAGTTCGGAAAACCCCACCACGGTTATCCTCACCGGCACCATGCTTTCCGCAGGAAACAGCCGGGTACGCACCAGCCTGACTGCAGCTGCCGTGGCAAGCATCAGGGACGCAATTGATAATCCTTCTGCCGGCGGATATCTTGATGCCACGTGTGAAGCACAGGCGCTTAATATGGTTGTTGATTTCTCTGCCGAAGCTCACAACGGATCGGTTGTACTTTCCTGGAAAACCCTGAGTGAAGTCGACAGCCGGGGATTTGCCCTTTACCGCGCCGAATCCTCATTCGGTCCCTACGAAAAAGTAAACAGTTCTCCTGTCAGTCCCACCGGTAATGCAACCTCCGCTTCTTCGTACACCTATACCGACAACTCGCTTACCAATCTCACCCCGTATTATTATCGCCTTGAGCATTCTTTTTCAGACACGTCTGCCACCTACGGGCCGATAGCGGCAACCCCCTGTATAATCAAGGGTTTCCCGGCTCAGCAAACCGCCCATTAAAACGCCGCAACAGACCTGAACTGCTGCCCCAAAAAACAGGCTTTTCTTATATACTTTGATACGGTATAATGTTTAACTCGCCAACAAGGCTTCAAATAGAAAAAGGAGTAGACATGGACGAGCAGAAAGACGTGAAATGGTATAACAACCGCGCAAAAGTGATCTTTTCCCTGCAGGCGTTTCCGCCCCTGGGCATTTATGCCCTGCTGCGTAGCACGGCGTTTACCCCCAAACAAAAATGGCTGGTTGTACTGGGTGTCTCGGCCCTCATCGGGGTGTTCATTTATTCCGGAATCGGAGCCAAAATGAACAGTTTTGTTTTTGGACTTTTCACCGGCGAGTCCCTGTGATTATTTACAAGGCAACACCCGTCGGCCATTCAATGCCGACCACAATTTCAGGAATGCATGTACGCTGTTTCCTTTTTGCAATGCATACTGACAGCGTTCGATCGGTTTCGTAGCGTACAAACCCGATCAACCGGAACCATTTGAAACAGCTTCATAAAATTTGCAGGAACAACCACCCCAGGATCCTGTTCATCTCAATAAGGCCACATTTTCGGTTGACACTCGGCAAATATAATCTATACTTATAATAAAATTCGACCGACTGGTCGGAATAATAACGGGAATCGTTCAGAACCATGACAGGCAGAGAACTCAATAAAATCCGTCGCATAGAAGATATATTCGAGGCAGCACTTCAGTGCTTCAATGAAGCAGGTTTTTCCTCCACCACCATGGAAAGCATTGCGGCCAAAGCCAATATCAGCAAGGGCGGGATGTACCACTATTTCAGCTCAAAAAAAGATCTTTTTCTGAACCTCTTCCGCTACCGGATGAACAAGTACTTCGATGAGATGAAGTCCTATCTTGATAAAGATGATTCTCCGGAACAGCGAATCCGTACTCTGGTTAAGAAAGCCGGACAGATTCTAAAACAAAATGAAGATTTCTACCGGTTTTGCATAATCTTCCTTTCTCAGGGTGTCCGTAATAAAGAAATACGCACCATCATGACCGATTTCTACAAAGATTCAGTGGGCACATTTAAAAGCCTTTTGGAAGAAGGCATTGAAAAGGGGCATTTTAAAAAAATCGATACAGAAAAAGCTGCTCGTGCTATTTACTTTCTGGTTATGGGGGTCTATTTCACCTATTTTTCGGTGGACACGGATTTCGATATCATCGACCAGCATTCTTTTCATATTAATAATATACTTAAATCAATTAAAATTTAAATTAATTAAAAAGCATATACTGTTTTTTTTAACCTATTTTCGACCGACTGGTCGGATTATAAAACAAGGGAGGAAATACCATGCAAACATCAGACTTAATCAACAACCTTGAGCATTCAATTATTGAGGGAGATGTGGACAATGCGGAAAAGTGGGCATTACAGGCCCTTGACGAAAAAGCAGACATACCTCAGGCAATAAACAACGGACTCATAAAAGGGATCAAGCAGGTCGGCGATGCCTTCGGCAATGGTGAAATTTTCCTGCCGGATCTCATCCTGAGCAGCGAAGCCATGAAAATCGCCTCTGATATTTTTGAAAACGAACTGCGAAAAACAGGCCAGAACATTCAAACCTCCGGCGGTAAAATTGTTATCGGTACGGTTAAAGGCGATATACACGATATCGGCAAAACCCTCGTATCCACCCTCTTTAAAGGAGCCGGTTTCACGGTTATCGACCTGGGCGTTGATGTGCCGACCGACGATTTCATTGCAGCGGTTCGCCGGCACCAGCCGCACATTCTGGGCCTTTCCTCCCTGCTCACCACCAGTGCCATTGAACAGAAAAACGTCATCGATGCCCTCGATCACGCCGGGCTACGCTCACAGGTCAAAATAATGGTGGGAGGTGGAGCAATAACCGAACAATGGTCACAGGAAATAGGTGCCGATGCCTACAGCGGCGATGCACGTGAAGCGGTCGACTGCGGCTGCAGACTGCTTGACTCTTTACAGGGAGAATATCATGCATAATAAAGTACGATTTCCATTACAGGTGTTGTCGGATGACGACATTAAAAGCATTTATGTAGCCGCCCTTGAAATCCTTGTCGATGTCGGGATTCAATTTGAAGATGAAAGGGTGTTGCACATCCTCGAAGAGCGGGGCTGCACCGTCGATTACCCGCGTATGCGGGTAAAATTCATTCCGTCTGTGATTGAACAAGCCCTGCGGTCATGTCCATCGGAATTCACGGTGAAAGCCCGCAACCCGGAATACAGCCTCCTCTTTGACGGTTCCCATGTCTATTTTGCCGCCCATTCGGCACCCACCGTCTGCGATCCAAAGACCGGTCTTTCGCACAAACCCTCGTCCAGAGATGTGCAGGACCGGCTTATTCTCATCGATGCCCTCGAACATATTAATGCCACCCTGACTTTGACCGGTGAAGTCAGCGACAAACCGCCCGAAGTGGGCGTTGAATGGGTTAAAGCAGAAACATTCCGGAGAACTGCAAAAGTCACCACGGCCCCGGCATTCAGAAACAGCCCGAAATGGATCATCGAGATGGCCGCAGTTGTGGGCTCCCAGGTCATCGGATGCTGCGGCTGTTCGCCTCCCCTCTTCTATGCCAAACAGGACACCGATGCCATGCTGCAATACGCCGCAGCCGGACACCCGGTTACGGCGGGCTCCGGCATCGCCCTTGGCGGAACCGGACCGGTAACCCTGGCCGGCAGTCTGGCCCAACAAACGGCTGAAACCCTGGCCGGCGTTGCCCTGGTGCAGTCATGCCATCCAGGAACCGGCATGCTGTGGTTGACGGAAACCGCTCCCATGGACATGCGCATAGGCGACCTTGCCTGGGGCAGCATCGAAGTCGGCATGCTGCACGCTGCCCAGGGGCAAATGTCGCGCTTTCTGGGTCTGCAAAATTTTTCACTTTTCCCCATGAGCAGTTCCCATATCAGCGACCAGCAGCTCGGTTTTGAAAAAGGCATGCAGGCAATTATAATGGCCCTGTCGGGCATTCAGTTCATGGCCGGCGGAGGCGGTGTATATAATGAGTCGTCCATCTGCCTGGAGCAGCTTATCATCGACAATGATATATACGGCATGGCGGCCCGCTTTCTGGAAGGGTTCGAAGTAAATGCCGACACCCTGGCCCTGGATATAATCCGCGAAATCGGATTGCAGCGTAACAGCTATTTGAGCCACAAGCATACCCGCCGCATGTTTAAACAGGAGCATTTTTTTCCCGGAGTATCCAACAGGCTTGCATTTGAAACATGGGAAAAATCAGGGTCCAAAGATATCGTAGCCAGGGCGCAGGAGCGGATACCACACATTATACAGAAGCATGAATCGGCGCCCCTGTCACCTGAAGCAGAGCGGGAATTGGATACCATTTTGAGGGCGGTTGAAAAAGAACGCCTGTCGGGCACTCAAACCGAGCACCTGACGGAACAAAGCACGGCCTGACAAACATCATCACAATAGCGCATTATTTGATATAACCATCGTTTCAGGAGAACAGCATATGCCCGTTTTTGAACGCGAACAAAAAACATATACCATCGGCACTGTCGACATCGGCGGCCAGCCGGGGCAGCATCCAACCGTACTCATCGGCAGCATTTTCTTCGGCAAGCATAAAATCGTTTCCGACCCGATCAGGGGAATTTTCAACAAAGATAAAGCGCGGGCACAACTTGCGCAGGAGGCGGCTCTCTCTGCTGCAACCGGCAATCCCCGCTTCATAGACCCCATCGGAGAGACAGCCGAAGCCATTATCAGATATGTTGAGTTTGTGGCGGAGCAGACCGATGCTCCGATCCTGATCGACTCACCGTATCAGGCAGCCAGGCTTGATGCCCTGCGACACTTTGCGGGCAAACCGATCATGTCCCGTATTATATACAACTCAATTGCGGAAGATTATACCGAAGAAGAAATCTCCTGCCTTAAAGAGTGCGGGGTAAAAAACGCCATCGTGCTTGCTTTCAGCACCGGCGCCCTCAGGCCCAAAGACCGTATCAGGCTGATGAAAGACATGCTGTTGCCGGTTGCCGAGCGAGCCGGCATTGAAAATATCATGGTTGATACCGGCGTTCTCGACCTGCCCAGTGTCAGCTGGGCTGCCACAGCCATCCATGAAGTAAAAAAAGAGTTCGGCTTTCCGGCCGGCTGTGCCCCGGCCAACGCCCTGTTTGTATGGGACAAAAAGCGCAGGCAGGACCCGGCAACGTTCCAGGCGGCTGCCTCAGCCGTTCTGGGCATGACCCAGCACTATGGCGCCGACTTCATCCTGTACGGCCCAATGCGTTTTGCTCCGTGGGTGTATCCGGCCTGTTCCGCCATCGATGCCATGACCGCCTACGGAGGGCGATTCAGCGGTGTGCGCCCGGCCACCAAGGGGCATCCTTTATACAACATCTTTTAGGCGCAGCAGGCTATGGCATACCGCACAAAACACACCCGGGGGTATCTTCAGGTCGTCTGCAGCCCCGATGCTGCGTTGCATACCTTCGCCCGGCGGGCAGGAGCCGAACTGCGCACCGAATGCGGCGGAAGAGGAACCTGCGGCAAATGCAAAGTGCATATCCTGAGAGGACTTGTCACACCCCCTACGCCCCGGGAGCGCAAACTGCTCAGTGAAGAAGAGATTGACCGGGGGGTTCGACTTGCATGTCAGACAAAAGCACTCGGCAAACATACAATTATTCTATCGGCTCCCGAACACACCACATCCGGGTCTTTGCCCGGCGACACGTTCACCAAAAAGGCTGTACGTTCGGGCCCGATGGGGCTGGTCATCGATTTTGGCACTACCACTATTACCGCACAAATCATTTCATTGCCGTCCGGCACTGTTGTGGATACTGCAGACATAGAGAATCCTCAAAAAAAATTTGGTGCCGACGTAATGAGCCGCTTGCATCATGCTCGTAACGAAGCCGGCAAATCAGAGCTTCGCCTGACGGCGCTGGCTGCGCTCAATAATCTTCTTGAACGGTGGCATGCGCTGTGCGCATCCATTACTGCCGTAACGATAACCGGAAACACTGTTATGCAGCACCTCCTTCTCGGGCTGCCCGTTCAACAACTCGGCACCTATCCCTATACTCCCGCAGTAAAAAGCGCCCACACTCTTTCGGCACATAGACTCGGCCTGAACTGTGCACCTGATGTTCCGGTTCATTTTCTTCCCAACATAAGCGGATGTATCGGTTCCGATCATGTTGCCATGATCTTGGCAACCGGTATTCACGTGGCCGAAAAAACCGTACTGGGTATCGACATCGGCACAAACACGGAAATCACCCTCGCCCACGGCGGCAGTCTCACCAGCACATCATGTGCCTCAGGCCCCGCGCTTGAAGGGGCCCATATCAGCTGCGGCGTTCCCGCCGGCAATGGGGCGATATACAGGGTGCGCATACCTGCAGACACGGTTGAGTTTGAGACGATCGGCAATGCGCCGCCGTCCGGGCTCTGCGGCTCGGGCGCAGTTGATGGGGTTGCAGAACTCTATCGAAGGGGTAGTATCAATGCAAAAGGACACTTTCGTAAAGGCTCCGGCAAGGGCAATGATGCAGCATACATTCTGGTTCCGGCGAACCGGAGTGCCTCCGGGTATGACATAGCCCTGACCCAAAAGGACATACAGGAAATCCTGCTGGCAAAAGCCGCTATAAGGGCTGGAATT
The DNA here is from genome assembly GCA_028282925.1 of Thermodesulfobacteriota bacterium. Classification (GTDB taxonomy): domain Bacteria; phylum Desulfobacterota; class WTBG01; order CAIYCZ01; family CAIRTM01; genus JANQGV01. Next base: position 60,074 of record JANQGV010000091.1, read on the forward strand.
GAAATGCTGCTTTCGAAGCTATCACTTGCGTGGCATAATGTCGACGAACTGGTGATTGCCGGCAACTTCGGCACACATCTCTCTGTTGATAGTGCCGAAGCAATAGGCATGTTTCCGGCAATAGAAAAGGATACGACCTGCCGAATTGCAGGAAATGCTTCCGTCAATGGCGCCCGGACATATTTGGCATCACCAGACCGACGCCGCGCTACAGAAAGCATAGCAAGTCGTATAAAAAACTATAATTTGGCTGAATATGCCGGTTTCAGTCGTATTTTTGCCCGTCACATAGTCTTGCCATAATCCCTTACAAACAGGTAACCACCAAACTCCCCGGGAAATTCTGTGCAGCCTTACGTACACCTTCTGGCAGATTTACGAAGGAGACATTAGAAACCCCACCTGCCGGGACGAGCTTGAAGAACTGGACGGACTCGACCAGCCCCTTTCCGAAGTGCTGGAACAGCTGCGGGATGAAGTTGCCCCTGATGACCATGACGAAGGTCACTGAGCACTAAGCACACAACTCAAGGCCGGCTGCAGGCAGCCGGCCTTTTTTGGGTCTCACACCTTTTTAAGAGACATCTTAATGTTCTTCTGAGCAATCACAAAGAAGATTCCCAGAGCTATATTGATTATTCCCTTTATTAAAAAAACCCAGGCCGGATTCAATTTGTCAAAAATAACACCGCCGCTGAAAAGAAACAGGATCAGACCGACCTGCGCCACGGTATTCAACCCGCCAAGCACTGAGCCCACAAGTTCCGGCGGAGATGCGTCTACCGCCAGCGCATTTGATCCCACAACGGCACCACTTACGCTGCAGCCGATGAGCAACACTCCCAGGATGTTAAAAATACCCGGAAAAGGAGTGGGCGATGCAGCAACACAAAGAAAGCCGATGCCACCCAGAAACAGGGTCAACATAATGGTAGGCACCCTTCCCCAGCGGTCCAGAAGGATACCGAACACCGGATACGCAAAAAGGCTGAATGTACCCATAACCATCATGGGAACCGCCCCTTTGAAGGACGCAGCCTCTGAACTCATGCCGTATTCCGGGGCGATAGACACTGCCCAGGCAATAAGATAGGTAGCTGTCAGCGTCACATCGACACGGGTGATAAACGCACAGAGATAGCCTGCTTTTATCGCCATGCTTTTTTTAACAACGAGCAACAGCTCTTTAACACCCTTCTGCTCTTTTGTTTGTTGCGGCAGTCGTTCCCGCAGCCCAACCAGGGTCAAAACCGTCCCGGCCACTGCTATGCAGGCTGCAATATAAAAAAGCGTTTCCACGCCGCCCTTTTTACCCATGGGCGCAAAAACGGCAAACACAACAAGACTCCCCAGGCCGATCATGGCTCCATTAAGCGCCAGCCCCTTGCCCCGGTCTTTTTCCTGTGTATAATCCGTTACCATTGTCTTGAATTGCGGATACACCATCACAAGGCTTAAGCCGATGAAAAAGCGGATACCGTAGGCGGATATAAGTGCGGGAGAAAAGGGAATGAATTCTTCCTTTGCGGTGCTGAAGCTTAAAGCGGCGCAGACCGTAGCGGAAAAACCGGCCGGAATATGCAGCAACCGGGCGATTGGTTCAGAATACAAAAATAAGATATAAAAGGCTATCAGCAGCGCAAAGCCGGTAACCGAAAGGGGTTTTCGTCCCCTTTTGTCGGACATCACGCCGATATAACCGATAAACAGCAGGCTTGCAACCTGGGCCATGCTCTGCAGAGCCCCGTTGATCGAACCGAAATAGGTGTCGGATACCTGTATGATGTCCTTGAGAAAAGCGGGTTGAATAATACCTGGTATGGTAATGAGAATTCCGATCAAAAGGGTATTGAGATACAGAAAAAAGAAGTTTCTTCTTTTCAGATCCGGCGGCAGGTCGATGCCTGCGAAACGTTTCTTTTCCACACTCCCTCCTTTTAATTGGGGCTATTACAGAATGTCCTCAAGCAACTCATCATGACAGCAATGGCCCTAAAACATAAAAGAAAGAAAGTCTTTCATGCCCTGTCATGGGAAGACTGTTGGAGAATGTTCTCAGACACAAGGCGCGCGATATCCTTTGGAATGAGGCGTACTTGGTTGTACGCCGCAGTGACGAAGGGTGAGCGCAACGCAGTAGATGGACGTTCTCCGGCAGTCTCTTAAGGTAAAAAGCGGCCCCCTTTATTCAATTTCTCTCACCGTCTTAAACCCACTCCACACAGCATCCATAATCCGGTCGGGCTTCACACAGTCGCCGATACTGAAAACAGTGCCGGAAGAATTTTCAAGGGCTTTGCTCAGATCATTTAACGATTGTAAGGGGCCTGCAAAAACAATGCTGTCCGCCTGAATTTTCTTTTCTGATCCATCCTGCTCGGCCACAACCCCGTCATGATTCAAGCGTAGCGGCACGGTATTGGGCAGAACATCTATTTTAGCATCCTGTACCATATTCATAAGCATGGCATGATTGTTATGATCAAAAAGTTCCATGGCCAAATCGTCTGCATCCCGCCTAGTGCTTATGGTCACCTGCTTGCCCATGCGTGTCAGGTACAATGCCGTTTCCGTACCCATTATACCGCCACCCATAACAAGAACCTTTTGTCCCTGGGGCTCCATGCCGCTGAGCACCTGGATCGCCGTAAGCACCCTTTCTGTTTTGTCCTCAAACGGCGGGGCCACCATCACAGCACCGGTTGCAAGGACAACATAATCCGCACCGAAGCTTTGAACATCTTCGGCAGTTGCCCTTTTATGTAATTCAACACTAATCTGCAAACGATGGGTACGCTTTGTGAGGTACTCTATATAATCCAGTATATCATGCTTGAAATCCGGCTTTCCGGCCGGCCAGAGATTGCCGCCCAGCCTGTCGGTGGCCTCCCAGAGGGTAACGTCAAAACCGCGCTCCGCCCCGACACGCGCCGCTTCCATCCCGGCCGGTCCTCCCCCGACAACCAGCAAAGATCGCTTCTGCTTAAGCGGGGTCAGCGCCCATTCGATTTCATGTCCGCAGGTCGGGTTCAGCGAGCAGCTTGTCGGCTGTCCCACAATCATTTGCCACTTGCAGCCCTCATGACATCCCAGGCAGGGACATATCTCATCCGTCCGTCCGCTTGCCACCTTGTTGACCCACTCCGGATCACTCAGAAGTCCTCTGCCCAGAGCGACAAAGTCGGCCTTACCGTCTGTCAGTGTTTTTTCGGCAGCTTCCGGGTATTGCAACCGCCCTACCGCGATAATCGGAAGCGTACTGATTTTTTTCACTTTTTCCGCCAGATCAACCATAGTGGCAGGCGGTGCATACATGGGCGGATGCGGCCACCAATGTGTTTCGTAGCATCCCGCATCAACATGCAGGGCGGCAACACCCATCTTTTCCAGCTCAACAGCTATCCAGAGTCCTTCTTCCTCTTCCCGGCCCCCTTCCAGGTAGTGCGTTATGCCATAGCGATAAATTATTGGGAAATCAGCGCCGGCTTCCTGCTGAATAGCTGCTATTGCTTCGCGGGCAAAGGTGAGTCTTTTTTCCTTAGAGCCGCCGTACCGGTCGGTGCGCCGGTTCCAGAGACCGGTCATAAACTGGTCCAGCAGATAGCCTTCGTGGCCGTGCAGCTCAACACAGTCCGCCCCGACTTCACGGCACCGTTTCGCGGCAAAGCCGAACGACCGGGCAAGGGCCGCGGCTTCATCCGTAGTGATTTCCCTGCACATGGGGAGGATACCATCGGGCATTACCGGCGAATAATGTTTGTTTTCCGAAGCCGAAACCGGCTTGACCCCCTCGGGCACAACCGGCGGTGGAACAACGCGGCCGAAACCGGCGGTCAGCTGAATACTTAACTTGCAGCCATGCGAATGAAGTGCGTCCGCAAGCAGGCGCATCGTATCCAGATGCTTGTCGGAAGCAGGATTGAAAAGATCTTTAGAAAAGGGCTCTAGGGCCTGGGACACAAATGTGGCTTCAGTAGTTATCAGGCCGACACCACCGGCCGCCTTGGCCTTATAATAGGCTCGATAGCGCTCACCCCAACTTCCGTCCGGCTCATGTAACCCGTGAGCACCCATTGCCGCCATAACAACCCTATTTTTCACCTCCATTGTGCCGATACGGCCAGGCTTCAATATCATCATAGAACATTCTCCTTCCCTGTTAAGCTCTTCATGTTACATCATCCATTCAATTATTCCGACTATGCTGGACGTTCTCCGACAGACTCTAGGCCCAAATCAAGCGAGGATTCGTCGCGAGGGTGCTGGAATGCCAGGAGATTCAGGCTGCACGGACCGGAAGCCGAAGAATCGTACTTATCTGTACGTTGATGAGGCTGGAGGGAGTACAGCCTGTAGATTCGGGCATTCCGGCAGCCGCAGTAGAATTCTTCGTTTGTTTTGGGCCTACTTTTCCCAGAGGGCATGTTTTATGCCCTTCATAGTATGGTGATACACAATTTTCGTGGGAGTTACCCTGATCAACCGCAAAACTCCTTTCGGTACCTGGAAAGGCACCCCCATGGCATCGGCCATCTCCTTAAGCACCGGCTCTAAAACTTTCATGCCATGCTCAAATTCAGGGGCATCATCGGTAAACACCTCGGCAATACCCCAGATATTAACCCCCCTTGTTTTCAGGGCCTGGGCGCCGGTGCCGATTCCAACAGCGACCTTATTGTTCTCTTTCAGATTTTTAAACTTATCCCCGCCTTCGCTGATGATATAGATGGTAAGCCCTTCATTGACATAGTCCACAACAGAGATGCGCGGCACGGCATCCGCGCTGCAGGTTGCCAGGCTGCAGGGCTGTTTCTTGCTGAGATAATCGATAATCTCTGCTTCCAGCTCCTCCCTGGAGAGATGCCTGCGTTTGATATTCATTTTCTCATACGCCTTGTTTATCATCTGCTCACGCTCTTCAGGGGTTAATTCGTGTACCGCCATCCTTAAATCTCCTCATAATGCATATACGACAATTGACAATCCATTCTATTTCACAATAATTTTGCCCTCAAACCGGAAGCCCTCAGACTGAGCACTTGCCGAGGCCGGTGATCGTTCTATAACGTAATCAAATGTACCGCGCTCGACAAAACAAAGGCTTGCAACGGCGCCATATCGAACAGATTGAGAAACGAAAATACCCTGATCATTAATTAAAAAATTAACCGGGCTTTTACATGCCAGGGTGACCTTCTTTCCCGGGAAAGATATTTTCACATTGCCCTGGTACTGATTGATCCATACTACGACCGTTCCCGGTGCTATGAACAGATTGAGGGGAGACACTCCCTCATAGCCGCGAATTCTGACAACGCTGTGCTTGACATCGACACCCTGAAGCTCTACCACGCCACGATCGGTTTTCCGTTCGCCCGTCAAAGCTGTACCCCCAAAAGCAAGCAGTGCCGCAATAATGAGTATTATTAATTTGTTCATTTTGAACCCCAGCTTTGATTATAGAATAACTTTACGTTCAATACCGTCTCCTCCTTGGAGCCTGTTTAAATACCCCTGCAAAGGGGAGGCTGTTGGAGGAGGTTCAGATACAAGGCGCGCAAAATCCTGAGAAATGAGGCGTACTTGCAGGTACGCCGCAGTGACGAAGGATGAGCGCAACGCAGGAGATGGACGTTCTCCGACAGCCTCCTAGAACAAGAGGGCCAGGATCTTTTTAGCCTTCTCTGCTCCCAGTTCCTGCTTCAACGGCCCTTCCCCTGGATCATATTCAAGCATGGTGTTAAGCATTGTCTTTTTTCTATTATTGAGTGCCATCATATAGTCCGGATCTGCTTTTTGGACGTCGGCCCAGAGCTGTGCATACAGCTTCAAGTAGTCGACCGTGATCTCCAGCGAAGTTTCCTCAATAGAGTCAACAGAATATTTAAATTTGCCATATGAATAATACGGAGAAAGCATAACGCGCTGCCACACGTAGCGCTCTATACCTGCACCTTCTATATCCCTGTGCCTTTTCCACAGATCTTCCATCGGCGTAATATATTTCTCCATATAATCCTCATCACAGGCCAGGTCTGCCAGTGGAATAAAATCTACTCGCAGGCTGAGATGATTTACGGCCTGAACTAATTCCGAAGTAAACAAGGGAAAGGGGTATTCATCGGTCGGAACAATGGTGGTACCGTGCACTACAATTTTGCCGCCCAGGATCTCGGTTGTCAGGGATACAATCTTGTCCACCTTGTCTGCACTAAAAATCCGCAGATATTGCGTCATCATCTCTGTTTTTATTTCCTTGAACTCTGTAATATCCTCTCCGTTATAGGTTGTCATTGGCTGCGGGTCAAATGGCGCAAGAGCTTCATAGATACGTTCATAATATGGAATGGTCTTCATAGCGTCCTCCCTGTTGTTTCCTAACGGTATTCTTATATTTATTTTATTGCAGTTTTTCTAAAATTGTATTCAGCACATGTTTTGCCAGCATTTTCCCCAGGCGGGGGTCCTCATTGGGCGGCCGGTACATATCCCACGTTCCGGTATACTGTTCCTGTACCGGACCGTTGGGGTCGGGGGGACCGAGTGTAGGGTCATAGCCAAGATGTCCGTAATCGCTCATGTCAAATGCCAGCGACGGGTCAAGGTCGGCCCGTTTTTTATCCAAAGGAGTCTGCCTGGGAGGTGGATAAACTCTACCGTCTGAGCAACCCCCCATTTCAAAGCAGCATTCCTCGCCGCCACAATCGGTGTCGACCCAGTTCCCCCAGTACTCGTAAAAAGGATGACCGACCTCCGGATACAAAGAGAAGTCACCTGTGTCGTAATGCGCCCAGGTTTTTATGCCGATCTCCTTGCCGAACTGATTGGGAACCTCTATCAAGTTCAGATTATTGTCGGCAATATGCTGAGGAAATCCAATTACAATGTGTTGCACACCGCGGTCTTTCAGGTACGAGAAAGCCTCCCAATAACGATATCCCCATTCATCACCCGGCAGTTGCTTGTCACTCTCATAGAGCCATGCATATCCATATGTTTCCCCTCGCATATCCCGGACCCTTTCCTCAAGCCCGTTCTCGGGGTTTACCTCCTTGATGCCTCCGTAGGCGCCGATGATATTGTCCGGGTCCATGTCAGGGTGTCGCTGGAGCAGCAACGCCTTGATGTTCTTATTCAGAATAAGGGTGTCATCAATTTTAGGATCAAAAAATTCATTATAGTCATGCAGGGCATGGTTAAAAAGGACCACTGCGGTTGCATTGTCCGGGACCGAGGTGGAAAAAGAGGCTTCCAGGCTTTCCACATGCAGTTGAGCAAGAACCGGGTCCTCTATAACCGGATTATTGTTACCTTCCAGCGAAAAATGCCGGTCCACATCGGGTGTTTTTTTCGAGTTCGTCCAGTTTACCGGCGCTGACGGATAGGACTGTTCCATTACATTATTGGGATCATTAACCCACACAAGGGGAATAGACGTTCCGTGGGCTTCGTTCCAGTCTTCCAGTGCCCGCTTTGTCATCTGAATAACATCAAATGTTTTAGAAAAACGGACTCCCCCGGTCGTCGTATCTACCATAACGATACTGGACACACCTTTTTTGAGCAGTCGTTCAACCGGACCGTCTACATTATAGCGCTCGGGGTCGCAATCCTCCCATGGCCCGTCAGGCTCATTCTCTCCACAGTACGTACACCCGGCCAGACCAATGAGCGGCGGAATGCCGGTCAAAAGATTGGGAACAGTGTACAGATAGCGGGGATACGGATAATGGTCCACCTCTTCTGCTCCCATATACCCGACCCAGTCCACCTCAAACTCATAACCATACGTATTGTTGTCCAGTTCAGATGTCAGGTCGTCAAGCTGTTTTACACTTATATCAGGATAAGGATCACTGCCTCCCATGCGCTCATATCCGAACTCGTACATAATCAGAAACCTTTTCGCGAAGTCGGTTGTCTCCCGGTCTAAAATCATCGACCAGAAAAAGGGGTTCCAGATAACAAAGTTATAGATTGAGTGGTTGTTGTCATAGGAAAACTGATGAACTACTGCATCCCACATATATTGCGGCTTATAATACTTCATGCCTCCATGCTGGACATACAGCACCCCGATTTTATTTTCATCAATCGGCACATCATCACCCTTGTCACAGGCGATGGGCAGCAGGAACAAAAAAACAGCTGTTACGAGAATAATTCGTCGAAGGTTTGCGTTTTTATTATTCATAGTGGTCTCATTCCTTAAAAGGGGTTAACACACTTAAAAATCAGCAAGCCCGAACTCTTCCATGTCATAGCTGAAACCGGAGCTGATCACCCAGGAATCACCGCCGTCTCCTGTTTGGGCAATTGTGCCCCGGGCGCCGACAAGCATGCCGTGTTTATCATCAACAAAGGAGATTTCCCGCAACCAGAACTTGGTTGTTAACGACCTGTCCTTTGCTGTCCAAGTGGCACCACCGTCATGGGACATTAAGCAAACCCCTTTATTCCCGACAATCCATCCTTTTTGACCTTTAATGACAATTGAGTACAGGGGTTTATCTGTAGCCCTGGTCAACAGTGACCATGTCTGCCCGCCATCATCCGTTTTCACAATAACGCCATCCATACCGACACACCACCCTTGCCTTCTGTCCAGAAAATAAATGCCGTACAGCGCGGGAAGGGGTCTGTCCCAGTCTGCATCTTTCACAACATCGTTAAGAGCCAGGCACTCTTGTACCTGCCACGTTGCACCTCCATTTTTTGTGTGCAGGATCGTCCCGAACTCTCCCACAATCCAGCCCGTGCGCCTGTCTACAAAAAACACATCATTGTAATATATGTCATCGGGGTCTTTCTGGCGCACCCATGTCTTGCCGCCATCTGCAGTATGCAGCACCAATCCAAATTCACCAACGGCCCAACCGTAGCTTTCATCGAGAAAAAAAAGATCATGAATATCTTCTTCTGCACCGCTGTGCTGCCTGTCCCATGTCTTGCCGCCGTCGGTGGTGTGCACAATTGTCGCCTTCACCCCTGCCGCCCAGCCTTTCTCGGTATCTGCAAACGCAATGCATCCCAGGAGCTGATCTGTAATACCGCTGTCCTGCGCTTTCCATGTGGCTCCGCCGTCCGGGCTGAAAAGAATTGTGCCGTAGTTGCCGCTGACCCACACATGCCCGGCATCAACCCATGCGATACTGTGCAGGTTTTCCGTAGTGGCAAAATGAAATTCCGGCATCTTTATCTTTGACCGGTCAAATTTTTCGCACCCCGTTACCAGAAGAAGCAGGACCGGCACAAACACAAGAAAACACCTCCATCGTCCCGGTGGCTCGATACAAAATCCGCCGACTTCACCGTTATGTACTCTATGATGTCCCTTATGCTTATTGTTCATGCCCGGCTGCCTTCTAATAGCTTTTATCTTTGAGACTTTTAGTCTGAAAATAATCGGGCCGTATATATGTGCCGATTTCTTTCATTTCACGTATGGTCGGGCTGCCGTTGCGACGAATAAAATCAACGACATGCTCGGCACTGAACACCGCTGTTTTTTCCCCTTTTGCTGTCTGGTATTCATCATAAAACAGCTCATACATTTTCCAGAGTTCGCCCTTGCGGTTGTACATCACTTTAAAGTTCATCTGCCATGTTTCAGGATCGAGATACCAGATTTGTTTGCTGTAGATATAGCCCTTGTCCTTATTCTTCACTTCAAGGACCCAGTGGTTTGTCCGCTCCCGCTGCACACCGTCCCAGAACCCCTGCCCCTTGGGCCTGACAAGCACGCCGGCGTCCTGATGCCGCGCAACCAGCAGATCGGCCCGGCCTTTAAAATCATAGGTATTATGCACTACGTGTGTATACCATCCGTCCTGGTCGTCATATATCATGTCGGTGCCGTCAATCGAGTCGGTTCTCTGGCTTGCGGAATAGCGCCGAATGCGCCGAAACATTACGGTATAGACCCACACATCTTCCAGTCGTTTATGATCAAGGTACTTCAGCTCTAGAACGGTCGTGTCGACAAAGTCAACCGGTGCCGTATGGCGCTGAAACCAGGAGCGTGCTATTCCACGCGGGTTGTCTTTTTTGGGAATTTTGGGTATCGGCTCTGTATCATATCGTCCGATCCAGAACTGCTCCCAGCGCAGCATGCCGGCCTTGCGTTCATTCCCGGTACGGCAGTTAACAACAGTGCCGGTGCCTATTTCCTGGTGGCTGTCTCCCCGTGTATTGCTGTCGAAGTTCCAGGCCATTTCAATGCCCGTCTTGGGTTGCGGAAACGGCACACCAGCTACATCACCGTAACCAACCAGCATCCGTTCGTCGTCAAGCTTGCTTGAGGAAGCATGTTTTTTCGTAGCCGCAACCAGGCCCGTTGAAACAGTGTACGGCCGATATGGTACAATTGAAAACGACAGTGATTTCGCGCCAAAGGTTTCCGGCTTTGTCATAGCCAGATAGACCCCCTCATGCAGGAAATCCTTAACCTGATCTACATTTTCGATTGTTATCTTTTTACCGGCCCATTCTTTTTCCCACTGCCGCACCTTTTGCAATGATTCGCCTTCATAGCTGAAGGTCGGATATGTAAATTCTTCTGCAATACATACTGCGCAACAACCCGTCAAAAAAAACAGGATACCGAAAAAACCAATGATATTTTTCATGAATCCTCCTGCAGTAAAACGTTTACCTATTGGCACATGTTTTAAAATTCATACCCGATCCTGAAATAAATACTGTCACCGTTTTCCATAGACGCCTCGTTTGAGTCGGTCGGATCCCTGCCGTAAAACCAGAGATAGCCCAGTTCATAGCGCATGTGTTCACCGGGCATGTAGCGGCATGCAACTACACCGTAGCCCCAGTTGCGGGTATTATAGAGAAATCGCACGACAGGGCGGAATTCGGCATGATAGAACCTGCCCTTTACCATAAACGTAAAATTTGTCTGGGAACGGTCCCTCCAGCCGAAGGTAGACCACCGTCTTGAAACATTTCCCAGACGCCACTGCGAATACCAGCCAAAAGAACAATCAAATATGTCCCATCCCCGCTGCTGAAGCCAGCTTATACGCACCGGCCGGTCAATCGTGAGCCCCACATTCAGCTGGTCGCGCTCCGAGGTGCCGGTTATGAATTGCCCTGATTCTTCGATATGTTTGGGAAAGGTTTTATTTACGGGAAGTCCGATCTCATACGATACCTCACCGCGAATAACACCCTCAATTGAAGGCACGTATGTTTGACAGCTTGCCCCGATCGCGTCAAAGAATTTATATCTGAAGAAACTGTCATGGGTAACATGGGGAAGAGGAAGACCAAAGACACGGCTGACGGCATTCCTGCCCAAAAGTCCGTTAAGAGTCCTGGGGTTCAGGTTGGTTACGCTGGGCTTTCCAAGGGTTTTGTTCCGTGCGACCGGACTGGTGTTCATGCCATGATACCAGCTCACCGTCCAGTCCAGCAGATAATACTCTCCAAACATTTTCACATCGGAACTGCCGCGAATTCTGAATGCAAACTGGGAATTCCGCAGGGTAAAAGCCGGTCGTGCCCGGTCAAACAATGTATCAGCCAGGGCTTTCTGTCCATAGGCCCGGGGTCTGAGCCGCTCCGGCCCTTCAGGTTGCACGATACCTCCGGCCATACTGGTCCCGTCGCCAGGCGTTCTAACCTGCTCAAAATCACCCGGAATCCAGATCCATTCAAAAACCAGCTGCCCCGGCAGATTGGAATTATAAAAGCCCCGTAGCATCCACAGCCCCAGCTTCATCTCATCCCAGGGGTCGATACCGGGGGTGGTGTAGCGAAGATCAAGGGTGTTGATGCGGTCAATGGTGCGAACCATCTCAACTTCGCTCCAGAAAATAATCTGTTTACCCAGGCGGAGATTCCATCTTCCAGCATACAGATCGACATAGAGCTCATTAATCCAGTCATCCTGATCAAAAAACGGACCCTGGTACTTCTTGTGATTGCGTGTTGCTATAGAGCGTCTATATTCACCGTCGAAATCGGGCACGGATTCATGCCAGTAATGAAAAAATCCGAAAAGATTTACAATCAATTTGTCGTTTTCCACAGCCTTGTACAGCACCTCAAGGGTTGCCTTGGTCCGCATGAGGCCCCAATCAGTGTCGCGGTACTGGCGTTCTTCCCTCTTAAGGTCGGTACGGTAAATCATGAATTCATACAGGCTTCCCTTGACCCTCACCTTGTTATCAAAAAGCATAATTGCCCCAAAGGCCTGTTGAATCTGCACTGTGGCCATGGCTACCAGGATAATACAAGCGACCGATAGTATTCTTGTATACATTGCGCCCTGTTTGTTAGAGTTTTTATTCGGCGGCAGTTTGTATTCCGCATCAACATCACTACCGCTCGAGGGCTGCCCGACTTCTCTCATAAATGAACTTCGGCTTCAGGATACAGATCAACGAAGGAACCACCAAAAGCGCTCCCAGCATATTCAGGAACAGCAGAATAGCCAGCAAAGCCCCCATTTCTGCCTGAAACTTCAATGACGAGAAAACCCATATAATAAGGCCGACTGTCAGGGTTGTAGCTATCATGATAATGGCCCGGCCGTTTGATGTGAGCGTCTGCCGGATGGCACTGTTTACATCAGCACCCCGCTGCCGCTCCTCCAGCACCCGGCTCATAAAGTAGATCCCATAGTCAACCCCAAGGCCGATGCCTATGGATGCTACCGGATAGGTGTTAACGGTAAGTCCTATATGATAGGCCCCCATAAGGGCAAACGTAAGAACATTGGAGATAGCAAGGGGTATCGTGAGAATCAACCCGGCGGTCAACGACCTGAAGCAAAAAGCGCAAAACAGAAAAATACCTCCCAATGCAAAAATCAGGTTCCAGATCTGGGCATCGGCTATGACTTCGCGAACCGCGGCCTGCACACCCACCGCGCCGCCTGCCAGCCGGTACGTGCCGCCGGGTGGCCCCGGCGTCTTTTCAATATATGCCTCAATATGCTGTATGATACTTTCAATGGTCTTAGGCATTTTGTCACGGCAGTAGATGACGATATTCGCGTAAGTTTCCTCCATGTCGACAAACTTGTCCCAGGTCCCGGGTGAACCCGAATGCAGCATCCTGCGGGTGATAAAGTGCAGCATTTTATCATCCCTCGGCAAGTGATAACTCTGCGGATCATCTTCATAGGTGGCCATTAAAAAACCGGGGACCGGGTTCACAATAGATGTTGCAAACATTACCCGTTCGTGCTCCATGACATACCGCTGAAATGTGTTCATTTCGCGGAGGGTGGTACTGCGTGTTACAAAGCCGCCGCCCTGTATGTCGTCAAAGTCACACTCTTCACATGCCAATACCACATACAAAGGATTCAACAGGGGCATACTGAGGGTTATCCGGAATGCATCCTTGTTATAGCGATGAAAAGGCCACAGTATCGATGAGCCGGGCATGAAATCACCCACGGTGATCTGCTCTGCATAATTAAAACCAATGGTCACAATGACTGCCGTAACTGCCGCCACGTACCACTTGCCGCGTTGCGGTATCCAAGCCCCCAGCCTGCCCAGGGTTTTCACCAGCGCGCCTGTTGCGGATTCGGTCTTTTTGCGGGCTGCATACTGTACCCGTAATCTTTCAGGCACGGGAAAAAATGAGAGCATCACCGGGGTAAGCAGCAGTGCAATAATGAGTGTGGGTATGGCCCACAGGGCGCATACAATAGAGACTTTCTGCAGAATAGGAATTGCCGCAATGGCAACCAGGGCAATCCCGAGACTGTCGGTTACGATGCCGGTAACACCCGCGCTGAACATGGCGACAACAACGTTCTGTGCGGCAACTTTACCGTCGCCGACTTTCAGGAACTCCTCGGTATACCGCACCAGCTTCTGCATTGCGTGCCTGACCGTCATCAGGGCAAGCAAAAAGGGAACCACCATGATAAGCGGATCGAGGTTGTAGCCCAATACAGCCATAAAGCCCAATCCCCATATGCCGCTGACAATCCCCGCTATAAAAGGCACGATAATTCCCTGCACAGAGCGGAAGTACAGAAACAATATCGCAATGATTGCCAGAACCGTTACACCCAGGATAATTGCTACACTTCTATTATGATAATTGACATACCCCAGGTGCATGGGCTCGCCGGCTATGTTGATGATATGATTATCATCCTCGGTATGGTCTCGTAAGCGTTTGAGTTCATTAAACACAACGGTATAATCAATATCCTCTTCAAAAAAATCGACCATTATCAGGGTCTTTTTGCTGTCGTAGGATACATACTGACCGTAGTAACGGGTGTTGCTGTAGATATTGTCGCGCAGCTCGTTCATCTCCTGCTCGTTTTTCGGAATGTCGGGATACATGAGCGGATCGATCAGCATGGTCCCGGATGAAAATTTGAAATTTTTCATCTTCGGCACGGCAATCGATCTGATTTTATACGGGTCCACACCGGGAATATTTTCAAGCTCCCGGGTTATCCACTGAACTTTTGAGAGCGTTTCTTGATTGAAAATATCACCCTCGCGAACCTGAACCATGACCAACACCTGGTTGGCACCGCCGAAAACATTACGAATTTTATTATGGACTTTAATAAAGGGGTGTTTCTGAGGTAAAAGGTCTGCGAAATTGGTTCGTACAACAAGTCTGGAAAGCTGATACAGGAAAAATGCCGTTATTATCAGGACGATTCCAAGGAACAGCAGGCGTTTCTGAATAAGTACTTCAGCAAACTTTCTCACCGCAATACCTCTTAATAAGTATTGTGCGTGGATCTGACACTAACTGTTCATTCTGATTTTCCCCAATCCGGCTTCGAAGATGAAGTTTGAATACCTACCACTGCAATTAGAATTGGTCCCATTCTAAGTCACACCGGAAGGCAAACACAATACTATTAAGTTGCGTATGGACTCCGTATAAATAATACGTGTTATTGAAGGGCCAGCAGGAAGGTTCTGAGGTTTGTTTTTTTATTGGCTATTTTGAGTTTTTTTCGAATATTCTCCCGGTGTTTGTCGATTGTCTTAATCGACAAATGCAATAAGTCAGCTAAATCCTTTGTGGTTTTCCCCTCTTTTATCAGATTTGCAATCCTGATTTCTTGCGGGGTGAGGTTAAAATAGCTGGATGAGAGTGTTTGCGCAAAGGGAGAAACAATATCATTCAGGTTTGAAAGTGCGATTTTCAAATACTCGCCTTGCTGCTGATCTTGGCTATGGGAAACAGCCTTTTCCAGATACGGCACAACCAGTTCATTGACATTACTGAGTATCTTATGTTCAACTTCGGCCTCATCTTCTTTCTTTTTTTTTAATAAAACTTTCAAAGCTGCATTGAGCTCTTCAAGGCTGCTGGTCTTGATGCTTAATTCATTTTCACGCGCCTTCAGTTTCTCTTCTGCTTGCCTGCGTTCATGTATTTCAATCTTCAAGTTCTCATTTGCCGCAACCAGCGCGGCTGTTCGCGCCTCAACGCGTTTTTCCAGCAACTGATTCAAGGCCTCCAGTTGCTCCCGGCTCTCCTGCAATGCCTTTTCAGCGGCTTTTTTTTCAGTAATATCAGATAAAATGTCATAATAGCCGAAAACGGTATCTCCATCCCGGCTTAAAAAATGCTGGTTGCGAATAATGCGCCGCGTCCCATCCTTGCGGATAATTTCATATTCAGTTTCCCTCGGCATTTCTTTACCCTCTTTATACTTCTGGTAAAGATACCCAAGCATCTCTCTGCTTTCAGGTGTGAGAATCTCCATGCTGTTCATGTGCAACAGTTCCTCACGTGAATAACCGGTAATCTCACATAGCCGATCATTAACATAGACGGTTTTGTGTTTTTCCACAATTGCCAGACCGTCCTGAATATTGTCGGCCATACGCTGAAAACGCTCTTTGTCCTCACGCAGAGATCTTTCAGACGTGCTCTTTTCGGCTCTAAACAATTCCAGCTCTTCATTGCGATTGCGAACGTCCAAAAGCTCTGCAATAAGCTGTTCTTTTGTTTTATCCGTATCTTTCATGGTAGTTTGCTTTGAAGGGTATTGTATACCACATATACGTGATATAGACAGCATATGTCAAGGCAGGGATATTCTGAATAATTCCTGACAGAGAAAAGAAAACGTGGGGGATTGCATGCACCAATGTCTTTTTAGGTTCACATCAGCCGAGGATTCTTCACGAGGGTGCTGAAATGCCCGGAGATTCAGCCTGCACAGACCGAAAGCCGAAGAGGCGTACTCATCTGTACGTTGATGAGGCTGGAGGGAGTACAGCCTGTAGATTCGGGCATTACGGCTGCCGCACGCTTGGTTTGAGCCTAGGTCCCATTCCTGGACCATGTCCGGATATCTTTAATCTCTTGAGCGTTCAACCCCAGCGATTCCAGAAAATCCTGGTGCGCCTCGGGTGAAGTTGCCTCAAACTCCCGGTGCCAGATATGCATCCCGGCTTCATCAAGTCCGGCCGCCTCCATCAACTCAACCCAGGTTTCCTTGTTCATCACCCTGGTTTTTTTCAAAAGCTCACGCGCACCCAAAATCTCAACGATCTGCTTTTGCTGTTTTCGCAGTACATTGATTTCATTATTGATGACCTCCAGGCGTTTTTGCAGTATCTCGACCGTTCGTGAACTTTTCGCACCCACAATACGTTTTATTTCTTCAAGAGATATGCCGGTGCCTCGCAAAACACAGATCTGCTGCAGGCGCTCCGCGTCTTTACTTGTGTAGACACGATAATTGCTCCCCGAACGGCGTTCAGGGCAAAGCAGCCCCAGGGAATCATAATACAAAAGCGTGCTGCGCGATAACCCGAATTTATTTGCAAGCTGTGAAATTGAGTAGTTCATACACCTCTCCCGATACTGGACTTCCAAACACAGGTTACAGGAACCGGCACCAGGTACCGGTCCCCTGCAACCCATAGGATTCATGTGCGTTTATTTTCTGCTACGCGGTCCGGCTGTCTTTACGGATCTGACTGATCTTTGCTGCATCAATGCCCAGCCATTCCAGAAAACTCTGATGTGTTTCCGGATAACGGCTTTCAAACAGATCATGCCATTTGTGCATTGTTTCCTCGGACAGCCCGATTTCCGCAAACATGTCCTGCCATTCTTTAACGCCGAAATTCTTCATAATACTATACTCCTTTTGTGTAAGTCATTAATAAGATTTTTACCTGTATCACGGCCATGATGTTTACAGTATGGAGTATGAAGCTATAGACGGGTCAACACTTTTTTCGAAAAAAAAGCAGGGTCGCTACAACCCTGCTTGTATATAAATAATTCTTTAATATATTATGAACCAGTAGCCTGTCCTGATACCTCCTAGCCGGCCTGGGCATAGGTGATAGTAGCACTGTTGCGCAACTGCTCCAGCAATTCATTTATGGCCGCCTGTTTTTTCTGGTCCAGCAATTGGGCCTCTATTTTTTCTTTGGCCTCCTCCAGGGGAACAACCCGTGCCGCCGTACGGTCGACGGTTTTGATAAGATGATATCCGAACTGCGTTTCAACAACAGGGCTGATTTCACCCTTTTTCATGCCGAAGGCGGTGTCTTCAAAGGGTTTGATCATTGTACCGCGTGCAAAAAAGCCCAGGTCCCCTCCCTTTGCGCTGCTGGCACACTCGGAATGGTCACCGGCCAGCTTTGCAAAATCGGCGCCCTTTTGGATCTGTTCGCGCAGTTCCATCAGCTTCTTGCGTTTCTCGTCCTTTATTTCCTGGGTATCCTCGGGCTTTACCGAGACCAGAATATGGCTGGCGCGTACCTGCTCCGGCATTTTGAATTGTTCGGGATTCTCCTTATAAAAGCCGGCAACGTCCGAATCGGTTACCGCGGTAATCGTAGCCAGTTTATTTTCGATAATCTCGTTGATTTTCAAACTCTTACGGATGTCCTCCTTGAGCGCTTCTTCAGATGAACCCAGGGCCGTGAGCTGCTGCCGGTATTCCTCGGGAGAGGGGAACCGGTCGACTATTTTTTTCAGTTCGCTGTCTATTTTTTCAGCAGAGGGGCCGATGTTTTTTTTATCGGCTTCCTGGATCAGTAAAATCTTGTTAACCAGGGCTTCCTGTGCCTGCTGCCTAAAGGACGGCATCAGTTGTTGCAGTTGCTGTTGCGGCAGTTGCCGGTACTGGGCCATCATATTGCGCAGTTCCTGTTGAAGATCGCCTTCCGTTACCGTGGCCCCGTTGATTGTGACAACTGTAGCATTAACGTCCACATTCGTCTGACCGGCAGTATCCGGCGCTGGAGGCTGGGACATCTCGGAAACACCAACCTGTTTATCTGCGGAAGAAGAAGGATCAAGGGTCGTTACACCATCACCGCATCCGGACATACCAAACAAGCAGATTAAAGAGATCGCCGCCAGCAACACCGTATTTTTCATAACACCAAATCCTTTCTAAAAAAAAGCCCGGGATATCTCAACAAAAGCCCCGGGTTACATGTCTTTTGCCGTATGGCATGCAATAGGAGTACCCTCTCACACTGCACTCTGAAAGTCAAGATATACAAATTTCAGGGGATCACGAGCAGCATGCAGGCTGATCTCAACAAAAGAAAAAATGCAGCCATGGAATTTTCAGAGGATATCAAGGCTGTGCGCTGTCCGTTACGTCCTTCACCGCTCGGCCAAAGCCAGATTATGCAGTTTTATGAACTTGTCTAAAACATCATCAAGGGAATTCTCAAGGAGATATCTTTCACGTATCTTTTCAAGCGCACCGTTTTCGAGCTGCGCAACCTCTTGCAGGGAAAGACCAAGTGCGCGGCTGATCTGGTCCATTGAAAACAGGTCTGGAGTGATACGCATTTCCAGGACCTGCCTGCACGTATCGGGCAGGGTGCTCAGATACTCCTCAAGCTTGCCGTGCACATGCAACTCCTGCACAATCAGATAGGCGATCTTATGGTCGGCGCTTGAGAGCCGTTTGGGTATACGTAAATCTTTCATGTTTATGCTGGTGACAGTTTCGAGGACAAATAATTGTAGTACAGCACAAACAAAAATACCATACGTACAAATACTTATATTTAGGGGAGAGGAATACTTATTTTTTGGTTTCCCAGGGGCTATCTGCCGGGTATTCGCCGAACGACCAGCCGCTCCAGGCACCAAAAACCGTCGGCTCTCTGAAGATACCACAACCCAAGGAGGGTAAAAACAAGATCTTCAACAACAGCAAACCAGCCGATGCTGCGGTCGCTGACAAAACAGCCGCAGTCAACATCGATGCCGCGAAGGGTATTAATAAACATGGCAAGGGTAAACACACCCAGCAGTCCCGTAATGATACAGCACGCCGCACGTGTTCGCAGGCCGAATATCAGCATGGTTCCCACTATAAGTTCCAGCCAGGGAAGTCCGGCCGCCATGAGTCCCACGGCAAAATCCGGCAGCAGTCGGTAATTGTACACATCCACGGCAAAACTGAAGGGATCCACAATTTTGGGCACAGCCGCATAAATAAACATACCGCCCAGAAACAGGCGCACCAGAAACAGCAGGAATTTATTGTTCAGCAGGTTCATAGTTCCTTCCCCGTTTCAGACGGGTACCCAAGCTGCGACCACTGTTCCCACCCTCCGGTATACACATAGACCGGCTTCAGATCAAACTCCACCATCAAGTCCGCCAGTTCCACCGCCTCGGGACACTCCGGCCCGACACAGTAGACAATAAGCCGCCCGCCGGATGCCCGGTCCATCAATTCATCAAGGCGGTCTTCCAGGGTATTCCCGATAATGTTTACAGAACCGGCAATATGCCCGGCTTCATACTGATAATCCGGCCGGGCATCGATAAAAAGATCCTGTCCGTCATCAAACCACGCTTTTGCCTTTTCGGCATCTATGATAACAATAGCCTGCCGGCCGTCTTCGGATTGAGACTGCCCGGCCTTTTGTGCAATTTCTTCCTGCAGTTGCTGCTTTATAGCGGTAACCAGGCTGCCGTTAAAACTGTCCGTAACAACCTGGCGGTTTATCACAAACCCCACACCGAAGCCGATAATGCACAGCAGTATCGACTCAAAAAAAATCTTTTTACCCGGCAGTTTTTCCATACGGTATCTTCAAAAGGTATGTACATCTCTGCAAAAATTAAGAATACCAAAGATGCCCGAGTGTTGCAAGGACGCCGTTGCACCCATATTTGAAACATGATACTGTTTTAATATTCTGTATGGAATTTATAAGAATTATCTATGCCTAAAGGGCGTTACCAGGGGAGAACCTCAAAGGGTGCCTGATAATTACCCATAACATATACAACATTGTATTATTGAAAGTATTTACTGTTGATTAGTTACGGACTTTCTTAATCCCATTGCAGCGCAGCCGAGTGCAGCGATTTCAGGAGGAGACAAGGGTCGACATGTTTGAGCCCTGCTTTTCAGGGGCGAGTTTGTTGACCCGCCGACTGAAATCGTGCCGCGAGGGCATCCCGCCTGCGGCGGGACAAGTTGCAGGGCGCCCTTTCTTTTCCCCCTTTTCTTTGGGGCGAACAAAGAAAAGGGGTGGAAGACGCG
>JANQGV010000104.1 GCA_028282925.1 Thermodesulfobacteriota bacterium
CAAGCGGAACGGGGTTACGGCCCAGGGCATTGCCCACCGCCCGGCCGGCTCCTGGTTTTCCAAGCCGTGCGGCGATCCAACCGTAGGTCCGCACCTCACCATAGGGGATTTTTCCGGCCTCCATCCAGACCTGTTGCTGGAAGGAGGTCGCGCCCTGCAGATCGAGGGGAAACGGCACTTCTTGAGCTTCTCCCGTAAAATAGTCCTGAAACAGGGCTGTTTCGGCTGAAAATCTCTTGGGGGCCGAAACCGATTCCGGGAACTCCTCCCGTATCTGTTGCTCAACCGACTGTTTGCTTCGTTGCGGAAGAACAATACTGCAGATCCCACGATCGGTTTTCACGATACCGCACCAGCCAAAATGTGTTGAAAATATAACATGATACATAATAGCTCCATAAATGCTTGACAATTTTTATCAATGTGTTACTATTTTTGGTTTAAAAATAGTGATTGCAATAAATTACTTAAAAGGAGATATACATTGGCAAATCACAAATCAGCAATCAAACGCCACCGCCAGAGCCTGATTCGGCGCATCAAGAACAAAGCCGTAAAGTCCAGGATGAAATCATCCGTAAAGACCCTGCTGCAGGCCATTGAAGCAAAAGAGGAAAAAGACGCCATTCAGAAAAAACTGAGCGAGACGACCTCTATTATTGCTAAAACGGCAAGCAAAGGCGTTATCAAGAAAACGACCGCGTCCCGCAAAATTGCCCGTCTCTCAAAAAGAGCAAACACGATTCTGCAGGCAAACGGCTAACGCCGAAGCGCCACAAGCTGGAACAACAGGTTTTCCAGAACGAAGGCATCTTTTACACGGCTTGTTTTAAGCTGCATGTGCGTCTGATACAGCACATCAAAGACCCTGCCCAGTTTATCCGAGGGCCAGCCTTTGGCCTGATTGAGTATATTCTTGACAAGCCTTTCATTCTTCAAACCGATACGCTGTCCGATACGGCCGGGGGCCTCACCCTGATTCATTCCTTCCCGCGCCCGGCCGATCAACCTGAACTGCCGCGATATCATCTTTAAAATCACCAGGGAATACACCCCTTCATCAACCAGGGAATTGAGATACTTGAGAGAATCATCAATGCGCCCGCCCCCGATACCGTCGACAAGATTGAAAATCGTGGCGGTATGTGCGCCGGAAACGATCTCGGCCACGTCGTCGACATCAAGCCGTTTCTGCTCGCGGCAGAACAGAACAATTTTCTCGACTTCCCGGCTGATCATCTGCGCGTCGCCGCCCATGGAATCGGCCATATAGCTCAGGGCCGCGTCCGTGGCCGTTTTTTTATGCCGCGACAGTTCCTCCCGGATACAGGCCTTTATCTGGCTCTCCCAGCGGGGATTGTCGAACGCCACGGTCTTGCCCTGTTTCTGAAACAGTTTCAGCAGCGCGCCTTTCAGGGCACATTTTTCTCCAACAAAAATCAGGCAGCTCGAGACGGAGGGCTTGGAAAAATAGCCTTCAAAGCTTTTCCACTGCGCCTCTTTGTACGCATCGGCCTGCTTGACAACGGTCAATCTCTTGGGATTACCAAAGGGAACGGTACGCGCAGACTGAAGCACCTCAGAGGGAGCATGCACCTGGGCATCCAGAGAGCTGCTGTCGAACTCGGGATCGCCGGCGGGGAAAAGCACCGCCGTTATTTTCTGCAGCAGTTCGTCTGTTTTATGGGTGTTTTCACCATGGAAATAGTAGAGCGGGGCAATGTTTTTTTTGGCAATATCTTTCTGCAGTTCTTCCGGGCGCATTTAAAACCCCTGCATGATGCTGTCGTGTACCCTTTCTGCCAGGTCCGCGGCAAGGTCTCGCAGGGCGGCGCGCTTGGCCGCCTCAGAGCGTGCGATGGAATCGCTTGTTACCGGAAACTCTTCGGCATGGAGAAGCGTATCGCGCTTCCAGAGCACTTTGCCGCTCGAGCGTTCCAGCAGTTCCACGTCCAGCTCGACAATCACCCGGTATTCAAGGGCCTTATCGTCTCTGCTGTAGGCAATGGTATCTTCCCGCAGTTGTTCGATGGACCCGTACAGAACAACATCGGCTTCGGCCTCTGCCACAACGGAAAGCTTGCGGCTTTCAATAAATTCATCCACAACGGCATAGGTAAAGATGGCTTCGGCCTCGGGCTCAAACGTTTTGTTCTTAAAGTAGGGGATTGCAATGGAGTGAACGTTTTTGAGAAGCGGATTATCATAACGGGCCAGCCGGTAGCCGCAACCGCCGGCAACGGCCAACAGAAACACAACAGCCAACAGCACACACCCTTTTCGCATCGTTTCGTCCTCTATACCAGATTATTTAACCACAATGCTCACCAGCTTGCCCGGCACGCTGATAACCTTTTTGATGTCCTTGCCCTCAAGCCACGGCTTGACCTGCTCGCAGGCAAGGGCCTTCTCTTTCACTTCATCTTCGGGCGCATCGGCGGCGGTCAGAATTTTACCGCGCAGCTTTCCGTTGACCTGGATAACGATTTCCACCTCATCGGCTTTTGCTATCTCGGGGTCGAATGACGGCCAGGATGCCACGGCAACACAGCCGTCGCGGCCCATCATCTGCCAGAGCTCTTCACAGATATGGGGAACCATCGGGGAGAGCAGCAGCACCGCCATTTCCAGGGCCTCTTTAAATGCGGCCACCCGCATGGGATTGTCGTCTTTGGCGACATCGTACTGGTACAGCTGGTTTACCAACTCCATAACAGCACTGATGGCGGTGTTGAAATGAAAACGGGTATCGATATCATCCGACACTTTCTGAATGGTCTGGTGGGTTTTGCGCCGCAGGTCTTTGATATCGCCGGCGAGGTCGTCCTGAAACGCAACCTGGCCGGATGCGCACAGTTTCTCACTGTGCTCGGCCACCAGTCTCCAGACCCGCAGCAGGAAGCGGTATGAGCCTTCAACGCCCTTGTCGCTCCATTCAAGGTCACGCTCGGGGGGCGCGGCAAACAGGCAGAACAGCCGCGCGGTATCCGCGCCGTAGCGCTCAATCAGGCTTTCGGGGTCGACAACGTTGCGCGTCGATTTCGACATCTTCTCGGTGCGCCCTATCCTGGCGGGGCCGGAACACGTGCTGCATTTCCCGTCCTGCACCTCTTCCGGGTACAGCCATCCACATTTGTCGCACTGGTAGGTCTCCATACAGACCATTCCCTGGGTCAGCAGGTTGGCAAACGGCTCGTCCACCGCTACCAGCCCCAGGTCGCGCAAGACTTTCGTGAAAAAGCGGGCATACAGCAAATGCAGCACGGCATGCTCTATGCCGCCGATATACTGATCAACGGGCATCCAGTACTTCACCCGGTCGACATCAAGGGGCCCCTGGTCGAACTCGGGGCAGGCATACCGCGCAAAATACCAGGACGACTCAACAAAGGTATCCATGGTATCGGTCTCGCGCCGGGCGGGTTTGCCGCATGTAGGGCAGGTTGTCTGCATAAATGAGTCGCATTCTGCCAGGGGCGATTTTCCCACAACCTCCAGGGACACATCCTCGGGCAGCACAACCGGCAAATCGCTTTCCGGAACCGGCACAATACCGCAGGCGTCACAGTGAATCATCGGAATCGGGTTGCCCCAGTAGCGCTGGCGCGATATTCCCCAGTCTTTAAGCCTGAAGTTGATGGCCTGCCGGCCCTTGCCTTCCCCGGCAAGATACTCGGTAATGGCCTTCATGGCCTCCCGGTTGTTCCGGCCCGTAAACTGGTCGGAATTCACCAGCACGCCGTCGTCTACGTAGGCGGCCGTCATCGCAGCGGCGTCCAGCTCCTCGCCTTCCGGCTGGATAACCACCTTGACGTCAAGAGTGTATTTCTGGGCAAATTCATAGTCGCGCTGGTCGTGGGCCGGCACCGCCATAACCGCACCGGTTCCGTATTCCATCAATACAAAATTGGCAACATAAATCGGCATCCGAAAGCCCGTAACCGGGTTAATACAGTAGGCACCCGTAAACACACCCTCCTTCTCGAGGTCTTCGGAGGAGCGCACGGTCTTGTCCTGCTTCAGCACCCGTTCCACAAAGGCCTGCACTGCCGCTTCCTGGTCGGTGTCCTTTGAAAGGCTCAGTGCCAGGGGGTTTTCCGGCGCCAGGCTCATAAACGTTGCTCCGTACAGTGTGTCGGGCCGGGTGGTAAAGACCGTGATAGCATCATCGGAATTCTCGATGCCGAATTCAATTTCGGTTCCGTAGCTTTTGCCGATCCAGTTGCGCTGCATGGTCACAACCCGTTCGGGCCAGCCGCTGAGACTGTCGAGGGATTCCAACAGCTCGTCGGCATACTCGGTTATGCGGAAAAACCACTGGTTGAGCTCCTTCAGCTGCACTTCGTCCTTGCAGCGCCAGCAGCAGCCGTTTTCCACCTGCTCATTGGCAAGCACTGTCTGGCACTTGTCGCACCAGTTTACAAAGGATTTCTTGCGGTAGGCCAGCCCGCGCTCATACATCTTCAAAAACAGCAGTTGCTCCCATTTGTAATAGATCAGGTCGCAGGTCGCCAGTTCGCGGTCCCAGTCGTAGCTGAACCCGATGCGTTTCAGCTGCTCCCGCATCATGTCGATATTGCTGTAGGTCCACTTGGCCGGATGGCTTTTACTCTGGATCGCGGCGTTCTCGGCCGGCATGCCGAAGGCGTCCCAGCCCATGGGATGCAGAACGTTCAGCCCCTTCATGGTCTTGTAGCGGGCAACCACGTCGCCGATGGTGTAGTTCCTGACGTGGCCCATATGAATACGCCCCGAAGGGTAGGGAAACATCTCCAGAAGATAGTATTTTTCCTTTTCGGGGTCTTCCGATACGGCAAATGATTTATTTTCGTCCCAGAAGCGCTGCCACTTTTCTTCAATCTCATGCGGTTTATATTGTGTGTCCATGTACGTTGGGTCCTTATGGAGTTTACGGTCCGGTTCTCTGGTTCCGGCTCACCGGTCGCCGGGTTTCGGTGATAAATAGTATTTTTTAACACAGTATTTGCACCCTTGGCAAGAAAAATACCCGACAGCGCCTAAGTACCGGCATAAACGGGTTTTTTCTTGACTTTACTTATTCATATGTTAATTTTAGTAATTTACTGAAACCATGAAATAATCCTCGCCCATAGGGCGAGTCTTGAGAAAGCATCCCGAAGGGATGCTTGAAAATCCCTGCAACAGTACATGCAGCATTGCTTTAAAAAAAGCTTTTACTGTTGATACGTTACGGGCTTTCTTAATCCCATTGCAACGCAGCCGAGTGCAGCCCTTCGGCTTCGCCCAAGGATAAACTCATTCAGAAGGAAAAAGGGTCGACATGTTTGAGCCCCGCTTTTCAGGGGCGAGTTTGTTGACCCGCCGACTGAAATCGTGCCGCGAGGGCAATCCCGACATTGGTCGGGATCAAGTTGCAGGGCGCCCTTTCTTTGCCTCCTTTGAGTCAATCCTCCGGATTGACCGCTTGCAGCTCTTTGGGGCAGGCAAGAACAAAGTGCGCAGCTCTTGTCACCGCAGGTGGCAAGACAAAGTAGGAGGGCTAGGTTAAAAACCACCCGTTCTTCCCCAGGATGGCTAAGAGCCGTGGTTTTGAAAAATTTATAAATCGACACATTAGTATCTGCCGTACAGCAGGTATACAACGCATATTCGGAGAATCTGATGGACTATAATAAAAACACCATAAATCTTCCCAAGACAGCTTTCCCCATGAAGGCCAGCCTTCCCAATAAAGAGCCGGCAATGCTGGAACACTGGGAAAAGAGCCGGCTGTATGAAAAAGTCAAAAAAACCGGTACCGACGGACAGCGGTTTATCCTGCATGACGGGCCTCCGTACGCCAACGGCAATATTCATATCGGCCATGCCCTCAATAAAATCCTGAAGGATTTCATCATCAAGTCCAAAACCATGACCGGTCATTCAACCGCCTATGTTCCGGGCTGGGACTGCCACGGGCTGCCCATTGAAATCAATGTTGAAAAAAAGCTCGGCAAAAAGAAACAGGGGCTTTCCAAGGCTGAAATTCGCACAAACTGCCGTGAGTATGCCGGTACATTCGTCGATACCCAGCGCGAAGAGTTCAAACGCCTGGGCGTGCTGGGCGAGTGGGACACCCCATACCTGACCATGAATAACAGCTATTCGGCCACCATTGTACGTGAGTTCGGCCGCTTTGCCGACACCGGCAACCTCTACAAGCAGAAAAAGCCCATTCAGTGGTGCGCCTCATGCCGCACGGCCCTGGCCGAAGCCGAAGTGGAATACCAGGACGAAACCTCACCCTCGATCTATGTGAAGTTCCCCCTGGTTTCAGACATTGCCGAAAAAATCCCGGGACTGAAAGGCCGGAACGCTTCCGTGCTGATCTGGACCACCACCCCCTGGACCCTGCCGGCAAACCTGGCCGTGTGCGTGCATCCCGACTTTGATTACGTGGCGGTCAAGGCCGGCAGCGATGTGCTCATCCTGGCCGAAGGCCTGCTGAACCAGACCATGCTGGTCTGCGACATCCAGGGCTTTGAAATCCTGGAGCGGTTCAAGGGATCGGAACTTGAAGGGCTCAAATGCCGCCACCCGCTGTACGACCGCGAATCGCTGCTGATCCTGGGCACCCACGTCACCCTTGAAGCCGGTACCGGCTGCGTTCATACCGCGCCCGGTCACGGCCAGGAAGACTACGTTGCCGGCAAGCAGTACGACCTTGACATCTACGCACCGGTTAACGACCTGGGGCGCTTCACCGACGATGTGGGCCCGGAGCTTGCGGGTCAGTTCGTGTTTGAGGCCAACAAACAGATCAATGAAACCCTCCGGGAAAACGGGGCGCTGCTGAAAGAACAGGCCATCGAGCATTCGTACCCCCACTGCTGGCGCTGCAAAAAACCGGTTATCTTCAGGGCCACCGAGCAGTGGTTTATCTCCATGGAAAACAACGACCTGAGAAAAACCGCCCTCAACACCATTGAAAACGTTCAGTGGATCCCCCACTGGGGCAAGGACCGCATTAACGGCATGGTGGAAAACCGGCCTGACTGGTGTATCTCGCGGCAGCGCTCATGGGGCGTTCCCATTGTGGCCTTTTACTGCACTGAGTGCAATCAACTGCTGCTCGACCGCAGCGTTATCAACCATGTAGCAGACCTGTTCGAGCAGGAAGGAAGCGATGTCTGGTTCACCAGGGAAGCATCCGAACTGCTGCCCGAGGGCACCTGCTGCTCTGCCTGCACGGCAACGGATTTCACCAAGGAGACCGATATCCTGGATGTCTGGTTCGACTCCGGCGTAAGCCATTCGGCCGTATGTGAAAACAATCCGGAACTGGGAAGCCCCTGCGACATGTACCTGGAAGGCAGCGACCAGCATCGCGGCTGGTTCCAGAGCTCGCTGCTGACCTCGGTCGGCACCCGGGGCCGCGCCCCGTACCGCTCGGTGCTGACCCACGGTTTTGTGGTGGACGGCAAGGGCGAAAAAATGGCCAAATCCAAAGGCAACGTCATCGGGCCGGAAAAAATCATCAAACAGTACGGCGCCGAAATCATCCGGTTGTGGGTGGCATCCGAAAACTACCAGGAAGATATGCGTATCTCCCAGGATATTCTCAAACGGCTTTCGGAAGCCTACCGGAAAATCAGAAACACCTGCCGGTTCATGCTGGGCAACCTGGGCGACTTCAACCCCGCTACAGACGCCGTGCCGTATGCTGAGCTGCAGGAAGCCGACCAGTGGGCCCTTTCGCGGCTGAACCAGCTTATCAACCGGGTTGTACCGGCCTACGAGCGCTACGAGTTCCATACGATCTATCACACTGTTCTGAACTTCTGCATTATCGACATGAGCGCCGTCTACCTGGATATCCTGAAGGACCGGCTCTACTGCTCCGCACCCGAATCCACATCCAGGAAAGCGGCCCAGACAACGATTCAGATCATTTTAAAAAGCCTGCTTGAGCTGCTGGCCCCGGTTCTGGCCTTCACCACCGATGAGGCCTGGTCGTTCCTGCCGGGAGATAAGGCCGAAAGCGTTCACCTGTCCTCGTTCCCGACCGCCCGGGATGAGTATACAAACCCGGCCGTTGTTGAAAAATGGGACACGCTTTTAAAAGTCCGGGAAGTCGTGCTGAAACAGCTCGAGCTTGCCCGTGAAAACAAGGAAATCGGCAACTCCCTTGATGCGGCGGTTATTATTACGGCACCCGGGAAATTGCATGAGCTGCTCCAGGGATATGCCGGAGAGCTCGCAGACATTTTTATTGTTTCCCGGGCCGAACTTGCGGCAAAAGATGCGGGCGGCAAAGAAAGCATGGAAGCCCTGGTGGAGGACGTTGAAGTGACCGTGTCCCGCGCAGAAGGAGAGAAATGCCGGCGCTGCTGGAAAATCTTCCCTGACGAAGAATACGAGCAGAACCCTGATGTCTGCCGCCGGTGTGCGGATGCACTACAGTCTCCACACTACAGCCAGGCGGAATAGCTTCCCCTGAACATCATCAGGAAACACGCAGCCTGCTTCGGGCAGACACACTAAAAGAGCTATGAAAACATTCGACAAAAATAAATACATTCTGGTCTCGCTGATAGCCTCCGTCACACTGGTGCTGGACCAGGTGACCAAATATCTCATTTGCAAGAAGGTGCCCCTCTATTCCAAAGTGGAAGTCATACCCGGGTTCTTCGATATTATTCATATTCGCAATACCGGCATAGCGTTCGGCCTTTTCAAGCAGATCGGCAACGACTACCGGGTACTGTCTCTCACAGCGGTAACCGCCGTGGCACTGCTGCTCATCGGCTATTTGATTTTCCAGACCAGAAAAAGCCAGCGCCTTGAAACAATCAGTCTGTCTTTGATTTTCGGGGGAGCGGTCGGAAACCTCGTCGACCGTTTTCGCCTTGGTGAAGTCATCGATTTTCTGGATGTGTACTGGAAAAACTATCACTGGCCGGCATTCAACGTCGCCGATGCAGCAATCAGCGTGGGCATAACTCTTTTTATCATGTGCGAGCTTTTCCGGAACAAAGGCGCTGCACAAAAGAAAAAAGAACCGGAGGAAGCAGACGCCGGGTGATATGCCGGGTTACGTACCAGGTATTCATCACCGTAATATATGCAGTACTGAATATTAAAAGTATTTACCGTTGATGAGCAACGGGCTTTCTTGACCCCATTGCAACGCAGCCGAGTGCAGCGGTTTCAGGAGGAGATAAGGGTCGACATGTTTGAGCCCCGCTTTTCAGGGGCGAGTTTGTTGACCCGCCGACTGAAATCGTGCCGCGAGGGTATCCCGCTTAGGCCTAAAACAAGCGATGATTCGTAGCGAGGGTGCTGAAATGCTCGGAGATACAGGCTGCACGGACCGGAAGCCGAAGAATCGTACTAAACAGTACGTTGATGAGGCTGAAGGGAGTACAGGCAGGAGATTCGTGTATTTCGGCAGCCGCAGTAGAATTCTTCGTTTGTTTTGGGCCTAGGGCGGGACACGTTGCAGGGCGCCCTTTCTTTTCCCCCTTTTCTTTGGGGCGAACAAAGAAAAGGGGTGGAAGACGCGCAGCGTCTTATAAACGTATTCTCCCCGAAACGCAAAAAACTTATTGAATCCCACGTCCAAAGGCGCGGGATTCTACGTTTACTAATAATTCTCTTTCAGGCTAAGTTCCGTTAGTCCATTTTGTTCCTGAGTCAATCGTAATTCCTTCTTTACTAACCGTAGGCATTGTTGTATCTGTAATAAGATACAACAATGCCTTCATGCTTTAAAAGAGGTTTATAATGAAACACAAGCCGGTTTTAGCGTTCCTGCTGTTCACATTGCTCACCCTCCCGGTTGCACCACCGCAGTTGTGTGCCGCCGAAGTGCTGCTTAAAATAGCCCATGTCACCGGCAACGTCATCGATACATACAGCAAAATAGAGGGCAATGCCTTCGGCAACAAACATGTGCTGTTCAACAGCCTGGAAAACGTCCTGTCAAACGGCGTTACCACTGAACCGGATTCCTGGGACAACAGAAATGCTATCCGGCAGGACTCCCTTTTAGCCTGTACGACCGTTACGGCCCCGCCGCAATTCACAAACCTCATACCGGCCCCGGGCACACTGGTGGGCACGCAGAATCCGTCCGGCAATTCGGGCTGGCACAAATACATCATCACATTTCCCCAAGAGGAACAAAACGGCAATTTCATCCTGCACATCTCGTCCGGCAATAATGCCGAACTTGACTCGATTGCCGTAAAAAACAATCAGGGCACCTTTGAACGCTGGACCATGTATGAGCCGCCTCATTTTACCGCCTCGGACAAAGCGGTCTACCGCGTCCGCCGGTCATATCTCATGCATCAACTGCAGCAGCCCAATGCCGCGCAGTGGCTCGCCAATATCGTACCCAAAACAAACGGCATCGGTATCCTGGTCATAACCCCTGACCAGGCCGCAGACACGACACAACAGGTGCTTGTCTGGGCGCAACAAAGCGCTTTGACTGCCTCCCCGGGCACAACAGCTAAAGCCTCAATCGTGCTGGGCTGGAAACGGCCCTCCCTGCTTCCGGAAAAAAAACGTGGATGGTTATGGGGGCCGTAAACTCGTGAAGGGATTCGTTATTGCCGGCGAGCGCAGCGGCGTCGGCAAAACCACCATTACCCTCGCACTTGCCCGGGCTTTCAAAGACCAGGGGCTACGGGTCCAGTGCTTCAAGGTCGGTCCGGACTTCATCGACCCCGGTTTTCACCATGCGGTAACGGGCCGCGTGTCCCGCAACCTGGACGGCTGGATGATGGGCCGGCAGGCCTGCCTGGAGGTGTTTGCACAACACACCCGGGACTGCGACATTGCAATTGTAGAGGGTGTTATGGGCCTCTACGACGGGTACGCAGGCGGCGGAGACGATGGATCCACAGCCCAGATAGCCAAGTGGCTGGACTTGCCCGTGCTGGCGGTCATTGACGGCGGCTCGTTTGCCCGCACGGCAGGGGCCGTCGTGCTGGGGTTCCAGCAGTTCGACCCGGACCTCAACCTGACCGGAGTGCTTTTCAACCGGGTCGCGGGGGAGCGCCACTTCGAGATGCTCAGGCAGGGGGTTGCTGAAAAATGTTCTGTGAATGCTCTTGGATACATTCCCCGGGACCCTGCCTGGCAGATGCCGGAACGGCATCTCGGGCTGGTAATGGCCCATGAACAGAAAGACCTTGTCGACACCATCGGCACTCTTGCACAGCGGATTGGTAAAACCGTAGACCTTGCCGCAATCGGGCGCTTCGAGTCCGGCTCTGCACTCAACGTTTCCCCCGAGTCGACACAGAGCCCTGAAAATAAAATCGCCAGAATCGGCATTGCCCGGGACGAAGCATTCTGTTTTTACTATCAGGACAACCTCGACCTGCTGGCCCATTACGGCGCCGAACTGGTGTATTTCAGCCCCCTGCACGACCCCGCGCTGCCCGACACCCTCGACGGGCTCTATCTGGGCGGAGGATATCCCGAACTCCATGCCCGGCAACTCAGCCAAAACAGCGCTATGCGGCAGTCGGTACAGGCCTCCTGCACCTCAGGGAAACCGGTGTATGCTGAATGCGGGGGCTTCCTGTACCTGCTGCAATCAATTTCAGACCCGGAGGGCAACCGGTTCGACATGGCAGGGCTTTTTCCGGCCCAGGCCTTTATGCGTTCCAAACTTCAGCGCCTGGGATATGTTGAAGCCGAAGCGTCGGACACCTGCCCGTTTCTCGCAAAGGGACAAACCATCAGGGGACATGAATTTCATTATTCAGATATTTCCGAGATGCCCGCCGACATTCAACGCTGCTTCACCGTGAACCGCAAACGAAACATGGACTCTTTTCTGGAAGGATACCGGATGCACAGCGTTCTTGCCGGATACCTGCACCTGCATTTTGCTTCCCAGCCTGCTTTTGCGCGAGATTTTGTACAATCCGCAGCTCAGTCTCCATAAATAATATTACAATGAACAATGAGTTGAATATACAGAGCAAGGGCAAAAAAAAACATGGAATGGAGTGAATTAACGGTTACCGTATCTAAAAAACATGCCGATGAGGTTGCCGAACACCTGATTGAGCAGGGCAGCAACGGCATTGTGGAAGAAGCATGCACCACAAACCCTGAGATGCTTACCCTGAAAGCATATTTGAAAAACGACGCCGGACTTGCGTCGTGTCTGGAAAACATACGGGGGGTGCTGACGGCATTGAACGAATCGCTCCCGCAGGAACTGTGCTCGGAACTGGCCATTGACAGTATCCCCGATGAAGACTGGAACAAAAAATGGAAATCGTTTTTTGAACCAATAAAAGTTACCCGGCGTATCGTTATCAAGCCATCATGGAGGAATTACCGTAAACATGATGACGAGGTTGTAATCGAGCTTGATCCGGGCATGGCATTCGGCACCGGCACCCACCCTTCCACCCGCATGTGCCTTGAAGCAATCGAGGATCTAACAGGATCGCTGCAAGCACCGGCAAGCAGCACGCTTCTTGATGTGGGAACCGGGTCCGGCATTCTGGCCATTGCAGGAGCATTGCTTGGCGTGGGGCGGGTCGAGGGGATTGATAACGACCACCTGGCCGTGGGATGCGCTGTGAAAAACGCGAAGAACAATAAAGCTTCCGAAAACGTCACGCTCAGTACCACCCCCTTAAAGAAGCTGGAAGGTGCTTATGATATAGTGGTGGCCAACATCCTGCCCCATGTTCTCATTGATATGAAAGAGTTGCTTGTTGCCCGCATGAAGCCCGGCGGATTCCTGGTGCTGTCCGGCATTCTTATTGAAAAAGCCCCCGAGGTTATCGCGGCCTTCGTTCCGGAAGTCAGCCTGCAAAAGGAACTGCATGAAGAGGAGTGGGCCTGCCTTATCCTCAAAAAAGGGTAATAGGAGGCTATCGGAAAGCATCCATCTTCTGCGTTACACTCATCCTTCGTCACTGCGACGTACAACCACCCCAGGGCAAAGTGTTTAGGAAACATACCAAGGAGTTGCCTGATAATCACTATCGAAGGACAGGGGCATTGAGTAACAAATGTAGTTACCGTTGATTAGCTACGGGCTTGCTTAATCCCGTTGCAACGCAGCCGAGTGCAACGAATTCAGGAGGAGATAAGGGTCGACATGTTTGAGCCCCGCTTTTCAAGGGCGAGTTTGTTGACCCGCCGACTGAAAGCGTGCCGCGAGGGTATCCCGCCGGAGGCGGGACGAGTTGCAGGGCGCCCTTTCTTTTCCCCCTTTTCTTTGGGGCGAACAAAGAAAAGGGGAAGAAGGCGCGAAGCGTCTTATTAGCGTATTCTCCCCGAAACGCAAAAACTCTCAGGGCACAGATTAAAGTCTTGGGTTGAAAAGTTTTACTAATCTAAGAGGAATTGGAGCCCAAGCCGTCTTTAGCCTCATAGGATCGGGCTCCCTGTAGATGGGCGTTCTCCGACAGCCTACAGTCCTTCTTCGATTCGAATGAGCATGGTCTTCTGTCGCAGGATGGACAGCCGGTCGATCTGCTTCAGGGCCTTCTGGATATCCGACTCTTTCGACTCATGCACCAGCATAAAAATGGGCACGGACCCGCCCCGCATGCGGCGGCCCTTTTGCACTACGGAATAGATACTGATGTTGTTCCTTCCCAGAATACCCGATATTTGCGAGAGAATCCCCGGTTTATCGATGGCTGAAAAGCGCAGGTAATAGCGTGCTTCTATTTCCTTTATGGGCTTGATGGCGATTTCTCCGGCCTTCTTCTTCCCATTAACCGGCAGATAGGGTACCCGGTTGGCTGTATTTTTAACGATATCCCTGGACAGACTCACGATGTCGGCCACAACCGCACTGCCGGTGGGCATCATGCCGGCCCCGTGGCCATAAAGCATTGTGGGCCCCAGGTCTTCGCTTTGCAGGAAAACGGCGTTTAGGGTGTTGTTTACCTGTGCCAGCAGATGACCCTCGGGGATCAGGGTGGGATGAATACGGGCATCGACCCCTTTTTCCGAACCGCGGCAGATGGCAAGCAGCTTGATCCGGTATCCCAGTTCCCGGGCGAACTCTATATCCAGGGGCGTTATCTTGGAAATCCCCTCGGTATATATTTTTTTCTCGGAGACTTTTTTCCCGAAGGCAAGCCCGATGAGCACGCACAGCTTGTGCATGGTGTCTATGCCCTCAACATCAAAGGTGGGGTCTGCTTCGGCGTAGCCTTCTTCCTGGGCGTCCTTGAGAATGTCCTGAAAATCGCCGCCTTCATCGGTCATACGGCTGAGGATGTAGTTGGCGGTTCCGTTCAGAATACCGAAAAAGCTCAAGATACGGTCGGAAGCCAATCCCTCCTGAATGGTCCTGATAATGGGGATACCGCCGCCTACGCTGGCCTCAAAAGCAATATCGACCCCGTTTTCGGCTGCGGCGCTGAACAGCTCATGGCCGTGTTTCGACAGCAGGGCCTTATTGGCGGTTACAACATGCTTACCGTTTTTAACGGCCTGCAGGGTCATTTTCTTAGCGGCATTGGTGCCGCCGATAAGTTCTACAACAATATCGATGTCGGGATCGTTGATGATTTCATTGGCATCTGAGGTCAAAACGCCTGGTTTCAGTGCAACACCCCGGTCACGCTGTATGTCGAGATCGGCAATCCGTTTCAGTTCGATGGTTGCACCCAGCCGTTGGCGAAGCAGGGCCGCGTTCTTCTTTAATATAGTAGCTACCCCGGTACCGACTGTGCCGAAACCGATAATGCCGACAGATATTTTCTTCATAGTACAAACTCCACTTGTCTTAATTATGCCTGTATGGGGCTATATATCATGGTTTTAACAGTGCCACAGAATATCCTATGTCCGATGTATTTGTCAAGGCAGGAGCCGCAAATGGGTAAGGTTTTCCGCCAACGCCCCTTAAAGAAATGCACACACAAGGGCCACCCCACCGGCCAGAAAACAGTACGGCGCAAACAGGTAAAACTTCCCGCGTTTTATGAGTTTCAGCAGGAACACCAGTGACACATAGCCGGTTATGAGTGCTGCCAGGGTGCCCAAAACAATGGCGCTTACCTGGTGGTCCGGCACCATGGTGGTGGAAAAATTGAGCAGTGTAGCCCCGAACACCGCCGGAAGGGACAAAAGAAAAGAGAAACGGCCGCTGGTTTCGCGCTCGATCCCCAGGAACAGGGCTATTGCTATGGTGGAGCCGGAGCGCGAGATGCCGGGAGTAATGGCCAGGCCCTGCACAAACCCGATGACAAGGGCCTGTAGAAGCACCACCTGCATGATATCGCGCCGACCGCCCGGAAACTTCCGGGTAAAAAGTAAAAGCGTACCCGTTATACACAGGGTGAAGCCGACAACGCCCACCGAGGAGAAGAGCTGTTCAAACAGGTCTTTAAAGGCAACACCCAGCGCTACGGTCGGGATGGTTCCCACCACAATCAGCACCAGCAGGCGCACGTTTTCATCCTGCCGGTATCGCTCCGGGAGCATTTTCAATTGTCTGGGGGAAAAAAGCGATAGAAAGGTACGCAACAGATGAAGCACATCCTGCCGGAAAACAATCAGCAGGGCCAGCAGCGTGCCGAAATGAAGCGCCGTATCAAAAAGAAGCTCCGGCTCCCGAATGCCCATAAGATGCTGAAACAGCACCAGGTGCCCGGAACTGCTGACGGGTAAAAACTCGGTCAACCCCTGAATCGCGCCTAAAAAGATTGCTTGCCAGATACTCATAATGCTTTAATCATCTAACAGATATGGTCTGTATACGCAAGGGATTTCATGATATTGACAAACCCGGGCCGCTCCAGTAATATGAATACCTTTACTATAAAGACAATGTGTGAGGAATCCATGAAACATATAGTGCTTCTGGGCGACGGCATGTCCGACAACCCCATTGAAGAGAAAAACGGCAAAACCCCGCTGCAACTGAGCGCCACCCCCACCATGGACCTGCTGGCCGCCAAAGGCGAGCTGGGCCTGGCCGCAACCATCCCCGGGGGCATGGACCCCGGCAGCGATGTTGCCAACCTGGCCGTTATGGGCTACGACCCTTTGCAGTACTACTCGGGCCGCGCCCCGGTTGAGGCCGCAAGCATCGGCGTAGAGCTCGGCCCCAGCGATGTGGCCTTCCGCTGCAACCTGGTAACCCTTGTTGAAAAAGACGGCGGCACTGTTATGGACGATTACAGTGCCGGACATATTGCAACCGACGATGCCCGCGTGGTTATCGAAGCCCTGAAAGCACAGCTTGACTCCGATACCATAACCTTCTACCCCGGAATCAGCTATCGGCATCTTATGGTATGGAAGAACGGTATCGACGCCATGAAAACCACCCCGCCCCACGATATTTCCGACCGGCAGA
Organism: Thermodesulfobacteriota bacterium; assembly: GCA_028282925.1. Classification (GTDB taxonomy): domain Bacteria; phylum Desulfobacterota; class WTBG01; order CAIYCZ01; family CAIRTM01; genus JANQGV01. The sequence goes on from JANQGV010000104.1 coordinate 16,331, forward strand.
TCGACGAGCACCTGCCCGCAGGCGAGGGAGCCGATACCGTGCGGCAGCTTATGGACAAAAGCCGTGATATCCTGGCATCTCTCGACCTGAACCGCCAAAAAATCGAGCGGGGCGAAAAGCCGGTCAGCACAATCTGGCTCTGGGGCCAGGGCAAAGCGTTGAAGATACCATCCTTTGAAGAAACCTACGGCGTCAACGGCAGCGTAATATCTGCTGTAGACCTGCTGAAAGGCCTGGGGATCAGTGCGGGGCTGAGTTCCATTAATGTTCCCGGCGCCACCGGGTACCTGGATACCAACTACGCAGGCAAGGTGCAGGCGGCCCTCACGGCCCTTGAAACCGTCGATTTTGTCTACCTGCATGTCGAGGCGCCGGATGAGGCCTCCCATAAAGGAAGCTTCGGTGAAAAGATCACCGCCATTGAGGATTTTGACACTAAAATCGTCAAGCCGGTGCTTGAGGGACTTGAAAAATCGGGTGAACCGTTCCGGGTGCTGCTCATGCCCGACCACCCTACCCCCCTTGCCACTAAAACCCATGCCTCCGATCCGGTGCCCTTTGTACTCTGCTCGTCCGATGATCTGAAGAAGGATTCCGCTCAAAGCAGAACCTACTGCGAGCAGGATGCAAAAGACAGCGGCGTGTTTGTTGCCGAAGGCTGGAAACTGATGTCGCGCCTGATTCAAAAAAATTAGCCCCCCGGACATAGGGCGAAGCCCTGGGTGCCTTTTACTTTGTCAAACTTGCACTGAGCTTGTCGAACGTGTCTCCCGACAAAGTAAAAATGGTTTCTCCTCTGCGACCTCTGCCTGCCCTGAGCATTGTCGAAGGGTGTCCTTGAGCGTAGCGGGTGGTGAATTACATAAAACAACTCATAAATATTACTACAGAGAAATTTTTCAACATGCAGCCTCACATTACCGAATACCGGGTCATCTACAGCGACAGCGACCCCTTTGATGTTGTCTACTACTCACGCTATCTCGATTTTTTTGAGCGCGGCCGGACCGAACTGTTCCGCTCCATGGGCCTGCCGTACCGGCAGTTCCAGGACCAGGGCATCTTCACCCCGGTAAAAGAGGTCAACTGCCGCTACCGCGAGTCGGCCCGCTACGACGACCTGGTGGTAATCGAAACAACCATCGGTTTCATGAAAAAAGCCAGCATCCGGCTCGACCACAAAATCTACCGCAAAGAGCCCCGTGCACTGCTGGCCGAAGGCCATACAGTGCATGCCTTTGTCAATACCGACCGCAAAGTGGTGCCCGCACCGCCGGAAATCGTTGAAAAAGTGGAAGAATATCTCAAAAACGCATAAAAAAATATTTAGCCCTTGACATAATCAAGTATTCTTATATACTTATTTGATACCTTGAAACACACATGGTGCGGGGTGGAGCAGTTTGGTAGCTCGTCGGGCTCATAACCCGAAGGTCATTGGTTCAAATCCAATCCCCGCTACCAAAAGATAAAAAAAGCACCTGGAAGCAATTCCAGGTGCTTTTTTTGTGGGCAAAAACAGACTACCTGCATTTACATATTAAAGGGCGTACCCTAGTTCTCCCTCGTCACACTAGACCAACTTTCACCCGTTTACATATGAGCACTTCTACTTATTTTCTTGTCCGACAATTTATGATATGGGTTGATTTTATCGTACCAAATAGGCTAAGGGTCTTTACCGGAAAAATAAATCTGTCCCTTTTTTATAATCAGCTATGCGGTTAAACAAGGGGAGAAGATATAGCTCAAAAGAATGGCTATCAGATTTTCGAATATGGTTACTTAAATAATTTAAGGGATACCCCTAACTTTTCCATATGAGGCTATTGAGAAAGTGAAACTATCCAATATTCGTTTGTCAAATTTTATCAGTTTTGGTGAGGCTCCTACAGACCTTTCCTTTGAAGACATTACCTTTCTAATTGGCTCTAATGGTTCCGGTAAAACAGCAGTTTTACAAGCGCTTTGTCGGATGTTTTCTTTTAATCCGGCATTGAGAAGAATCAAGAAAACAGATTTTCATATTCCTCAAGACGAAGATGAGATCCCAGAAGAAAGGCTCTTATGGATAGAAGCTGATTTCTTTTTCGATGAACTCTCAAATAACGAGGATAGCACGACTGTTCCTCCTCATTTCTCACATATGCGGCTTGATGAAGGTGAAGAGACGCCACGTGTACGTTTTCGACTTGAAGCTTCAATGGGTTTAGATAGCGATATCGAGGAATCATTTGTCTATGTCCTTGATTTGGATGAGCATGGAGCCCCTGCAAACACGGCTAAAGTTCCACGTTCCGAGCGTAACAATATACAGGTTCACTATTTGCCAGCAAAGCGCGATCCCTCAGAACATATAACTTTTAGTACTAATGCACTCTTAGGTCGATTATTGAGAGCTGCGAATTGGGATACAGAGCGTGGAACAATAAAAACTCATACTGATCAAATTAGTGAATGCCTATCAAATAATCCCTCAGTGGATGCATTAAGTACCAGCATCCAGAATTCATGGGAAATTTTTCATAAAGGAGAATATTTTAACGATCCTAAAATCACGTTTGCTTCAAGCGAGATAGAGTCATTGTTACGTCATCTTTCAGTATCATTCAGTCCTGGTCATGAAGAACCGTTTGTCGATTTTTTGCGCTTAAGTGACGGGCAAAAATCGATGCTGTACCTGTCATTAGTTCTTTCGTCACAAGCTATAGGCAGAGCTGTTTTAGGAGGCGACGATTCTTTCGATATTGACAAGCTCCATCCTCCAGTCTTTACATTAATTGCTATTGAAGAGCCTGAAAATAGTTTATCTCCATGTTATTTAGGGCGAATTGTAAATGCCCTGAAAGAAGTTACAAGTAATGCAGATGCTCAAGCTGTCATTGCTACACATGCTCCCTCAATATTGCATAGGATTGAACCGGTAAAAATTCGATACCTTAGATTAAACAGTGAACGTACAACAGACATCGCCCAGATCATACTTCCTGAAGAAACAGATGAAGCTCATAAGTTTGTTATCCAGGCTGTAAAGGCATTTCCTGAAATTTATTTTTCAAGGCTTGTCATACTTGGAGAAGGCGATAGCGAGGAAATTGTTATACCCCGACTGCTTGAGGCAAAAGGAATACCTGCTGATGAGGCGGCTATAAGTGTAGCTCCGCTTGGCGGAAGGCATGTAAATCATTTCTGGCGTTTGCTTGAGAGTCTGAATATTCCTTATGTTACTCTTTTGGATCTTGATGTAGGTCGATACCAAGGCGGATGGGGTCGTATAAAATATGTTAATGATCAGTTCAAATTGCATAATCCTGCTAAGAAACTTCCAAAAGACTTCGGTATCCCAAGGTGGGATAGTGAGGAAGATCACGTTAGAGAATATGAAAACTATTTTGAAAAATTGGAAAAACAATGTGTGTTTTTCTCTTGTCCCCTGGATTTAGATTTTGCCATGATTTACAGCTTCTCTGATGCTTATGAGATTGAGGATGACGATCGAACTAATCCAAAACCAAGTGATATAAAGTCTGTATTGGGAAAAAAACGAGGGGATACCTCGCAATATGAGGATGAAGAATTAGAACTCTTTTGTTCTTATCATAAACTGTTCAAACTTGGCAGCAAACCAGCAGCACACATTAATGCTCTTGCTAATCTTACAAATGAGCAATTGTTAGCTGATATGCCTCAATCACTTGACAAAATGATTGAAGCCGTAATTGATATGCTTTCGGAGTTTACAGAGTGATAAATAATGACAAATGGGCACCTGCCGATGGTCTCATATTAGAGCCCAATGCGCATAGAGCCGCAATGGAATCTGTTCGGAGTTTAGCCCTAACTGCAGGCCCTGGTGCTGGGAAAACAGAAATGTTAGCTCAACGCGCAGATTTTTTGCTCCGCACCGGAACTTGCCGCTATCCTAAGCGTATATTGGCAATTTCTTTTAAAGTTGATGCCAGTCGTAACCTCAAGGAACGCGTCCACCGTAGATGTGGTTCAGAGCTTGCCTCACGTTTTGATAGTTATACATTCCATGCTTTTGCCAAGAGGGTTATTGATCAGTTTCGACCAGTCTTGACTGGTCAGGATTATTTAGAACCTGGATATACAATTGGTAGCCCAAGAGTATTCGGCAAACAGATCGATTTTATGGACATGGTGCCACTTGCGATCAAAATTTTGGGAGATTCTGAGGTTGCACGAAACGCTCTTAGAATAACCTATAGCGATGTTTTTCTAGATGAATTTCAAGACTGTACAAAAGTGCAATACAATTTGGCCAAAAAAGCATTTCAAAACACAGGTATTCGTCTTACAGCTGTAGGTGATACAAAACAAAAAATAATGGCTTGGGCCGGGGCGTTGGAGGGTATTTTTTTAACATTTTCAGAGGATTTTGAGGCGGAACAATTAAACTTGTATCGTAATTTCAGGTCAAAGCCTCAGCTGCTGAGAATGCAAAACGAAATAATTAATAAGTTAGATCCTGCATCAGTAATGCCGGAAAATCAAATTACAGGAGAAGGTGGGGAAATTCATATTTGTTCATTCAGCGATAATCAGGAAGAAGCGGAATTCTTAGTTAGTCAAATATCTACATGGATACACAAGGATAATATCCCACTATCAGAAATTGCCATTTTGGTGTCTAAACAGATAGATTTGTATGCTGAACAAATTATGGATAAGTTGGCACAATATTCCATTCCATACAGGAATGAGCAAGCTTTGCAGGATATTTCTGTAGAACCTGCCGCCCGTCTAATTATTGACTATCTATTGTGCCTGTTTGGGAACCGAGAACCTGAAGCTTGGAAGAGGTTAATGAGGTTGCTTGTTCCTTTTTCTGAGGATGAAGAACAGACGGTTATATACTCAGATTGGCAAAGTTTTATTAGGGCAGAGCGTGAAGAAGCTATAAAAGATAAAAGTGATTTGAGTTTCCCAAATAGATGGGAATTCGCAGAACGCTTTTTGGAGCGAGTTGGCGAGCCAACTTTAATTGCGCTATCTTCTGACTATGAAACCAAGTCTAGGCTACAGTCCGTTATTGATGATACATTTGCAAGAATTAACGAGTTGCTTGTATATGAACCCGTACTTATCAAAACACTTAATCGATTTTCGGATGACCGGGCAGTGCGTATTTTGACAGTTCATAAAAGTAAGGGGTTGGAGTTCCGCAACGTGATCTTTATGGCAGTTGAGGAGGAAATATTCTGGGGCAATGAGAATGAGGAACGTTGTGCTTTTTTTGTCGGTGTTTCTCGTGCTAAAGATAAAATCCTATTAACTCATGCTAATCAACGCCATAGACCTGATGGTTATACACAAAGGTGGCAAGCTTCAAGAACTCCTCATGAGGAATTTTTGGGATATGCAAAAGCAATTCTTGAATAATAAGGACTACATATTGCTAAAGGGTGCTTCAGATCAAGAATTGACAGTGTCGTTAGCTGATGTTACTTATGGTTTATCGAATTGGCTGCTTTTTAATGGATAATATATGAAAAAATTAAAATTAAATTTCGTACCCTTATCCCTTCAGGATCAGGATCTTACTGTTTATAGAAAAATCGTTCCTCATAGTTCAGAGGAAAAAACAGACAACGACTACCGTATAAAACTTCCTAGGCGAGAAGGCGATGAGGAATGGTCGTTATTTGACGTGTCCTTAGCCAACAAGGAAGGATACAGCAAATATTCGTGCAGTTTTCAACTCAATCCGGTCCTGAGTGTTTATTATATTTATCAAAATTTGATAGCCCTGCTAAAAAATAATAATTCAAAACCAGCCTTTAATTTACCAGTAAAAGAATTTTCCCGTAAAGAAGTATGCTTTGTTGTTGAAGAATTCAAAGAAGGTATTTCCGAAATAATCACTAAGCCTTATTATCTAAAAGAAAGCAAATTATTTGGTTTTTTACTTGAACATAAGTTTAGCTTAAAAGATAGACAACAGTTTAACAGAAAAACTCAAATTCTGAGCTATTCGCTTGATAAGTTGGGAAAACCAAATGTTTATTTTTATAAGGATAAAAAAAGAGAAATTGACGGATTTGTAAAAAATACTTTTTTGCCTCTTCTCGCAAGGTCAAATCTTGCTGTAGATAATGAGTTGACCGATCTTTCAGCGGATAAGTTAGATTTAAAATCCTATATTGTCGGTAACGGCAATACCGCGCGATCTCAGTTTGTAGGCATCAAGTCTAATGGAATTGAATCAGGGACGTCCGTTTAATATTGACATAATAAGCGGCGAGCAATAACGCAATTGAGTCCCTTTCTTTTCCATTATTTTCATAAAAAAGTCGAGGCTTTACGGCCCTGCCTTTACTCTATCAAAAAATTGTTCTATAAGTTAAATCCAGATTGTCGGAATCGATAGTGAGCGACCATAAGCAATAAAGAAAATGCATTAAGGAGTATCGGGAAATGGTGTTTTATAAAAACAAACCGTTCCTGCTTGCGCTGGTAATCCTGCTATACGCTTCACTCATGACTTCTTGTGGAGCAGCCGGTGAACAACAGCTTTTCGGCACCCCTACCCCGATTCCGCCCGGCAAATCCCCTGTTGACGTCATTATCCAGATTCAGGATGAATTCCGGGCCCTGAAAAAACCACTGCTGAAAAAACTGAAATACCACAAGAAGTGGGAAGTTAAAAAGTTTGCCGATTCAACCTACCGGTACGGGCCGTTTCAGGAAGTTGTACTTACCGGGGAGGCGTATGCTTTTTTTAAAAAATACACCCTGCGGGAAATCTGCACGGCCCTGACCCCGCTGCTCTTCGACCCCGAAATCGGCGGTGAGGTTGCCGTGCTGCTTTCAGGCATTCCGGCCCAAAGCAGAGAGCAGGCCTCCGAACTCCACCGGGGCAGGGATTTGGTTAAACTGAAGTATATCTCACCCTCAAACAAAGGGGACTGGAACATTAAAAGCCGGATTGGAAAACTCTACATCGGGTTCCCGGGCATTCAATTTGATGTACCGGACATTCCTCCGGAAGGCACGCTGGATCACGCCATCTACACGGTGTTGCAGAAAGACCACCTGGTTCAGAATTACCCCGCGCGGGAATACTATGAGCCCTACGAACACCTGTTTGCAGGCAGAGTGTACAATAAAAAATTTAAACGCTTCAATGAGTTTACCGACCTTCTCGGTGACATACGACCCACCCGGAAATTTCAAACCTTTGTCGCCGCGCATGCAGACCTCTTTTCCGCAACCGTACTGCTGGCAAACCCGCAGCGCAACCGGGGTAAAACCTCGCTTATGTGGACGCTGGGCCTTGAGAAACAGTACCTGCCCCTGTCGGTCTTTGAGCAGGCCAAAGACCAGCGTCCGTTTTTTCACGGGTCAATTCAAAAACATATCAGGAAAATGGAAGAAGAACTCCTCTACACGGCTGGCCGCACCATTTTCGAGGGCTACTCTAAAGGCTCTCAGTAACAACCCGGCCACGAGCAGCACAGACCGCTATTTATAATCGGCGGGATTGATTCCCAACTTCTTCATTTTGTATTGCAGGGTTGAACGTTTCATGCCAAGCATGTGAGCGGCTCCGTTGCTGCCCGACACTTTCCCGCTGGTCTTGCGCAACACCTTTTGCAAATGGGCCCGCTCGATGTCCAGCATGGAAAGGTTGCCGCTTTCGTGCTCGAGGGGAGGATTGAGAACCGAGAGGATGTCCTGCCGGGTCACTGTTTTACCCGGCTTGAGTATGATGATTCTCTCTATAAAGTTTTGAAGCTCCCTGACGTTGCCCGGCCAGTTATACTGCATGAGCAGCTCAACCGCCTCGCGGTCCATGTGCGGACGCCGCCTGTGCAACTTTTTGCAATACTGGTCGCCGAAATACTTTCCCAGCACCGGAATGTCTTCAGTCCGCTCCCGAAGCGGCGGTACGTGTATAGGGAAAATATTCAAGCGGTAAAAGAGGTCTTCCCTGAACTTTTTCTCGGCAACCATGGTGCCCAGGTCCTGGTTTGTTGCGGCGATAATCCTGACATCGGTTTTGATGGAAGCTGTTCCGCCGACCCGCTCAAATACCCCCTCCTGCAGCACCTGCAACAGCTTGGCCTGGGTGTTCAAAGGCAGTTCGCCGATTTCGTCAAGAAAGAGCGTGCTTTTATCGGCGGTTTCAAACCGGCCGACCCTCCGTGCCGAGGCCCCGGTAAAAGCCCCCCGCTCGTGGCCGAACAGTTCGCTCTCGATAAGGGTGGGCACCAGCGCCGCGCAGTTGACCTTGGTAAATATATGGCTTCCCCGCTCGCTCAGGGCGTGGATCTTGCGTGCCACCAGGTCCTTGCCCGTGCCGGTCTCGCCGGTTATTAAAACCGTTGTGTCGGTGGTGGCTACGTTTTCAATGGTCTCCAGAAGGGTGCGCATCTCCGGGCAGGCATAGACGATATCGCGGGAGTCGTCCAGCGCTTCAATCTCCTTGCGGAGGTAATCCTTTTCCTCGGCAAGGTTGTCCCTGAGCTGTTCGAGCTCTTCGTATGCCAGCATATTGTCCACCGCCAGGGCGACCTGCTGCACCACTTTTTCAAAAAAATCGAGTTTCTCTTCATCAAGGTGCACGGCATCGCGGTAAAAAAACTGCATCGACCCGATTGCGCGGTCGCGCATCAGCAGCGGGCTGCATATAAACCAGTTAAGGCCGGCATTGCGCAGCATTTTGGTTTCGGGCAACAGAGGCTCATGCAGCAGGTCTACAAGCATGGTCTTTTTTTCAACCATGACCCTTCCGGGCACAATTGCCTTGCGGGGCGGAAGGGTATTGTTGTGCAACTCCGGGATATTAACCCCCAGGGCGGGAGAAAAATAGTCCCAGTTCCGGCTGCCCGGCCTGTTGATAATAATGCTGATGCGGTCAAAATTGAGCAGGGGCTGCAGCACGGACGTAATCTCACCGAACAGACCCTTACGGGTCCTGTGCCGCATGATGGCGTTGGTGATTTGCAGGAGCGTCCGGCAGTGCTCGAGGTTCGTTTCCGGCATGATATGCGCGCCTAGTGTGTGGTGATCTGTCTCTTGTTAGTTATCTCACATCCCTGCCCTGGAAGCAAGCAACAATCCCTCTTTTTTGTCCAATAATAATCACAAATGACCAATATTGGTCAATTATCAACCCGAAAATTTCCCTTAGTCTCGATTTGCATACTAATTTCAACCATTTATAAAGCAGCAGTACTTGGTACGATTATTGAGATACATGAAATTGACAAAACGAAAAAGGCACACACCTTTCATAAACCTGATCATAGAAAGGCGCGTTACACAGCTAGGAACCAGGAGCGACTGCCCATCCTCCTGAAAATGCCACTGGAACTTCGCGGCACGTACTGATTAAAAAAAACAGTAAACCAACCCAAAACCTTTCCAGTGCCAGGCCCAGTGTCATTTTATCCATCCGCGCATGCGGCCCTGCTTTCGGCAGGGTTTGCATGCTGCGGAGTGAAACACAAAAAAATATGCCGTACGGGATTCCGAGCCACAGTATTAAAAAACCCTGTGGCCGACAAGGCCGGAACCATCCGGCCCGCCATCTTTGCAAAGGAAACCCGAAAGTATGAACTGTGCTTTCGGGTTTTTATTTTTTTACAACCTGCTCACCGCGCACACAGAGAAAGGAGGTGACCCTTTGTACACCCTGCGCGACAGGTAAAAATTTTAAAACACGTATTTAGAAATCCGTAAAGGAGGAACACTGTATG
>JANQGV010000292.1 GCA_028282925.1 Thermodesulfobacteriota bacterium
GTCCAGGATAAGCTTGTCGTGGGGGTCGTCGCCGCCCCAGTAGGCCCGGCCGCGCCGCACCAGCCGCAGCTTGCTGTCGGGGTACCAGCCGCCGTGCCGTATCCAGCGTCCCAGGTAATACGACTGCCGGGGAAATATGTATCCGCCCGTCCCCGCCTGACCGCTCAGAACAACACGTTTGATTTCTTCTGCCGCTTCCTCTGAAAGGCGCTCGTCGGCGTCCAGCGACAGCACCCACTCTCCTTCGGCCTGCTCCAGGGCATACTGTTTCTGCTTGACGTGCCCGGGCCACTCCCGCTGGATGACCCTATCGGTATACTCACGGCAGATTTCAACCGTGCGGTCGGTGCTGAACGAATCGACCACAATGATCTCATCCATCCACTTGACGCTTTCCAGGCAGTCGCGGATTTTCTTTTCCTCGTTATAAGTAATAATAGTTGCTGATATCTTCGGAGAGCCCATTGCTGCCACTCGATTCAGTAATAATCCTCCTGCAGAGCAGAAGACATTAGAAAGTCCCCCTAGGGGGGTCTTGAAAATTACAGTTTCAATACATACAGCATTACATTAATAAAAACTTCACCCTGAATAATTTACGGGCCTTCTCATTCCCATTGCAACGCAGCCGAGTGCAGCAATTTCAGGCGGAAGCAAGGGTCGACATGTTTGAGCCCCGTTTTCAGGGGCGAGTTTGTTGACCCGCCGGCTGAAATTGTGCCGCGAAGGCATCCCGCCCGCTTTTGGCGGGACACGTTGCAGGGCGCCCTTTCTTTCCCCCGTTTCTTTGGGGCGAACAAAGAAACGGGGTAGAAGACGCTTGCGTCTTTTATATTAATCTAATTCAAAAAACACCAGCTTGCAGCCACACCCCGCATCACGTGCGCAAGCGGCAAATCTTCGGATACACGGCGTCCCGTGCCGCTTCGTAATCTTCGGGAAAATCGATCTCAATCCAGGGCAACCCGCCGGTTGCCACCGCATACAGCGGATGGTCTGCACAAATCTCCTGGAAGGCCAGCGGAGCCCAGGCATTAACCGTTCCCTGCCCCACCAGCTCGTCGACTTTATCAAAGAGCACCTTAACGCCATTGGCGGAAAACTTCACCACCCCCAGGTTTTCACCGTCGGCATCGGCCGGGTCCATCTGCTTGGAGATATCGATAATCTTTTCATCCTGCACCTTGACTTTCATCTCTTCGTCGGCCATGCCGTTCTGAAAACAGATGGCAAGGGCGTCGGGATGCGGCGAGGCCAGCAGATTGCCGAGTATTTCAGGGTGGAACACAACATCGGAGTTAAGCACAATCACACCGCCCTTGATTTCCTTCAAGGCCAGCCACAGCGAATAAATGCTGTTGGTCCGGTCGTACACCTCGTTCTCAATATAGGTGTACCCGTCGCCGAACCGCTCCCGGATCATGGCATCGCAAAACCCGGTCACAATCGTAATATGCTCTATGCCGTTTGAGCGCAGGTTTTCTATCTGGTGCTCCATAATGGTCTTGTCGCCCAGCGGGAGCAGGCACTTGGGCATGCTCTCGGTAAGCGATCCCAGCCTGCGACTTTTTCCGGCTGCCAGTATAACGGCGTTTGTAATCTTTTCCATCTATTCCCTGAATCCCTTCCGGTGCAGTATGTCAATATACACATCCAAAAATCGCTGCGTCCGGAGGTTATTGTTTACCTTGTCGCACACAAACTCATACCCCTTGCGGCCCATTTCTGCGGCCGCTTCGGGCTGCTCCACAATATAACACATGGCCTCGGCCAGTTTCGCCGCGTCTGCCGTGGGCACCAGCATGCCCGTTTCCCGGTCGTGCACAAAATCGGCATTACCGCCCACATCGGTGGACACCACGGGCTTTGCCATGGCCATGGCTTCTACCAGGCTGCCGGTCAGCCCCTCGCCCATCCGGGAAGAGATAACGGAGCAGTCCAGCGCCGCCACGACCTCGGGGATATCGGTCCGGTACCCGGCAAACACAAACCGGTCGCCGAAACCCGCATCCGCCGCCATTTTCTCATAGCGCTTCGTATCGCCCTTGCCCACCAGCAAAAACCTGGCTTGGGGGTGCTTCTGCAGCACCTGCAGCGCGGCCTCGAAGAAAACGCCGTGGTCCTTTTTACGGGCAAAGTTTGCAACCATGCCGAAAAGCGGCACATCACCGGCAATGCCGAACTCCTGGCGTATCGGGCGTCCGTCTACATCGGGACGAAAGCGCTCCAGCTCCACACCATTATATATAATAACAACCTTATCGCGCTGCACCCGTCCGGTTTTCACCAGCAGGTCGATAATCATGCGGGCATTGACGATTATGGCGTCCACCTGCTCGTCGCCGTACCATCTGGCCTCATCGGTCGGAACCGAAAAACTGTTCTTCCGGTTCCCCAGCAGCACCGGTATCTGCATGCCTTTGGTGGCCCGGCACACGAACTCAAGGGCCCGTGGCCGGTGCGTATGCACAACATCAAAGCGGTTCTTTTCCAGAAACTTCCGAAACCGGCGCCTGCCCAGATACTTCTGGATATGCTGCATGGGAAAGCTGTGGATCGGTATGCCCGCATCCACCAGAGACTGATAGGTGCCGAAACCGGGCGGATCGTCTCCCCGCTCGATGTTGAACGCGCAGGTCACGTCGTGTCCCAGCCGCTTCAGGCCCAGGGCAAGGCGCATCATCTGCACGGCCCCGCCGGCCTGTATCTTATTATGACTTGCCACCTGCAATATTTTCAGGGGCCTTTGCCGTGTGTCGGCCATAACAGTCCTGCCGTGTTCCCCTCGCAAAAAGTGCGGGTTTTCCAGGCTGCACACAGGTAAAAAAAGCGTACCTCCCGGAGAAAAAAAATTGAAATTATAGCATGATAGCCCTTTCAAAGGGCAAGTTTTTTTAGTAGAATCTACTGGATTCTGCCGCAATTTGCAAGCGGTCATACTGATTATTTTCCCCAGTGGGCCTGAAGTATGTCAGAATACCCACGTAATGGAAGGCTGGTGGAGAATGTTCAGATACAAGGCGCGCAAAATCCTGAGGAATGAAGCGTACGCAGTTGTACGTTGCAGTGACGAAGGGTGAGCGCAACGCAGGAGATGGGCGTGCTCCGACAGCCTCCATTCCCTGTTAACTGTTTGATTTAACTATATAAAGCGTTCAATAAGCATGCATATTTCTTCCTGCCCGCAAGCGGACATATGGAACGCCGTTGCCCGGCAAAGCCCGGAAGTCACCTTTTACCATACCCCTGCCTGGCACGATACCGTCGTCCGCACGTTCCCGGAATATTCTACAGGGACCCTGCTTTTTTCCCTGGAAAACGGCTCCCGGGCCCTGTTTCCCTGCCTGCAGACCGAGGAAAAACGCCTGCTGAAGAAAAAGGTGCGGATCAAATCGTCGGTGTTCGGCGGCTACGGCGGTATTATAAGCGAGCAACCCCTCCAGCCCGGCGAGATGGGGAAAATCTACAGCCACCTGACCGGCCTCAAGGCCGCCCTAAGCATTACCACCAACCCTTTTGCCGAAGACACCCTCCCGGAGAGCTTTATAACGGAGGAGACCTGCACCCATGCCCTGCAGCTTCCCGAAGACCCGGAGCTGCTCTCCAAAAAGCTCAACCGGGGCGGCAAGAGCAACTTGAACCAGGCCGTTAAAAAAGGGGTCACGGTCCGCGAGGACGCCTCTCTTGAGGCCGTCGACACCTACATCGCCCTCTACCGCGACACCCTGCAACGCTGGGGCGACAGCACCATTTTTACCTACCCGGACGCCTTCTTTTCCAACCTGTTCGAGGCGGCCGGTGAGCACGCCAAGCTGTGGCTGGCCGAGGCCGACGGCAAAATAATTGCCGGGGCCATCGTCTTCTACTGGAACAGGGTGGTGACCTACTTTCACGGCTCCTCCCTGCAGGACTATTTCAAGCACTACCCCAACAACCTTCTGCACATGGAGATCATGCGCCACGCCGTGCAAGAGGGCTTCACGCTGTACGACTTCGGGCCCAGCGGCGGACAGGAAGGGGTAATACGTTTTAAAAAATCATTCGGTGCCGAAAGCTACACCTTCGCAACCGGACGCTATAAGAAAAGGTAGATACATGCACGTTCTCGACCCCGTACCCGTTGAAACATGGCAGACAACCGCTGAAAAATGCCAGTGGGCCACCTATTTCCACACCCCGCGCTGGGCCGCCTTTATCGCCACCGTGTTTCCCGAGTTCCGCGAAGGCGGCATCGGGTTCCAGCTCGACGACGACACCCACGTGGTACTGCCCTCGGTGGTGCGCCGGAAAAAACGCGTCATCAAGAAAAAAGACGAGCACAAATCCATGGAGCCCGGCGTCTACGGCGGCTTCATTGCCGAGCGCCTTCTGAGCCAGGAAGAAATCAACACCCTGTGCGCACACCTGCTGGCCCGGAAAAACCTCGCGGGCCGCATCGTCACCAGCCCCTTCATGCCCATGCAACTGACCGGCTCCTTCTCCGCCAAAGACATGCACACCCATGTTGTCACCCTGGGGCCGGAATTCGACCAGATCAGGAAAAAATTCAACCGCGGCCAGAAGAGCAACATCAACCAGGCCCGTAAAAAAGGGGTCACCGTCCGCCGCGCCGACCACGCCCGCGATATCGATCAGTACTACAGCATCTACCAGGAAACCCTGGAGCGCTGGGGCGATAAAACCACAGCCGAATACCCAAAAAACCTCTTCCAGCAGCTCTTTGCCATGGAAGACCCCGGCGTATCCTTCTGGCTGGCCGAGGCCGAAGGCACCGCCATTGCCGGCATTCTGGTGCTTTCCTGGAACAACAACATGCTCTACTGGCACGGCTGCGCCCTGCAGGACTATTTCAAGCACTACCCCAACAACCTCCTGCACGCCGAGGTAATGCAGTGGGGCTGCGAAAACGGTTTCCAGTACTACGATATGGGGGCCAGCCTCGACATGGAGGGCGTTGCGCGGTTTAAAGAATCATTCAGCGCACACAAAAGTGTATTTCAATCGTATAGATGGAAATAATTATCCACGCCTGAAAGGGCGTGGGCTTAGGAAGCATTACAATAGGATAGGCAGTTTTTAGTATTAAAATTTTCACCGTTGATAAGCTACGGGCTTTTTAATCCCATTGCAACGCAGCCGAGTGCAGGGATTTCAGGAGGAGATAAGGGTCGACATGTTTGAGCCCCGTTTTTGAGGGGCGAGTTTGTTGACCCGCCGACTGAAATCGTGCCGCGAGGGTATCCCGCCAAAGGCGGGACAAGTTGCAGGCGCCCTTTCTTTCCCCCGTTTCTTTGGAGCGAGCAAAGAAACGGGGTAGAAGACGCTTTAGCGTCTTATATACATATTCTCTAAGAATCACCAAGAGCTATTCGGTCGAAGATCACGCATATATCGGGGCTCGCACGGCTAAAACCGTTGTTTTTAGAAATGTATTATCCATGAAAAAAACCATTGCACATTCAGTTCACACCTACCTGTTCCGGACCGGCAGCTGGATTTACAGCCAGCTGATAAACGTAAAAAAATTCGACAGCGTGGTGGTGGCCACCAAGCGCCAGAACATGGACGTGTTCCCCTGGGACGACGTTCACTTCCTGGCCGACCTGCCGGGCCTCTACCGCTTTTTCCAGAAAGAGTACGCCAAGAGAACAGACTTCTATTTCCCGCACTTCTACCGGTTGCTTAAAAAACGCGGCGTCAGCCTGGTGCAGTCCCACTTCGGCAACCGGGGCTACTTCGACCTGAAACTGAAAGAAAAACTGGGCGTGCCCCAGGTAACCACCTTCTACGGCCACGACGCCTCCATGATGGCCCAGGAAGAACGCTGGATGCGCCGCTACCAGGAGCTCTGGAAACGTTGCGACCGCTTTCTGGCCGAAGGCCACCACATGAAAAAGGTGCTGGGTGAGCTGGGCTGCGACCCCGACAAGGTGACCGTGCAGCGCCTGGGCGTGGACCTGAAAAAGATAAACTTCATCCCCCGCAGGCTCGAAACCGACCGCAAGGTCAAGATCCTGTTTGCCGGCACCTTCCGCGACAAGAAGGGTCTCACCTACTGCCTCGAAGCATTCGCCAACGTGGCCGAGAAACATAAAAACATGGAGCTTTCCATCATCGGCGACGCCGGTAAAAGCCGCCGCGAGGTTGAGTATAAAAAAGAGGTGATGGACGTTATCGAGTCCCGGGGCATCGGCGGCATGGTAAGCCAGCTTGGTTTTCTTGACTACCACGCCTTTATCGAAGAGGCCAAGCACCACGACATCTTCCTGTCGCACAGCATCGTGGGTGCCGACGGCGAAACCGAAGGCGGCGCCCCGGTTACCCTGATCGAGATGTCGGGCTACGGCATGCCGGTCATCTCAACCCTGCACTGCGATATCCCGGAAGTGATTCTGGACAACAAAAGCGGCCTGCTGGTGCCCGAGAAGGATGTTGACGCCCTGACCGACCGGCTCGAATACCTGGTAACCCATCCCGAGGTGTGGGAAGAAATGGGCCGCCGGGGCCGCGCCCATATCGAAGAGGAATACGATTCGCTGAAACAGGCAAAGAAGCTTGAGAACATCTACGAAAGCCTCATCAACTCCTAAACACTGGAACTCAAGCACCCAATATGCTAGAATGATCCGGTTTTTGAAGGTTAACGAAAGACCATACAGGTTGTTCAAAAGCGTTCAGAGGCACAACACAGCATATGAGTTCTTTTTAGCAACCTAGCATAAATTTGGGGATGTGGCTCAGCTGGGAGAGCACTGCCTTCGCAAGGCAGGGGTCGTGGGTTCGAATCCCATCATCTCCACCAACTAATTATTAGCCTGTAATTCTCACGAGTTACAGGCTTTTTTTTGTTTGGTTGCGTATGGGTTGCGGATTGTTGCGGAGTATCAAGGCAATTGACAAGGCCCTTGTTGTTGTCGTTCTTGATCCATGTTCCATACTGGTCAACTGTCATCTTAATACTAGTGTGTCCTAATTGCTCCATCACATAAACCGGACTGATCCCCGCCGACAACATCAGACTTGCATACGTGTGCCGGGTATCATGCACTTTATGTTTCTTCAACTCTGCTTTTTTAAGAATCCTTTTAAAAATATTTCGGATCGAATTTTGTGCAAAGGGTTCACCGTTACGATGAAACAACGGAAAATCAAAAACATCAACACCCCGTTTAAGAGCTTCTTTTTTTGCAGATAAAAAACATTCTTTCAGCACAACAATCAGTTGATCGGTCATATCAACATACCGGCTCTTGCCGGTTTTTGTCGGTCCATACTTCCGGTTATTATATGACCGGCATACGTTAATATGTTTGCTGTGCCAGTCAACCTGACCACAGGCCACTCCGAGCAGTTCACCAAGGCGCATACCCGTTCTGAAAGCACAAAAGAAAAAAGCATATACTTCAGGAAAATAAGCTTTGCACGTTTCAAGAAAATGATCCCTTTCGTCCTGGGTGAAGGGTTCTACCTTTTCTTTCTTGGCTCTGCTTAAATCCAAATACTTCGTTGCCCCTTCGGTCGGGTTTACTTCCACAAGCTCTTTATGCTTTGCGTATTCATATACTCCACTGATTACGCTTTTTACACTTTCAATCTGAGCTGCAGAAAATTTCTTTTTATACATTCCCATCAGAAGACTACGCACATCGGAACGTTTAATCATACTTAGCTGTTTAAAACCGATAACAGGATAAACATGTTTTTCAAGGTTTCCATTGTACCGGGAATAGGTCTTAGGCCTTCTGAACTGATAAATGTATTCATTTAACCATTGTTCTGCAAACTGCTTGAAAGTCAATCCTTCTGCATCAGATTCAGAGTTTAGATTAAAATCTCCTAATAAAATCCTTGCCCTTAATTTTTCAGCAAGTTTTTTATCACCTACTTTTTTTGCTTTTCTTTTTCCATGGTGATTAATAAAAAGCCAATAAACCCCTGAACCTTCCGGCCGTTCTCGTACCTTCACGCCCATTAGTTAAACCTCCTTTCTACAGCGTGAAGCAAGAACGCATTTCCTATACTGAATGTAGAAATTGTGCCACGCCATAGAGGAAAATTGCAATGTATTTATCAAAGAGCTAATGAAGGTCTTTTAATAACTCACCTGTCATTTTATCAAGTGCGGTTCCATCGTATCTATGCTGATCCATCCAGCTATCAAACTCAGACTTACGAACAAGAACCTTTTTCTTTAATTTAAAATGCGGAATTGGATTATTGGGCTCAGTAATGATCCACGCCTGAAAGGCGTGGCCTTAGATAACCCCCCGAAGGGGGGTCGTACTCAGGGAAAGCCCCGCTGGGGCTATTGTTAATCAAAATC
>JANQGV010000016.1 GCA_028282925.1 Thermodesulfobacteriota bacterium
GACGCCACCGCCCCCGGTCAAACAAACGCTTAAAAAACCGAAGTCCGAACCGGCGGCCAAAAAGCCATCGCAAAAAAAGCAAGCTCCCGAGTCTGCCCGTGAGCCTCAACCTGAAGCAATGCCGGTACAGCAGGTTATCGCCATTACCGGCATCGGCGACACACACCTGTACCAGGACCCGGCCGGGGTTTATTCCATCAACCTGCCCGTCGGCTTTGAAAAAACCGCGGCGTCCCCTTCAGGCTCCCGGGCCGCTTTTGTTTTCGATAATGCCGTGCGGATACAGTTTGCGGTCCGCTCCGTTGAACCGGCCTGGAACGCCGAAGACGCCATGTACCGGAAAGTAATGGATATCCAGGGGGGTGCGGGACAAAAATCGACCATGACTGTCGGTGACTACTCACTGGTCGAAATCGGCGGCGCCCGCGGCTATATGATCGATTTCAGCGGCTATATCCAGGACTCCTCTTCTAAAATAAGTCTCTATGCCCTTGAAACCTCCGGAAAGGTGCTTTTTATCGACATTAACTGCGCCAACTGGAGAAAACAGAAAAACCTCGACATGTACACCACCGCTCAAAAAAGTATCCGGAAAACACTTATCGTGTATTAATAATCATTCCTGCATACCTATTACAATTAAGTATAATCAAACAGAATTATTTTCTTGCATTACTTTCCACTTTGTCATATATTTTGTGCAACTAGAGAAAAAAGTCCCAATATATTGTATACAATACAGCTAATCATACTAAGGGGATACCATGGAATCTCATGACGAGCAGAGACAACACGTACGCCGCTATCCCAGCGATAATGTGTATGTTGCGCTTGGCGAAGGGTATGCCAGAGTAGGCAGGATGTATGATATGAGTAAGGGGGGGCTATCGTTCGAATATATTGTGTATGAGGAAGAAACACCCGAAAAAGTTCAAAAAATCGATATTTTCATCTCAAAAGACGAATTCCATCTGTCGGGTGTTCCCTGTGAAGTGATCTATGATATTCACGTAACTGCCCCTACTTCGAGCCTGTTTACCAGCAATATTATCAGCAAACGTTGCGGCGTGAGATTTACGGGCCTTTCAACCGGCCTTGAAAATCAAATCGATACCTTCATGTCCATGCATACCGGGGGAACGGTCTGAGCGGCGGGGGTTGCCGTCAGGAATCAGGCTTGTTTTCCTTTTCAAGGATGCTCTGATAGGCATAGTCCATCAGTTTCTGCATACCCTCGTCTTTAATCAGCGTCAGCTTTACACCGGCTCTATAGTTGTGGTCGCCCTCCCCGTCCGCTTTTTTGACCCACTTGAGGTTGGCCACCGCCGAAACACTCGTTTCCTCCTGGGGAACATCAATTTCAAGCAGCAGGTTTTTCCCGGGTTCGAGCTCCCGTTCCAGCGATAAATTCAGCACAATGCCCCTGGCGCTTATTTCGGAAACCACGCACCTGGTGCTCTCGGTATAGCCGCACCCGATAAACGAAGCAGTCAACTCAATGGGAAAACGCTGGTATTTCCTCTTTTGCTCCTCCATGTCACAATCCCCCTTCCTGTCCACAGATTATAGCCGCTTCGTGACCGTGCCGCTAGTCTTTTTCCTCCCCGGAGCCCGCATCTCCGGTATCGGGCCGGCCACCTTTTTTGGGAAACATCAGGGTCATCAGGCGCACCGTCGCTACAAAAAAAAGCGCCATCCCAAAGTAGTGCCGCCATCCCTCCTGGTAGGTGTCCCAGGCCGTAATTCCCATCAGCGCCAGAAAGCAGTATGCCGCAATTCTTACAAATCGTCTCATGGCAGAAATAGTTCCTCTGTTTACTGTTGTATCTCGTACCAATATACACGACGAAAACAGGCCTGTAAACGGCTAAAAAATCACATTGTGAACCACCCGCTTCGCTCGAGGCGCGGAGGTCACTGGGAGAAAAGATTTTTTCACCGGACAAGAAACGGCGCCCGGTGAAAAGCACTCACTGGCTTTACCTGAAATCACTGTTGATACAAATGCCCGAAGGGCGAGCAGTTTTGCAGGATCGGCATCTCCCGATCCTGCAAAGAAAATGCTGTTCTCCGTGCTCTCGGTGTCTCAAGCATAGCGGGTGGTGAATCATGTTGGAATTCAAAGGGTCAAAAAAAAATGAAGGGGGTGGCAGGCTTTGGCATCATCCGTGACGCACCAATCGCCTTCCACCCCCTTACACTGGGAGCAAAGTCGGTTGAAGATTCGAGACTGCCGGAAGATATTCATCTACTGCCGTGTATCTGAATGCCTTCCTTCAGTCTACCGTGAGAAGCATATATCAGTTGCAGAGTGCGCATTGTTCTGAGGTGCACACCATTAAATTCAATAAGTAAATAACACATTGTGTAGAGTGGGTGAAGTGTCGACGCAACCCACCTTTTTTAATTCCGGACATGGTGGGTTCCGCTTATGCTCCACCCACCCTACAGCATACATCATATGATTGTGGTTTGGAGCGGGTCTCCGTGCCTGCCATGCCGAAGCTTTACGCGAAGGATGGCCCGCCCACTTACGGACCTATATCATAGGCAGACATGGTGAGTTTCATCCACCGGCCTACCTGTCCCGATCTTAACAGGATTGCGCTCACCCCTCGTCAATGCAACACTCACCCGCATACGCCTCATGCCCAGGGACTTCACTCGTCTTGTTTCTGTTCGGTCTCCTTCAGTCGGCAACAGACGTCGGATGGGCGCAGCTTCAGCGCAACCCACTTAATTATTTTTATTCCCCTCAATAACGGGTTTCACCCCGCCTCTTTACCTCCTTACTGTTTCAGATTGATCAGCATTCGGCGCGCATTGCGCACCCTACATCCCAACAAATTAAGAACGTCCAATGATTATGGTTCGTGTAGCGGGTCTCGGTGCCTGCCATGCCGAAGCTTTACGCGAAGGATGGCCCGCCCGCTTACGGGATTTCATCAAAGGCAGCACCTTTTATATTTACCTTACCGCCCTACCTCCTTACCGTTTCAGGTTGATCAACTCGGCCAGCATGTCGTCGGTGGTGGTAATAATACGCGAATTGGCCTGGAAACCGCGCTGCTGAATAATCATGTTCACAAACTCGGTCGAGAGATCCACGTTGGACTGCTCCAGGGAGTTCGGCGCAATTTTTCCAAGGCCCGCGCTGCCGGCCGTACCGGTAATGGGCTGACCCGAAGTACGTGTTTCGGAGTACAGGTTACCACCCTCACGGCTCAAGCCCCACGGGTTGATAAAATCGGCCAGGGCCACACGTGCCAGGTACAGCACCTGCCCATTGGAATAGTTACCGGTCATAACACCGTCGGAGTCCACCGCTACATCCTGCAGGAAGCCAGAGCCGTAACCGTCCTGGGTCTGGAATATGGTTGAAGACGGGGCCGAAAACTGGGTCGATACGTTGGTGTCGGACCCCAGGCCGAAATCTATATCAATTTCCTGCTGGGGCTCTGCCCCGCTGCCAAAGTCAAATCCGGTACCATCCGATACAACGCCGGTAGTGGGATCAACCACCTGTGTCAACCACTCAATGGCCGATTCACTTCTCAACTGGCCCGACTGGTCAAACACCAGGGTACCACGGGCCTGCACCTCGGCCTCGCCCGAAGCCGTATCCGATGAAGGCACATAGGCAAACCATTCCCATGAAGTACGGTTATCATCACTCACATAAGCTTTACGGAAATAAAACGATACGGTATGCTGATTACCAAGCGAGTCATACAACACCAGGGATGTTGAATAGTTAGCGGTCTCATCTGGGTTAGATACATCAAACCCCACTCCGTAATTAACCGTGTTATCATCAATGTTAAGTGTACCACCTACTAAATCATCTGGTAAATTGGCTGGATTACTAAAATCATTCTCAAATGTAGTAAGCTGAATTGTTGAATTTGCGCCAAGTTCAGTAGATGCAATGCGGAAGCGACCACCCTGGGTTTCGTCTACTTCGGTAAAGGAAACTTCAACCTGCTCTGTTTCTCCTTCAGCATCCAGGGCATCATTTATCTGGGTTTCAAGTTCAAGGGCAAGTTCGTTCCCGGTATAAACACCAGCCGTTATAGTAACCGTAACAGGCGTACCTGAATTAGCCGGATTCCCGTTAACTGTTACATTAAGCTCATCATTATCACCATTTAAAATATTAAAGGCAACACTCCGGACACCATCAATGGATGTTCCAGCATTAAGTAAGTTTGTTGCTGTAGCAGTAGTTGATACAAACCCAAGGGTTTCATCAATAGTTGATGCTGTCCAGTCCAGAGTATAATTCGTTGCCCCACCACCAGAAGTTAAATTATTTAGTGTGAAAATATCAGTTACCGGATTATATGTTACACTAATAGTATTAGCACCAAACGCTGCTGTATTTACAATTCTCCAGGTAAGTGCCTCGGCCACCTCCTGACCGGTATATGTTTCACCTGCGGTTATTACAGTACCATCAGCTGTTTGTGCATTAATTATATCAAGGTTGGTTGCGGGGGGTCCTACAGATAAAATATTATTAGTCCCACCCTGAAAGGTAAAAGCACTGGTTGTGTCTGAACGAGACTCAGTAAACCCGGGCACGGTAAACCCATTTGCTTCAACGGCAGTTACCTCTTCATAATTAACGATATTAATGGTGGGTAAAAAATTGTTGGCAATTGCCTCCATTTGTATAGCCGAGCCGTTCTCCTCACCACGAGTGCTGGTAAAAATCTGAAAACGATTCCTTGTGGGAGCACTTTCATCATAGCGAACATCAACCGTCAAATTTGCCGTAGCCTGGTTTGCGGCCAAAGCCGTATTAATCTGTTGTTCCATATGAAATCTAAGAAGTTCAATTGTATACACACCATTTGTAAGTTGGACAGTAACTGGCCCGGTTCCGTCAACATAGACATTAAACGCATTGTTCTCATCGGTAACATTAAAAGCCACTTCACTTCCTGTTTCGCTTGAATTTGCACCCGCCTGGTCAGTAATTACCGTATTAACTGCTGTAGAAATACCAATTACAGCATTTGCAGACCCACCAGAATCAAACGTTATACTATTACCTGCAGCAGTTGTATTTGTAATTGTAAATGTATTAGTATCACTATCATATGAAACTGTATAGCTTTGACCTGCAGTTGCATTATTATTTAATTCAGTTTGAATTGCCGCTGCCACCTCATCACCTGTATATACAGCTCCTTCTTCCAGTTGTGCTGTCGGAAGTAAAGGATTAACAAGATCGATAGTAACATTTCCGCTACCATCATCAAATACCAATTCATCATTAACCCCTTCATCAAACACAAATCCACTCCGCGTAACCATATCCGATTCAACAAAAGCGGCGCTTTGCACAAACTCGGCCTGGGTATCCAGGTTGACTGCAATGTCCACATTCTCGGTTTCCTGAGGCGAAGACGACGTGGCATTGATCTGGATATCGGTAATGGCGCCGCGAGGATCAGGCTCATTGGGGTCGAGAATCCAGCCCTGCACACGGTAGCCTGCCGGGTTCACAAGAAAGCCTTCCTCGTCGAATTTAAAATGCCCGGCACGGGTATAGAACATACCCGTCTCAGTACTGCGCACCATGAAAAACCCGTCGCCGCCGATTGCCATGTCCGTTGCTTCGCTTGTACCTTCGAACGATCCCTGGGCCCACACATAGTCTACGGAGCTCATTGCAACACCGCGGCCGATCTGGGACGTACCGGTTGCATCGGTAATACTCTGGGCGAGCAGGGTCTCAAAGGATGCCCTCGATGCTTTAAAGCCTATGGTATTTACGTTTGCTATGTTGTCGCCGATAACACTCATGGAGTTTCCCAACGTGTTTAATCCGCTGACACCCGCAAACATTGCACTGGATATACCCATGGATTAATCTCCTTCTCGTATATATAAATTATGTTTCATTAACCATATAATAGACTTACAGAAACAACGGAGCGGCTCTTACCGCCATGGACCCAACGTCCTTGATAAAATCGGCCACAGCCCTGAACGAGCTCGACCCGCTGTCTTTAATCTCGATAATATCGTCCACCGGTATCAGAAGTTGCCCGATTACGGCATAGGCGTTTTTCTCGGCATCATAGGTTATGCTGTCAACCGTTCCGTTCACCAGGGACTGTGAATTAACCGACCGGCCGTCGCTGTCCGAAGCCGATACCTTAAAGAGGTAAGTACCGGCCGCAACCTCTGTACCGGACTCGTCGGTGCCGTCCCAGTCGCAGTACTGGGTACCGGCAATCCGTTTGCCGCAATCAATGGTCTTCACCAGGTTGCCTTCGGTGTCGTATACTTTAACGGACACGTTTTCGGCGTCACTGCCCAGGCTGTAGAAAAGGCGCGGCTGGTTGTCGCCGTCGTAATAGGTCTGTTCACTGGAAGCGGTTACCTCTTTGCCGATCATGGCCAGGTAGTCCTTGGTTGAAGTGCCGGCAACATTATCGCCGATTTCAATTACATCGCCGATGGCCACATTCTGGTCGTCAACCGTCAGATAGGTAACCCCGTTTTCAAAGGTAATACCGTCCACAACACCGGTGAGCATGGTGGTAACATCAACGGCATCATCATTGAGATCGACCGGGTAAACCTTGAATGTGTAGTTTCCTTCGGCAAGTGCATTGCCGTTGGAATCGGTACCGTCCCAGTACACGGTCTGGGGGCCGCTGGTCTGGGATCCTTTATACAGGGTGTTTATCAGTTTTCCATTGGCGTCATAAATGCTGATAGATACCTTGGCGGCATCGGCTCCAAGCGAATACCTGATGTTTCCGCCTGCATTTTCATCCAGGTGCACGCTGTTACCGGCGGCAATAACCTCCTTGCCGATAAAATTAACCGATTGAGAGTTATTGATGGAGGCCATATACAATTGCAGGTAGGTCAGGTTTTCGTTTACCCCCTGCAACTGCGAGACAGTGTTGATCTGGGCCAGTTGTGCCGTAAACTCGGTATTTTCCATGGGGTCCAGCGGGTCCTGGTACTGAATTTGGGCCATGAGCATGGTCAGGAACTGCTCCTGTATTTCATCGGCTGTGGTGGGCTGATTAGAGTTTGACTGGGTCGTATTGTACGTGCTTGCTAATGGGTCTACTACCGACATGGCACTCTATTCATTTAAAGGTTACTCTATACCCGGTTTTATTAATCGGTGTTATGCCAACAGATCGAGTCTGTCGTTTTCAATTATCTGGTTGTACATGGCGGCCTGCAATATCTCATGGGTGGATGGCACACCGCCCTCGCCTTGTTCACTGTCCCCTTCGCCGGTCTGTTTATTGCCTTTGCCCTGGTTGTTTTCACGCAGAAGCGATGCAAACTGCTTTCCATCCTGGCCCACATGCACCGAGAACTTTTCTACCTCGATATTCTGCACTTCCAGGGTATTGCGCAGTTGCTCGATGTTTGATTCAAGCACCTGTTTTACCTGGACTGTTTCGGCAATAACAACGGCCCGAAGCTGGTTGTCTTTCATGGAAAGCTCGATATTGATTTTACCCAATTCAGGCGGGTGAAGCTGCATTGAAACGCGGTTTTCACCATTCTTCAGGGCTGCATTGATTTTTCCGGATATCTGGTCGAGGAGGTAGTTGGAGTTGACCGGCAGTTTTTCAGATGTTTTACTTAACAGCCCGGTGTGTTCGCTCTTCAAAACTTCCGGGTTGGTTTCAGTGCTGGTTACCACGTTCTGAAACAGGTTGACATTGTCAACTGTTTTAGGCCCGGCAGCGTCTTTTACCACCAGTTGTTCAAACAGTTGCGCGTCAAGTGATTGCAGCGGTATCTGCTTTTCAGTGGTTTCAGCGCCTGCCATATTCTGCATAATATCGGCAAACGCCGCCTGTGAATTCATATTGTTCAGCAGATAGGGGTTTACCTGCCCCTGGCCGTTCTGGTTCTGGCCGAACAGGGACGGGTTGTTGTTCATAAACGAACTGTTTTCCCCTGCCCCATTGCTGTTTTGCTTGAAAGAGGCAAGCAGCTCGTTGATTGTCCTTGTATCTTTATTGCCGTCGTTGGATGCCGTATTCTGCTCTGAGACGGTCTTTTTCAGCATTCCCTCGATGTTCTTCTCGCCGTTTTGCAGGGCCTGGAGTGCCTGTTCTTCTTTTGTCAAACCCTGGCCCTCTGTAACCTGCTGACCGTTGGGATTGGTATTGTTTGTTACCACCGGCGCATTCTCTTTAGCGGTTGCAAGCTCTGTCACGACTGCTTCCTTAAACGGCGTACCGCTTATGTCGGCATAGGTTTGCTGCAGCGCGTTACGAAGTTCGGTAAACCGGGCCAGTATGTCCTGCAACGGCGATGTCCGGCCGGTTGCGCCATTCGCACCGGTCAGGGCAAGCTGCTCTGCCCGCAGGCCTTCAAGTGTTTGGATAATAGAGTTCAGGGAGGTAATCAAATCTTCAAGGCCCTTCAGCAACTCATTTGCCTCCTGGCCCTGGAGTTCTTCAATGCTTTTACTGCCCAGCAGCATTTCAATGAGTGACAACTGCTGATCCTGTTCCTGACCCGCTGAATCGATAAACATCTGGGCAAGCTCGTCCTGGTCCATATTAGGGAACAGCGCCTGCAGCAACTGCAGATCTTCGGCGGTCAGCGTATCCTGAAGCAGTTCCGCAAGATCGGCCTGGTTCAGGCCGCCTTTGCCGTTTGCAAGGGCAGCAGCTATCTTTTTCATAACCACATTCAGGGCCTGCATGGTATCGGTGGAACTGATATCCAGGCCGTTACCGCCTGCAAGGCCTGTAAGCTGACCCGGAAGTGTCTGCGCGGTGTGGTTGGTAGCGGAAAGCAGACCCTGGAGAATACCCTCGAAACCGCCGGACGAGCCGTTACCGTTCTGTCCGCCGATCGACTGAATGCCGGTCGGGCTTCCAGGGTTTCCAAGCAACATTTGTAAAGGATTGGTCTGCATATATTCCTCGTTAGTTCCTACACACACTTCTATTCCGCAACATTGCAAGAGCAAGGGCCATGCCACATTGCGCCGGAAATTTATTTGTGATGGAATGCCGGACGTTTAAGATATTTCAGGCCCAAACGGCAATTTTTGGACAATAGGCAAAGGTAGGTAAATATGTGTTCCATGGTAGGCAAAAAGGTTCCGGTTTTGAACCAGTCAATCCCTTTTCACAGACGTTTTAAGTGCAGACCTCCGTTCAACCCTTTAACGAGGAATTTTACAGAATTCACCACTATATAGCTATTACTACTCATCTTCAATCAGTTGTTTTTTTTCAAAAATAAGGCTTTGCCCAATACTATTTCATTAAACCCTATGATATATGTCTTTGTAACTGCACAAGATCCTCGAACGATGGAGTCTTTGTAGATTACAGGTATCAGGTAATCATACAAGATCCCATACGCACAAACAAAAGAGGGGCAAAAACAACATTACATAATCTAAAAACATACTCAGCAATTGTTCAAATCCCGTTTAATATGAATTAACGTGTTTGTTAACCATGTTTTTTCTTTGTATAGAAAGGAGGGGCACGCTAAACAGACAGCGTTTATAAATTGGGGAGGTACGACTATTTTTCCGTAATTGAACAATCAAACATGTAAGGAGAAGCTTTATGCATATTCTAATTACAATTCTTACGTTCATAATCATTTCACTAAGCATTCCACAAAACAGTTATGGAATCGCCTATTGGGAAAATGCCTATGGGGGCAGCGGAGCTGAAAGCATAAACATAACCATACCCACCACAGATACAAGATTTGGTCATTATTTAACACTCGGAAAAAGTGCATCATTTGGAGACAGGCTCTGGGCGGTAAATCTTAAAGAAAACGGGGATATCTTTTGGGAAAGGACCATTCATACTGCATTAATAAACGTCTGGTCCGTATGCCAGGGCGACCTCAATACCTCCGTAATAGCCGGATCAACAAACTTTGCCGGTAATGGGAGTAATGTATGTTTAATGAGAATTCATAATAGCAATGGAAGCATATCATGGAATATGACGCTGGGAGGTACCGATGAAGAATCTGCAGCATGCATTGCTCAGACATCTGACGGTGGGTACATTGTATCAGGATTTACCAAAAGTTTCGGTGCTAGTGGTAGAGATGGATACATTGTTAAAGTTCCAACCAATGGTGGTGGATATGAATGGAAAAGAATGATCGGCAGCACAGGGGATGAGAACATCACCTCTATTCGTCAATTGGACGACGGCGGATACATCATGTGCGGAACAACCGACAGCACACTTGGCGGCGACATTGATGTATGGGTTATCCGCCTGAATTCAAACCTGGATAAAACCTTTGAAAAACATTATGGTGGAACCGGAAGTGATGTTGCATTTGCGGTTCGCCCTATTCCGGATGATAAATTTGTTGTTTTCGGAAGAACAAATTCATACAGTGCACCAGCTGAGGATATCTGGCTACTTAAACTTGACGGATCAGGCAATATCTTGTCTGAAAAAACAATCGGAAGTTCAGGTAATGAATACATTAGAAGTGATGAAGCGGTACATATGACCTATGATAATGGTGTTTATGATGGATTTATTATTACCGGCGACACAACTTCATTTGGAAATGGCGGAAATGATTTCTTTGCCCTTAAACTTGCAGCGGATTTGACGATAGAATGGCAGAAAGCATATGGAGGTTCCGACCATGAATATGCATATTCAATTTTTCCGGACACCGCCGGCGGATATGTTATTTCCGGCACCACACATTCATTCGGCACTGGTAATTCCGATTCTTTGATCATCAAACTGGATGAATACGGTGATGTTACAAATTGCACCAATATCGTAAACTGCTCGTTTACGAGTACCAACACATCGGCTTCCATTGGCCAACTTAATGTTGGCCTTGTTGATCCGGGCATCACTGTAACTATACCAACATATACAACACAGGACACTACAGCCGAAGTTACACCTGTTTGTATATATATCGATACCGATGACGACTCAATTTTTGATGACGGAAACGGCGACAACATACGCGGCAACACCCCCTGCACCGGCGGGGCAACAACAAACTGTGACGATAACTGCCCGTTAACGGTAAACGGCGACCAGGCGGACCCTGACGGTGACGGAATCGGAACGGTTTGTGATAATTGCCCTGACGACGCTAATGCCGACCAGGAGAATTTTGACAGTGATGAATTCGGTGATGTATGCGATTCAGACATCGACGGTGATTTGATTGATGAAGACGGTGATGGTGACGGAACACCGGGCAACAATCCATGTACCGGAGGTGCAACAACAGCCTGTGATGACAACTGCCCGACTGTTGCCAACCCTGTACAGGAGAATTCCGATACAGATCATCATGGCGATGTATGCGATAATTGCCCGTATGTTGACAATGATTACCAAACCAATTCCGACACTGACAGTCATGGAGACGCATGCGACAACTGCCCGAATGATGATAATGAGGATTTAGCCAATTCAGACACCGACAGCCACGGCGATGTTTGCGATAACTGCCCAACTACGTGCAACGAACTGCAGAATGATGAAGATCAGGACGGCATAGGAGATGTGTGCGACCCTGAACCGAACTGTGTACAATGTGGCGTAGACAACTGTGAAAAACCATGCTAATAAGCACATAATACAAACCCCGGTAGATATGATGCGTATATCTACCGGGCTTTCTTCTTTTTTTCTTCCTGCCAGGGCCTGCAATTCTTCTTTACTAACGTGCTGAAAAATCATATCTTAGGAATAATTTAATAACACATCGGGGCGATTTTCAAAAACGTACTTTTCACATGGGGGATAAATAAAATGCCGGGGAAAAGGATCTGTATTGTTATTGCTGTGCTGTTCAGCTTTATGCTTTCCGGAGTAGCCTTGGCTTCTGTTGCAATAGAAGCCGATCCAACAGGCAGTGCCGTTGCCATAACCGCTATCAACACCAAGCCCACTGAAATTGTGCAGGAGCTTCAAAGCTCCTTCGGGGTTACGATTGAGTTTAAAGGCAAGGAAATACCGGATGAGCCCCTGAATGTGCAGATCAGCGGGGTGCCGTTCAAAAACGCTTTTAAAAGCCTGATAAAGATATTCGGGGTTGATAATCACTTTATCAACTACGGTAAGCCGGGCAAAAACGATATTCCCCAGTCTATTACCGTGCATGTGCTGAGCGCCGGCGACCCCATTAAAACCGCTACCATCCAGGCCGAGCCGAAAAGGTCCGGCAAACCCAAACCGGCCGCAGGGCTGAACCGCCCACCCCAGGGAAAAAAGCCTCCGTCCATGCTGTCGAAAAAAGGAAAGCCGGAAGACTTTGATCAAAAGGTTGATGAATTCAAAGACGCTTATGAGTGGGACAACGATGCAACCAGCGACATGGCCGGGTACCTGCTGGATATCATGCCCGATTCGCTGAAAAAGTCGGGACTTAGCGCCCTGTCGAAAGAGCTGGAAGAGTTGGTTAAGAAGGGGGAGATAAGCAAAGTGGATGAAGCAATTCTGCTGGATTCCATGGTGGCTACGGTGCCGGCTCACATGAAGAAAGACATGCGAGAACTCCTGATACGACGCATTGAAGAATTCAAGGGCGGTGCCGTTGCAATGCCGGGAAGATAAGGTGGTTTTGGGGGTTGAGTATTTTGTCAGATTTAAGACAATAAGCATCTGTTAATGCTTTACTTATTAGCCAAAAGCTCGGCCTTCATAATAACAGCAATGGTAATTTCTTTATAAAGAATTCTCTTGACTATAGCAATCCATATTGTATATACAATGTATATACAATATGATTCTCATAGGAGCTATCAATGCTTACAAAAATTCAGAAATGGGGCAATAGCCAGGGCATAAGATTACCACGGGAAGTTCTCCGTAAAATTGACATATCAATTGGAGATAATGTTGATGTTTCCATATATCATGGAGAAATTATTGTGAAGCCTGTCAAGGTTACCCGTGGCAAATACACATTAAAAAACCTGCTTAAAAATATACCGGATGACTATCGACCACACGAAATACAATGGGGAGCACCTGCGGGTAAAGAAATATGGTAACAGGTAAATATGTTCCCGCTAGAGGTGATTTGATTGCTCTAACGTTTGATCCGCAATCCGGACATGAACAAAAAGGGAGACGCCCTGCCCTCGTAGTTTCCCATTCCATGTTTAACCGTAAAACCGGGCTTGCATTCGTATGCCCAATAACGACAACAGATAGAAATATGCCCTTACATGTTCAACTTCCGGATAATTGTTCAGTCCAGGGTGTTGTTATGGTAGACCAGATGAAATCGATAGATTATGTTTCCCGAAAAGCAAAATTTATTGATAAGGCACCTACGGAAATCCTCAACGAAGCACTCGCCATTCTCGATGCAATTTTATACGAGGAATAGGCAGGAATACTAAACTTCACACTGCAAGGTATTATATCACCCTGGATTCCGCGATCACGAGGCTGTGTCGTAATTAAAAACGTGAAAATGAAGGCTTTCATATTTGCCCCGTAAGCGATTATTTTAAATTTTAAATGATCGCATGGTTAGAAAAAACGGCTCCTAAACCGACAAAAATGAATTGTGACACAGCCTCCAAGTCGCAGGATGACCATTCTTTTATATACTCGTCCAGCATCGTAATTGATTGCCCGTAAAACGGGCGGGCACCCTTCGGCTACGTTCAGGGCAGGCGGAGACCCGCCCCACAAACTGCAATACAATACTGTGTGAATTATACAGGGCGGAGTGACGCCGGGACATCGGCACGCTGCTGCAGGGTGTATATTTTATTTGGTGTTCGATCGGAATCGTGCTATAGCGGTTGACTTGGTGCGATTGTTGGAAAGGAATAGAACCCCTCATGATGGATTGGATACACCGGACATGACGGCCCTGCCTGATATGCCGATACCATCGCGTTTTTCCGGACGTAATTACTGGATAGTGCTCCTGCTCATCCTGTTGTTTGCGTTGGCTGTTCGTATTGTGTGTTTTGTCGGCCTGGGATTCAACGATGATTCTTTTTATCTGGAGTATGCAGCAACTCTCTATAAAGGCCTTGCGTTCAACCCCCCGCTGTATATATGGCCGGTACGAACAGGCGTCTACCTGCCTGTGGTGCTGATGTGGAAACTGCTGGGTATCTCAGAGTTTTCCACCTCCCTTGTTTTTCTCATCTATTCACTCGGTACGGTTCCGGTTACCTGCATGCTGGGTAGTGTTCTGTTCAATCGGAGGACAGGGCTTCTGGCGGCTTTTATTGTTTCAGTCATACCGCTCGATGTCGTGTATGCCGGGCAAATCGGGCCGGATGTGCCGTTTCAACTGTTCATCGCCGTGTCGGCGCTCTTTTTCTTCAAGAGCGTACAGCCGGGCACATCAAGATTGTTGTACGCTTTTTTATGCGGGCTGTTCCTTGGATGCGCTTTTCTTTTCAAGGAAGTTATTTTCCTGATACTGATATGCTTCTGTTTTTATCCGGTAGCCGATCCACGTGTACGAACGAAGATCCTTCGGACGGAGAGGGGGGACGGTTGTGTCGGTGTCCTTATCAACAAGGGGATTATGAAGCGGCTGGGGCTGTTTTTTGCCGGTTTTCTCATCGTCTATTGTGCGCAGACCGGCTTCTTTTACAACGTAACCGGGCAATGGTTTTTTGCCGAGAAAGCAAAATCCTGGACAATCAGGAACGACGGAAACCACAATGACGACTTTGGGTTTTACCCGCAAGCAATCCTGAATCTGAACAAGGACACCTTCGGCTGGGTACACACTAAACCGTTGTTCGGCTATGTGTACTGGTTTGTTTTGCTGAGCGCTCTTGCTCTTACGCTGCAGCGGCGCTGGTCGGCCGGGAGTCTGTTTCTGTTATGCTGGCTTACGGTGTTTTTTGTTTTTTACCAGTACGGGCTTCATTTTGTTTCCACGGTTATCCTGGAGAACGGTATGCGTACACGGCACAGCCGGTTCCTGCTGCCGATGTCGGTTCCGGCCGCGCTGCTGATTGCCCATGCTTTTCTTTATAAAAAAAACAGGTCCTTTGCCGCCGTGAAAACGGTGCT
The DNA here is from genome assembly GCA_028282925.1 of Thermodesulfobacteriota bacterium. Lineage (GTDB taxonomy): Bacteria > Desulfobacterota > WTBG01 > CAIYCZ01 > CAIRTM01 > JANQGV01. The sequence goes on from JANQGV010000016.1 coordinate 15,045, forward strand.
GGTGCTGGTTCTTATGGGTACATCGCTTTATTATGCCTATACCAGTAAAATCTTTCTCCGCAACGGAATGGGATATGTCCGTGAAACGGTGCACTATCTGATGCAGCTTGAACCGAAAAAGATGTATGTCCCCGATGCGTGGTGCCTGTCGAAATTCTTGTTTTTCAGTGGATATGACGACGAGTTTTTTAACAGACTGGTCACCTATGAGTGCAGCGAAGTGAACTGTGAAGACAACAACGTGAAAACCGGCGGGTTCATCGAGGATGCATACATTGTTACCTTTGTCAGCCCCTACTCATATCTTAATCTAAAACAGAACAACACGTACCCGGACTTTGTGCTGAACCCGCCCCCCTGGTGGAAAGAACTGAAAACAATTACGCTTCATAACCACGGCTTTTTCAGCAGATATTCACCACGGATCTTTTATACCGGCAAGTAAACTTTAAAAGAGTCGTGATATTTTTTTACATGAAGGCCTTGAGAAGCGCACCCTGCCGGCCTTTACCGTGTTTGCCCCTGAAATATATACACGGACCTGTCTGCCCCACTGCAGTATGTGAGTTTCCTCATTATCATACGGCAGAAAACAGGCGACCGGCATGGTACGCTTCCCAAAGCCTTCCGATAGACGTATTGGTGACATTCGGCACGGTACTCTGTAACGGGTGCTGTACTGTGGAAACAGCGGCTGGTGCTGTTGCGGTATGCCCCTCATCGGCGTGTGCCCCTCTTTTATTTTGGATAGCTCTACCTGCCTCTTACGTACTGTGCTTAAGCACGTATTCTGTACCATTATAGAATAAATACGGATTAAGCTAAAGAAAAAAAAAGCGTTGTAATTCAAAATGAGTATTATTACTCATTTTTTAGTGGTGTTTATGTGAACTATCAGGAACTGCATCTACGTGATGGTGATAGGGCCTGACGAATCTTTCTGCAGAGCGTCAGCGGTCTGTAACCGGTTGCTGCGGTTACCGGCCTGCGAGGCGGGATTCCTCCTTATGCCCCAACACGCGCTGAATGACATGTTTTAGTATAGATCTGCAGCAGATTAATGAACCCCCGAGTCACCGTTCAAATACACACGTTCATTTCCGCCGACCACCTGATTTTTTTGCAATTTTGCATAATCGTATCCTATACTCTATGGTTAAACGGCACTTACCAGCGTGATAGGCACTTTTTTAGGAGATGGTATGGCTGAGAAAGTACCGGCTGCGCAGAACGACCAGGGCAGCGACGGCTTTTCAACATTGTACAGAAACGCGGTGGCTGTGACCCTGGTATGGATACTGATCGTTGCAGGTTCGTTTTCATGGTCTGTGTACCACGAGCGAAAGCATACACTGGAAATGGCACGCAATGAAGCGCGCTCGGCTTTCAACAAGGACCTGGCGCTGCGTTTGTGGGCAACGTCCCACGGAGGCGTGTATGTGACTCCCGATGATAGAACACCGCCGAACCCCTACCTGAGCCATTTGCCCGACCGTGACGTGCTGACGCTGTCGGGCAAAAAACTTACCCTGATGAATCCCGCCTACATGCTGCGCCAGACAATGCAGGACTATGAAAAACTCTATGGGGTGAAGGGGCACATAACAAGCCTGAAACTGCTGAATCCGATGAACATGCCCGACGAATGGCAGCGCAAGGCCCTGAACGAGCTTGACCGCGGTGCGGCGGAGGTTGCAGGAGTTGCGGAGATCAGGGGTGAAAAATACCTGCGGTTAATGCGGCCGATGCTGACCAAGAAGGGCTGCCTTAAATGCCATGGGCACCAGGGATATACGGTCGGTGATGTGCGGGGAGGAGTGGGTGTCTCGGTGCCGATGATGCCGTATTACCGGACGGAATATACAATCATAAAAAACTACCTCTGGACCAACGGCGCTGTGTTGCTGGCCGGACTGCTTGCCATCGGGTTTGTTTCTTTCCGCAGCAAAAAGCGTATATCCGAAAAACATGAGGCCGATAAAAAGCTCCGGGAAAGTGAAGAGCGCATGAGCCTGCTTTTCAACAGCCTGCCCGATTTTATCGTGCAGGTCGGAACTGATATGAAGGTTGTATGGGCAAACCAGTGCGTAACCGAGGTGAAACCGGATGCGGTGGGGCAGTATTGTTACCGGGTCTTTAGAGCCGCGAGCCGGCTCTGTCCCGACTGTCCGGTCAGGCAGTGCATGGAATCGGGCACAATAGTGTCTGAAGAGTTGGCATATGAAGGCTTCACGGAAAGAGAGGGGGAGACGTGGTGGTCGCTGACGGGCATCCCGTTGAAAGACGAAAGCGGCACCGTGACGGGAGCCATTGAAGTGTGCCGCAATATAACCGACCGGGTGGAAATGGAGGCATCCCTGCGGCAGTCGCAGAAAATGGAGGCCATCGGAACCCTTGCCGGTGGTATTGCCCATGATTTCAACAATATCCTGGGTGGTATTATCGGATACACCGAGCTTGTACAGGGGGATGTTCCGCAGGGCAGCCGTGTGCAGGACGATTTAAAAGAAATCATCAAATCGGCCGACCGGGCCAAGGACCTGGTCAGGCAGATTCTCACCTTCAGCCGTAAGAGCAGGAAAGAGCGCAAAACTCTCTCGATTGCGCCTATCATACAAGAGGCCGTAAAGCTGCTGCGCTCGACTATCCCGACAACCGTTGAGATCAGGCCGGCTATCAATGAGCAATCCGGCATGGTGAATGCCGACGCCACGCAGATGCACCAGGTGATGATGAACCTGTGTACCAATGCGGCCCATGCAATGCAGGAAACAGACGGGGTGCTGGATGTGTCGCTGAATCCTGTTGTTCTGTCGGAAGAATCAATGGGAATATATCACGATCTGACTCCCGGTCCCTATGTAGAGTTGCGTATTGCAGATAACGGAGCCGGGATAGACCCCCGGATACTGCCGCGGATTTTTGAGCCGTTTTTCACCACCAAAGAGCAGCAGAAAGGTACCGGCATGGGACTGGCGGTTGTGCACGGCATTGTGAAGGACCACGGGGGAGAGATCAACGTGGAAAGCCGGGTGGGTGCCGGAACCACATTTACCATTCTTTTGCCGCGGGTCATTGAACAGCCTGCCGCAGATGGAGGTGAGCAGACGGAAGCAGAGGGCGGCAGCGGGCACATCCTTTTTGTTGATGATGAAAAAACACTGATGGACATCGGCCGCAGAATACTTGAGTCTCTGGGCTACACGGTTACCGCCTGTAACGGCAGCCTTGAAGCCCTGGACGTGTTCCAGCAGTCGCCGGACGAGTTCGACCTGGTGATAACAGACCAGACCATGCCGCATATGACGGGATACAATCTTGCAAAGAGAATACTGAGAATAAAACCCTCCATGTCCGTTATTCTCTGCACCGGCTACAGTGATTCCCTTACTCCCCAAAAAGCCAGGGATGCAGGCAGCAAAGCCCTGCTGTATAAACCGTTCAGCAGGAAGGACGTAGCCCGTACCGTCCATGACGTTTTGAGTGCGGACAATTGACGGGTACCGCCCCTTTTTATTGCTCACACTTCTTATCACCATCCCCCATGAATCGCTTTCAAAATCCCCTCTTTTTCAGCGGCATATAAAAAAGCGTGCAGGGTACCATCTGTTGGGTATTATACAGTGATACGTATCATTACTTCCATACCGGCCCTGAATGCCGGTATCAAGATGGTGGGCGAGGGCACCCTTGACCACCGCCACGATGTGCGCACCGGCGACAAGATCGAGGCGGTTGCCGAGACATTCAACACCATGGCGGAGAGGACCTTAAAACCCATATGAAAATTTTAATGCAGGGAAGAAGGTACAAGCTCCTTTTTAAGGTACAAGGTTTTGTTTGAAAGCTTTTTTGGTATCTTTGTAAAACCATAGTGGTCTGGATTTTTCAGGAAACGTTTATAGGCATCATCATGCATGTAGCGGCTGTCGGAAGTATCCAGCCCATCGGCAATGATCATCATGTTGATCGAATGTGTATCGATAAAAGTATCGAAGGGTTCATTTTTTATGAAGAAGGGTACGGTCCTGTAATTGCTGCCTGCAAAAACTGAATATATTCCTCCGCTTTCAAGCAAAAACACCTGCTTCTCAATGTTAAGCGATTGAAGAAACCTGATAATGCCTACATTTTCCCGGTTCGAGGTTACGGGGCCGGATACGCCGGGGGTAACAATATACAGAACAAGTAGCGCAAGTGCGGATACGCCCAGAGTTTTCAGCGAGAGCTTGGATGCGGGTCGGGGAGATACAAACAACAAGAGTGTTGCGGTGAGCAATGCAACAGGCACGACAAAATAGTGGCTGCGGGGATAAATGATTACGCAGGAAACAAGTGGAGGCAGTGCGAAACAACCGAAAATGATAAAAAGGTTTTTATTCCTGTTCCATGTTTCGCAGGTATGCAGCAACCAGCGTTTGCGGTAAAGAACCGCAAGAAACAAACACATGCCCATCAGCATATACCGTTCAATTCTTTTTCCTTCAAAACTGTCGGGCAATATGAAATTCTGATGTGCTCCAAGCAGGAAAATGCCGTGGCGTATTGAGCCGACCGTATTGCAGCCGACATGTTTCAGAAACATGGCTGGATTGTTTTGAGCTGCGCCGGGTATGGACTGTGCGTTGCCGAAATCGGAAGCCGTTATTTCCTGCCAGTTTGTGAGGGGGCTCAGCCGGATATCGGACCACGATACCTTGTTCAGGGAGTAATGTTGCCCGAATGCTATCAGGCTTCTGTCCCGGCTGACGGGATTGCCCCAGGAAATCAGCAGTACTACAGTAACGAGAAGGGTGATGCTGAAGGATGTCAATTCAGCACCGGCAAGCCTTTTGTCTGTGCGCCGTAAAAGCCGGTACAGGAAAAACAGCATCAGCAACAGAAAGGTGATAAAAAACTCGGGGCGTATGTATGCACAGAGTAATGCCGCAAGGGCCGACAGTGAAATTTGCGTAAGAACGGATTTAATCCGGCAAATGCAGGTTAAAAAAACAAGCATGGCAATCAGTGCAAAATGGGAAGTCTTCGGCCATGACTGAACATTGATAAAAGATATCAAATGAAAAAAAGCGGCGGCGACCGCAAGAGCCCTCTGTATGTGCATTCGCCGTAAAAGCAGATACAGCAGGGAGGGGTACATCAGCGTAATGAGTATATTGCTCAGGTAATAAAGTGTGATGCGGTCGGGCTGCACAAGAGAAAGAACGTAAAACCACAGGCAATACAATGGACCATAATCAGGCTGGAGAATACCGGTTTCTTTAAATGCAAAGCCTTTTGCCAGATAGCCGCTGTCGTCGGAAAAACCGATATCAAAAAACATCTCGAATCCGGAAATATATTTCAGTCCGATTGCAACAAGTGCACCGGCAATGAGCAGTTCGAGAAGAACGGGCAGAGGGGAGGTTTTGTTTTTGTCCATGGATCGTTATTTTTGGGTTTATATGTTTTCAGATATATCAGAAGGATACAAAAATGGCAACTTGAGGTTCTTCTTTTGGTTCGGAGGTAGAGACCGCACAGATGTTTTTGCAGTTGTTGTGTTGAAGGTTTGACTGGCAATCAGTTATGCCCTGGGATAGAATAACCGGCAAACGGCAAGCACCAGGAACCCGGCTGTGAAGCGTGTTCAGCATGAAACGCTTCCGGGTAGTGTTTAATGAATGAAAGGAAGACACATGCAACCAAGAATAAGCATGATTACACTAGGGGTTAATGACCTTGAGGCGTCGAGACGATTTTACCGCGATCTCGGTTTTCCCGAGAAGGAATGGGGCCCGGATATAGCCTTTTTTACACTGAACGGGACGTGGCTGGCATTGTACAACCGGGAGGCGCTGGCCGAAGATGCTACGGTGCCAAGTGATGGAGACGGCTTTCAGGGGTTTACCCTGGCACACACTCTTGCATCGGAAGCCGAAGTGGATGAAGTGTTCGTGCAGGCAGTAGAAGCCGGAGCAACGCCGGTTAAACAACCACAGAAAGTGTTTTGGGGCGGTTATTCAGGTTATTTCAAGGACCCGGACGGCTACTTGTGGGAAGTGGCCCACAATCCGCACTTTTGGGCCGGGCCGGAAGATGAATCGGCATACGGGCGGCGCGTGCATTAGTGCCTGTCCAGGACCGAGCGGATGACTCCGGCAATATCCCGTTTCTGGCTGGGTTTGGGCAAGAGCGCCTTTATGCCGCAGGCCTGCAATGTATCATCGGAGACCGCATCGGCATAGCCGGTCGCAAGAATAACAGGGATGTCCGGCCGAATCCCGACTATTTCAGAGGCCAGCCTGTCGCCGTTCATGTGCGGCATCGACAGGTCGGTAATGACAAGGTCGAACTGCTCAGGATCAGCCTTGAAAATCTCAAACGTTTCACGACTGTCGGTCAGTGCGGTTACCGTATAGCCGAGGTGCTCGAGAATTCTTTTTGTCGTAACTGCCAGGTATCCTTCATCGTCCACCAGCAGGATATGCTCATTGCCGGTAGGGATTTCCTCTTTGCGGTCGGCAACCGTTTGCTCGGCCCGGGCCTTTGGAAAAAAAGCCGTAACCGTTGTGCCCCGGCCGGGTGTGCTTGAAACGTGTATCGTCCCGCCGTGGTTTTTAACGATTCCGTGCACAACCGCCAGTCCCAGTCCGCTGCCTTTGCCGACATCTTTGGTGGTAAAAAAGGGATCGAAAATTTGATGGAGTATTTCCGGTTCGATACCGGTACCGTTGTCGGTTACCGTGAGTTGCGTATATTCACGCACCGACAGTTCCGGGCACTTTTCAAGGAGTGCGGCGTCCGGAACAACCGGCCACAGACCGACTTCTATCAATCCGCCGGATGCCCCCTCCAGGGCCTGGACTGCATTGAGGCACAGGTTTACCAGGACCTGCTGCAACTGGATGGGATCGCCCATGATGGGGCCGGTATTTTCGCTGATGTCGCTGCGTATTTCTATTGATGCCGGAGTTGTTGCCCGCAGTACTCTCAAACCTGATGCCACGGGAAGGTGTGGTTGCAGCACGGTGCGTTCCTGCCAGCTTTTACTGCTGAACATGAGTAGTTGTTTTATAACGTCCCGGGCGCGGTCGCTGAGTTTCGATATTTCCTCCAGGCTGTCGCGGCCGGGGCTGTCGGCAGGTATATCTTCAAGGGCCAGTTCGGTATAGCCCATAATGCCGCCCAGGATATTGTTGAACTCATGGGCAATGCCCCCGGCAAGGGTGCCCACCGACTGCATCTTCTGGGAAGTGAGCAGGTGCTCTTCCATCCGGCGCTTATGGGTAATGTCCCTGAAAACAATAACGGTGCCGGTAATTTCACCTTTTTTGTTCCTGATCGGGGCGGCGCTGTCGCCGATCAGGACTTTATCGGTGCTGTTTCTCCGGATCAAAAGCGTGGTGTTGTCGAGCGAAAGTACCCGCCCCTCATCAATCACTTTCCGTGCAAGGCCGCCTACGGGCTGCCCTGTCGATTCATTTATGATTTGAAAAACGTTATCCAGGCTCTGATTCAGGGCCTCGCTTATGTTCCAGCCGGTCAGCGACTCGGCAACGGGGTTGATAAACGTGATCATGCCCGTGGTGTCGGTTGTAATGACACCGTCGCCGATGGAGTTCAACGTTGTCAGGAGCCACTGCTCGCTGTCTTTCAGGCGTTTTTCCATGGCGTGTTTGTACAGGGCGATTTCAATGGTTGTTTTCAGCTCCCGGTCGTCAAACGGCTTGACAATATAGCCGAAGGGTCCGCACAGCTTTGCTTTTTCCAGAACATCCGTATCACAGTATGCGGTCAGGTAGATAATCGGTATGTCGTACAGGTCGTGGATTTTTAAAGCGGCTTCGGTTCCGTCCATGTCACCCTTGAGCTTGATATCCATCAGTACCAGGTCGGGGGAGTCTTCTTTTGCCGACTCAAGCGCCTGTACCGCCGTAGGCACGGCCCTGGACACGGCAAAACCGCTTTCCTCAAGCGACCTTCTGATGTCTTCGGCTACAAGGCCGTCGTCTTCTACAATCTGAATGGTTGTCTTCTGTGTCGTCATTGTGCACACTCCTTTTTTTATCAACCGGTTTTGAACCGGATGACAAACGTTGTGCCTTTTTCCCTGAGGAGGGCCAGATGTCCATCCATCTGGTGTTCGGCCAGCAGGGCCACAATTTTAAGTCCCAGAGAGTCTGTATTTTCAATGTCCATTTCGCCGGGAATACCGACCCCGTTGTCGCTTACCGTAAGTTCAGCCTCACCTGCACCGTGCGACTGAAGGACAATTTTTATGGTGCCGCTTCCGTCGTCGGGAAACGCGTATTTGAGTGCATTGGAAACAAGCTCATTGATGATCAGGCCGCACGGAATCGCGCAGTCCAGCCCGATGGGAATATTGTCGATATGTAATGTTGTATTGATTTTTTTCACGTCAACGTTGTACGATCTGTTCATGCTGTTCATAAGCCGGCGTACATATTCGGGAAAGTCGATTTTAGCCAGGTCTCCGGACCGGTAGAGTATCTCGTGGATAAGCGACATGCTCTGGATGCGATCCTGGCAGTTTTTGAAAATTTCACGCTGTTCTTTGCTGCTTACGTTGCGTTCCTGGAGTCTGAGAATGCTGGAAACGAACTGAAGATTGTTTTTTACCCGGTGGTGGATCTCGCGCAACAGCACTTCTTTTTCCTCCAGCGATCTGCGGAGGGCCGCCTCAGCATTTTTTCGTTCGGTAATGTCGGTGTAAATGGTCATCTTCGAGATGGTGCCGTCGGCATGATATATAGGGGAGTTGGAAATATGATATATGCGGTCGTCAAGGGGGCTGACGACATCCAGGGAGCAGGAGTTACCTTGCTGTATTTTATCTTGGACACACCACGGGCATTTCATCTCCATAGCGTTCATGACCTTGTAACAGGGTTCGCCGGTTGCATCCCGGCCGATCCGTTTGATCATGGCCGAATTCATGTAGCTGATACGATAGTCCGGCGAGCAGATATAGGTGCACTCGTTAATGGACTCCATCATGCTGCGATACTTTTCTTCACTTTCCCGCAGCTCCTGGGCCGATTTTTGGGCCTTTGTTTTTTCCTCTGAGAGCCTGCGGGTTTTTTCGGTTACCATGCGGTTCAGGTACCAGACTCCTCCGAGTGCCAGCAAGAACACAACCGGGGTGAGAAGAATAAGAATATATTTGATGATCCTTGTAACGGACGCAGGGGACGCGGGCAGGATGGGTCCGAACCATTTGTTGTATAAACGGTCGTAAGTGCCGTCGGCAAAAACAACGGCAAGACCTTCATTGAGTTGTGCCAGCAGTTCAGTGTTGTCCTCCTGTACGGCAAAACAAAACTTCTGTTCAAAATCGTCAAGGGTCCCGGCGTGCGGCTTCAGGCTCAATTCTTTTGAATTGTTCATACACTCGATGTTGCTGATGTCCAGTTGCTTCAGCAGTTGGAGACCCATAAGCTGCTGCCCGATGACCGCATCGTGTTTGCCGCCGGCAAGCATCTGCATGGCTTCGGAAAAGGTGGTGGTCAAAATCAGCTTATCGGTCAGGTTATTATTGAGGGCATATTCATGGGCGGTGTCTCCCCGCATTACCAGGATTTCTTTACCACGCAGGTCTTCCCGGCTGCGGATTGCGGTTTCCCCTTTGCGAATGAAAACGGCCCCCCGCATGCGAAGATAGAGAACGGTGAAATCCAGCACTTTGTCGCGCTCAGGAGAGTAGGAGACCAGGGGTAAAACGTCAAGTTTGCCGTCGATGAGCCGGTGCATAATTTTATACCATGGGCCGGTGGTGAACCGTACCTCCAGGCCCATGGTGCCGGCAACGGCCTTGAGCAACTCAACTGAAAAGCCGTCGGCGCTGCCGTCGGGTTTGACAAGGGCAAAGGGCGGATAATCGTATTCACTGGCGGACTTGAGTATGGTGCCCGGGGGAAGATCAGCCTGTGCCGATGCAATGAAGATGCAGAGGAACTGGACGATTATAAGCAACCGGCATGTGAAAACAAGCTGTTTAATTCCGCCGCCCATATAAACCTGCTGATCGTATTGGAGTTTTTTGTTTTGAGTCCGCTCCTTTTTTCAGCATGAGGTCGGCATATGTCGGGTCTCTTTTTGGTTCCGCACCGCCGCTTGGGGCGGTGCGGTGCACACTGTTTCCCAAACCCTGCGTGCCCTGATATATACACTACGTACAATATTAATCAGGCTATTTCAATACGCCGACGCTAAAATCAGGGCTTCTGTGTAGTTTTTTTACACTTTTCGTCTTGTCCGATAATCGATGGATACGTATTAATAATGAAATTGTAGGTATTTTTACTCACCCTTGTGGCGGTATTAGAGCAATTCCCAAAAAACTATAGCCGCATTGAAGAACTGCACAGGCTGATACGGTTTGATTGCCTGCGGCTATGTGCTCGCATGAAAGGTAAGAAAATAGAGAGAATCCATAGCTCGCACCGCCGAGGCTGCTCTTGCCGCATCAGCGTTCACAGTACCTGGTGGCCACAGAAAAGTGTGAAATGTTCTCGTGAATACCATGGGCGTAACAGGTGCGCCGACGGGAAGCTTTTTGATCTGTATACGGCAGGTGGGTCACCTGGATGGTGCCGCAGGGTGACGGACTTGTGCAGGTGTTTGAATAAGCGTAACGGTTTGTGGTGTGTAAAGAGAAAACCGGTGCACGGTGCGCACCGGCAGCTAGAAATCCTCCCCATCCTGATCGGTTGTTTCCGGCTCCGTGTTCCCTGTCTCTTCGCCTTCCGTTTCTTTTTCCTGAGCACTGTCCTTTTCCCGGTGCAGGGGCTCCACCGAGATGGTTTCGTTTTCGGGGCTCTCGTACAGGCGCATGGGGCCTTCCAGCACGCTGGCAATCTCGCGGCGGAACATACCTGTTTTTATGCGCACCCCCTGCCAGGCATTATGGTGCACAATCACTTCGGTTACGGCGTCGGCCAGGCCTTCCGTGATCATGTTGTGCTTGCAGGTCTCAAGGGACGCTTTCTCTGCGTTGAGGCTTTCGATATAGCGCAGGGTTTGGTCGTATTTCTCGCGCTGTGCGGACGGCATTTTTTCAAGCAGTTCGGGTTTTTCATGCAACGGCTCGATGATGTGTTGCACTTTTTCAAGCTCGGCATTCTTTTCGGCAATGCCGGCATCGATTTTTTTACACCGATCTTTCAGGTCGTAGTCCACACCGGGCCGCAGGACGGTTTCTACCCCGTATTCAGACCCTACATCGTAGGACTCGATACCTTTCTTGGCCCTGACCCGGGCTCCGCAAATTTTCCCCTCCAGAACCGTTACCCGGCCGAGGCTGTCAACCGAGGAACTGATTATTTCACTGGTTACGATCACGTCGCCGCTGGCCTTGACGATGGCCCCGTTGATGTACCTGGCCCGGATTTCACGGCCTGCTATGATGCGCGATTTGTTGTTGCCGTTGCAGCCCCCCTCGATAACAATGTCCAAGCCCGATTCGATATTTGTAGCACCCACAAAACCGCGGATAAGAATCGATTTTGTCGATTTTATGGTATAGCCGTCCTCTACATCGCCGTTGATCTCCACCTCGCCGTCGAAGTCGATGTTGCCGATGGACATGTCGAGATCGCCGTCGATGGTCAGGACATCGGCGACGCACACGGTGTAACCGTCGTAATTGGGGCGGCCGCTTTTTTCGGCGATGAAGGTGCATCCGTCGTCGGACACCACCACGTTTTTGCCCGCCAGCAGCGACACCTGTTTTACCGGCTGGGGCTGGATGCTTTTACCGTACACCGTGGTGCCGGGAACGGGGTCGACATGGGGGGTTAGGACGGCAATGCTCTGGCCTTCGGCCACGGACTGGATTACATTGGTTTCCCTCAGATCAACACTTCCGTCTACATTTTCAGTGAAATGAGGTCCCGATTCGGTTTCGAATGCAAAAGAAATGCTGCCGTCTTCACCTTCACGAACCGGTGTGCCTTCGGCAATAACAAGGCCCAGAACCGGGGCGGCATTTTCCTGAGAGGCCGACACGACCGCATCGATTGTCTGGTTGTCGATGCCGTGGGTGATTTTATCGGCCGCAAGCTCTTCTTCTACGCGCTCGCGGGTGAGGGGATGAGGACAGTTGTAGGTGAGCCGGGCGGTCATGGCGTCTTCATCAACCGACACCTCGATTGCCTTGTTTACCGCCAGAAAATCTTTTTCCAACACAACCCGCCCGAAAACTTCGCTTACATATTCACCGGGATTGCCCGAGGCCACATTGGGGCCCAGGGAGATTTCCGGTGTTGTGCCCGCGGACGGTTCTATAACGTTACCATAGATGTTTTTACCGGCAGTGCCCGGAGTTGCACCCACAACACGCAGGAGGAGTTCGCCCTTGTCCACATAGGGGTCCTCTTTGCCGAAAAACAATTCGAACCGACCGTCTTCGCCGTCAACGGCGGGGCTGCCCTCGGCCAGCAGTATTGGGCCGCATGTATCACCTGTACCCGCAAGGGTAGCGAGGCTTTCTTCAACCGCAGCGGCCTTCAGGCCCTCGGTGATGCCGAGCTCGGTTGCAATGTCGCGCACGTCGGCCATGGCAAGCTTTTCCTCAGACTCCCCGGCGGTAACGGTTATGTAAGCCCGGCATTTGTCGGTGGTTTCGGCAATGCGCACGTGCCCCATAAGGTCCCCCTTGTCGTAAATGACACGGGTATCGTCCCCGGGCGGGGAGGGGGAGGCCTGGTTTTCCGATTGAGTGTCGGACATTGTTTTCAATCTTTCATTCTGTGAAAATTACAGGGTATTTTTTTAGTGTTTATATATAATATATATTTATATTTATCGAAAGTAAAATTAAATTATTGAGTTGGAAGTTGCTTTTTGCAATGTGGGCTATAGTGAAATTGTATGGGTACATGCCGGAAATCAGGGGGTGTTACACATCAGGGCAGGGTGCTTTTATCGTTATATATGTAATTGCCGGTACAATCAGGGGCAGGCGAGAGGCCTGCCCCTGTGCGATTTTACTATTATTTATGATATTATGACGAACATCGCCTTTGTCTACTGGACAACGGTAATGTAAAAAATATCCGTTTCGGTCCTCTGGCCGATGCAGTCTTCGGAGAAGAACCGTATTTCAAACGGCCCGGTGCCCGACAGGTCGCACAGGTCGAGCCAGCTATACGGCCAGTACGTGTCGCTGCCGCCGGTGCGCATTTCCTGCGGGTAAGCATACCGGGTGGTCCACTCCTGATCAGTATAGGTTTTGTATTGCCACCCGATTACCATGGTTGAGTTGTCCGGGCAGCGGTTGGAATCGTTACTGTTTGACCAGACAATTTCCTGGTGGAGGTATGCTGTCCGGTTGTCATCCGTTACCTGGAGCGGATTTGCCGGGTCGGTTGACATCTGGCAGTAGCCGGACGTGGGTGGAACGCCGGTTCCCCGGCACATCGTCTGCCCCGACGTAACAAAATATATCGGATCTGTGAGGCCCGGCGGAAGATCGCCCACACCGTCGAACGCCCCGATGTCCCAGCCGCCGGTGTCGTCGTTCTGGCCCAGGTAGGACGGGGAAGGCAGGCCCGGTACCTCTTCGGCCACAATGCCGGTCATGGCAATGCCGTAGCGCACAGCCGGAAATGCTTTCTCGTCCCACATGCCGGGATAGTCGTTGTTGAAGGCGGTTTCAAGCAGGGTAATGGCGGCAAGGGTTTCCGAAGCCGTGATGCTGTAGGGGTTCAGGATATAGTGATGATCATCGTCTACGTCTATGCCTGCATGCAGGGCCGGTGAACCGGGCAGCAGGGTGAAATCGTAATTCGCCGGATCGGCGAGTGCCGGGTCGGCCCACTGGTTGCCGGTCATAACGGGGACTCTCAATTCAGTGTCGGTGATCAGAGGCACCGGTCCGGGAGAATAGCCCATTGCTTCCATAAACCCGCTTCTGTCCAGGACCTCAACGTTGTTGTTGGCAGGCCAGTCCACCCAGGTTTGAAAATCGGCATTTATGGTTGTGTTGTTGGCATAGTCCATAACCCTGAAGCGATCTGTAGATGAGCTGTTGTCGCAGTTGGGAGAGTCCGTGCACCAGAAAATATTGTTGACCCAGTCGGCATACCCTTGGGACGGACAGGTCCCGGCCTCGTTCCATGTGTCGTCGATGCTGATATTGTTGGCTTTGTATCCGTGGGTTACATAGCCGATAACCTCAGGGGATTGACGTTCGGCACCGGTCGTATCGCAGGTGCCGCTGTCGCCACAGGTATAATCTCCGAAAAAGTACATATCAAAAAAACCCGCCTGTCCGCCGGTATCGATACAGGCCTCGCCGTCGCGGGCGCCGCCGACACAGGTGCCGATATCACAGCGCGATCCACCGCAAAACTGTACTTCGGGGTCGCCGGGCCGCAGGGCATAGGGGGTTTCCCATATGGCAAGTGTTCCGCCGTCGCCCATGCCGCCGCCTTCATAGCCGCCGGGAAAATAGGGCATAAAAGTCCAGCCGAGATTGTTGTTGTAGACAACATTGTTGTAAATTTTACATCCCTCTCCGATAGCAGACAATCCGGGTCCGGCGTTGCTGTAGGTGATGTTGCCGTAAAGCAGGCCGTAGTAATTACCTTCGCTCATATAAATTCCCTGGGAATCATTGGGATGTTCACCGGGTGCGTAGGGGTAATCGCAGGCCTGGTATGTCCCGGGCGCTGTTTCACACATATTGTTGTGGTGCACAACGTTCCAGCGGATTACCGGACGTATACCGTTCACAACCATGAGGCCCATGCCTTCTATCCGGCCGGTGTGATGTATATAGTTGTTTTGAACGAGGGTATCGATGCCGCCGATAAAAATACCGTTTGCATCGGTGTAGGAAATGACATTATTCTCAATGGTGGTGTTTTCAGCATGGTAGAAGGACCTGTATTCAGCGCCGTTTACAGTTGCCGGGTGAAAGCCGAAACCAAATTCAGCGGTGCCTACCGGTGCTCCGCCGACTCCGGAAGTGGAGCTGTAGAACAGACTGTTGCGGACAAGAGTGTTTTGTGCATGATGCACATACACACTATACATGGTTTGGCCGGGGGTGCTGTTGTCGGCCAGAATGTTTTCAAAAATACAGTTGTCGACAAGTGCGCCCGATACATAATCAAGCTGGATGCCCCGGATGTTGGAATCGATGAAGGTGCAATTGTCGATGGTGATATTGTTGCCTTCGGTTATATCATCATCATTGACATAGGTTGCATCATATCCTGCAAACTGTGTAACGGATGCAGACCGTCTCCCATTGGGAAGCACGGTGATAAGCCCGCCTTTTTCCTGCACGAGTTTAGAATGATCAAACTGGCCGCCCTGGAACCGGATTTTTGAAACAGTTACGTTTGAACCTTTGAGCCACAGGGCGTAGTTGGCGGTGCCGGCATCGATGACCGGTGCCGTGGTGCCGGAGCCGTAGCTGGAAATGGTTACCGGGTTTCCTTCCGAGCCGGAACCGGTAAAAACGATCTGCTCGTCCCAGGTGTCGCCCTTTTTCAGCAGTATCCGGTTTCCCGGCTCAAAGGTGCCGTTGTCGGCCTCTTCCTGCACTTTGGCGAGGGTGCTCCAGGGGCCGTGGCCGTAGCCGTCTGATACCGGGGAGAGACCGTCGTTGGTATTATTGCCCTGATTTGTTATGTAGTAGGTTGATTTATCATTATCTTCAACAGTAAAATAAAAGGTGCCCGACTGCGTTTCCTGGGCGGCACAGTCCGTAACCGAAAAGGTGAACTCATAGGTGCCTTCCGGCATTTCCGTTACCGGGACAACCACATAGGCAATGTCTTTGCCGTCAAACACGTCGGTATATACCGGGGAAAGTGGTATGGGGGTGCTGTCGCCCACTTTCATACACTGGGCCGCATGGGTGCAGGCACCGCTGCACGATGCGTAGTCGTCGCTGTATGACCAGACAAGGGTCATGTTGTCGATAAATACCGGGTCATTGCCGGATGTTGAGGGTAAGGTGTACCATTTCCCACCCACAAAGGGTCCGTCGATAATCTGTGGAGGATCGTCGTTAAGCTGCTGCGCGGAAAGAGATAATGAACGATCCTGCATTGTTTTTGCCCAAACCGAACCTGCGGCACACATCAAAAAAACTGTCAAGAGTAACGTCAGTATCCGTGATTGCATCTGTTCCTCCTTTTCATTACGATAAGATCCGGCCCGGATCTTACCAGACTCCACTCTGCGGCCCTTGTGCATTGTGAGATGCACCTGCTCCGCATGCATCCTCAATCAGGTGCGGCGTATGGCAACCGGCCCTCGGGTGTGCGTGATTTGAGGGTGGAACGCGTTGCAGTCAGGACCTTCCCTAGACTGTTTTACGAATTGTAACTGCTTTCCATGCGGTACCTTTTGAAAACAACCTGCCGTCGTTATACTGTTTACGGCATTGCAGGCCTGCTCTGTAGTGGTCACTGCATTGAAAACATCCGGTACTCTTTCCCCCCTTTCACCGTAAGAGTGTTCATGTCCGGCCCGAAAAAATGCATTTCGGGAATGATTTAATTATTGCTTGTATGCGAGGCCGGTAACGCCGTACCATCGGGTTGTGAAGCAGGGGTGAGGGTATCAGGCCGGCCTGATGTCATGACCTGTGCCGTAATGGGTGCGGTAGAAAGTGGATACAACTCTATCGATACGGTTTTTCTCATGCGTCCCCCCCCTGGAAACCATGGATTTTGATACACGGCCAGCAGTTGTCAATGCCTGCGCCCGTTCATCGCAGCATACGGCGCAGTAACAAAGGAACCGTGTAACCCGGTGTATTGTGTTGTGACGAGTTTTTTTACTACTGGTGTGTTCGTTCAGTGCACATACTACTCGATTTTGTGCGTCTGTTCCAGTGAAAAAACTACTTTGTGGGAAAAAATCTGCGCCCAGCCAAAAAAATTGAGTAGTTCTTGTCAGATGTATGGGGCCGATACATATATTGATTCACAAGCCATGCAAAAAAAACATTCATGCTTTTTTTTGTTGTAGAAATGAAATTCCGAGATCGCCCGGTTGTGCTCGAAGATAAGGCCACCTGGAGCCGGTAAGAACTTCCCTTTTTGATTTTGCCTTGACCGGTTTGTATGTAGATTGTATATGTTACATACGAAATGGGGCAATTGCCGCAGAAAAGACCAGAACCATTCAAACAAATTTTTTTGTTAGATTTACAGGCATAAGCCCGTATATTTCCACGGTAGTACCAGCACCAAAACCAGGAGGTGAACTCAACATCTAAACATTTTACAGGGTTTTCCGTAGACAAATTGTTTTTATAGGGAGGTTGACATGAGACACCGTTTCAATTTGATTAATGCAGTACTGATAGGGCTTGTTTGTAGTATGGCATGGGGCAGTATCTGTTTTGCCCAGTGTACCGTTGATGACGACGGTGACGGAAAATATGACTATAGTTGCGCAAGCTGTACCCCTCTTGATTCCGGATGCGATTTCAACGACAGTGTGGCCGACGATAATCCTGTTACCCTTTTATACGATGACGGCACTGCGGAGAGTCTGTATACCTATGGAGATATAGATTTTACCCTGGTAACGCCGGTTTTTCATCCGGACCGTACTCAGACAAAGAGTTACTGTGAGGATTTGACCTGGGGTGGCCTTTCAAACTGGCAGCCCCTGGACGAACATGACGTATGGAAGCTGGCCGCAGCAAACTATCCCTATGACACTCAATGCAATAACCATAATTCAAGCTGGGGCTGCGAGATTTATACCCGCTCCTGGGACAGCCCGACCCCCTGGGTTGCGCCACCTGAACCCTGGGCATCAGAACTCGATATGATGCTCTTAAACGGCAACTGGTACCGGAGCTGGTTTACCTACCTGGGCGGGCCGTATTCACAGTCCGGCGAATACTTTTTCCGTGTCCGTGAGTCCGACGGATACAGTTCTCCGAAGTTTGAAATTGATCTCCGCTGGTACGATGCTGAGCCGGTTGTCATCTGTAAAGCAGCCGCGTGTACCGTTGAGGTTGCTGTAGGACCCTGTACGGATGTGGTTTCAAATACCACATTGGTGCTGGATGATTCTGACTGCGATGGTATTGCTGATGCAGGTTTTGACTGCGATGGGGCAAATCCTGATGTTCCTGCCGACAATTGTCCGTTTGTGCCTAATGCGGAGCAGGATGACTGCGACGGAGACGGCATTGGTGATGCCTGCGATCCCGATCTCGACGCTGATGATGACGGAAAAAATAATTACCTGTGCACCGGCTGCGGCCCCCTTGACGAAGGTTGTGACTTGAACGACAGTATCCCGGACGACAAGCCGGTTGGCCTTATGCATGATGACGGCACTACCGACAGCCTGCATACCTATGCAGACGTAGATTTCAACCGTGTAACGCCGGTTTTTCATCCGGACCGTTCACAGACAAAAAGTTACTGCGAGGACTTGACCTGGGGCGGCATTTCAAGCTGGGAGCCCCTGGACGAACATGACGTATGGAAGCTGGCCGCAGCAAACTATCCCTATGACACCCAATGCAATACCCATAATCCAAACTGGGGTTGCGAGATCTATACCCGCTCCTGGAACAGCCCGACCCCCTGGGTAGCACCGCCCGAGCCCTGGGCATCGGAACTCAACATGATGCTGTATAACGGCAACTGGTACCGGAGCTGGTTTACGTACCTGGGCGGCCCATACTCACAGTCCGGCGAATACTTTTTCCG
>JANQGV010000019.1 GCA_028282925.1 Thermodesulfobacteriota bacterium
TCGCCTTCACCGAAGGCATCACGTTTGACTTCCCCGGAATTAAGGGCCCCCTGCTTTTTATCATTATGGACGGCGTGGGCATCTACCGCACCAAAAAAGACGGCTATCCCGGAAATGCGGTCGAGCTGGCCCAGCCGCCGACTCTCAACAAACTGCTTGCGGAACAAAAGATTGCAACAAAGCTTAAAGCCCACGGCACCGCCGTAGGCCTGCCCAGCGACGACGACCAGGGCAACAGCGAAGTCGGCCACAATGCCTTCGGCGCCGGGCGGGTGTTTGCCCAGGGTGCCCGTCTGGTGGATGATGCCATCGACAGCGGCAAGCTGTTTAACTCACAGTTGTGGAAGGACGTGGTTGCCAATGCCCTGGAACACGGAACGCCGGTCCACTTCATCGGGCTGCTCTCCGACGGCAACGTACACAGCCACATCAACCACCTCATGGCCCTGATCGGATCCTGCGATGAAGCCGGGGTGGAAGAGGTGTACGTGCATACCCTGCTCGACGGCCGCGACGTTCCACCGCTCAGCGCCCTGCGCTACGTGGGCGAACTGGAAGACTACCTGTGGGCCTTGCGGGTACAGGGCCTTAAAAGCAACAAGAAGCGCCGCTACTATATTGCATCCGGGGGCGGTCGCATGGTTACCACCATGGACCGCTATGAGGCCGACTGGAGCATTGTGGAGCGCGGTTATAACGCCCACGTGCTGGGCGAGGGTCCGCTGTATCCCGACAGCTTCACGGCCATCAGTGCTCTCAGGCTGGAAAACAAGGTGGACGACCAGTACCTGCCCCACTGGGTTGTGCACGACCCGGATGACGGCAGCAAGCCCATGACCGAAATGCAGGACCATCACAATGTCGTTTTCTTCAACTTCCGCGGGGACCGGGCTCTTGAAATCAGCCGGGCCTTTATCGAGGACGACTTTACGGGCTTCGAGCGTAAAAAACGGCCCGATGTGCTGTATGCCGGAATGCTTGAATATGACGGCGACACCCACATACCGCCCAACTACCTGGTAACTCCCCCTGCAATAGACCGTACCGTTTCGGAGTATTTGGCCGACAACGGCATTACCCAGTTTGCCGTCAGCGAGACCCAGAAATTCGGCCATGTGACCTATTTCTGGAACGGCAACAACTCCTCCAAGTTTAACGACCGGACCGAGGAGTGGGTTGAAATCGAATCGGACAAAATTCCCTTTGACCAGGCCCCGCGCATGAAATCGAAGGAGATTGCCGAAAAAACAATCGAGGTGCTGCGCGAAGGCAACTTCAAATTCATACGGCTCAACTTTCCCAACGGTGACATGGTGGGACATACCGGCTCGCTGCCGGCCGCCATCGAAGCGGTTAAAGCGGTGGACGACGAGCTTGCAAACCTGCTGGCGGTGCTCGACGAAATCGGCGGCACGGCCATTATCACAGCCGACCACGGCAACTGCGAACAGATGATAGCCGTTGATAAAAAGACCGGCAACCCCGCCATGGGTGCCGGAGGTAAATACAAACCCCTGACCAGCCATACTACCAACCCGGTGCCGTTCATCATCTACGGCCCCGACACGGATCGTTATGAGCTCAACACCGCCCTGGAAGAGCCGGGGCTGGGCAATATTGCGGCAACCGTTTTACTGCTGCTGGGGTTTGAAAAACCGGAAGAGTATTTTGATCCGATTATTACGGTTAAATAAACACCTGTCAAACAGGAGAGGAACATATGAACATACTGATTGTTGACGACAGCCGCTCGGCCCGCACACATATATCAAACGTTCTGGTACGCTACGGAAACTGCGACTTTGCCGTTAACGGTGCCGAGGCGGTTGAACGCTTTTCAGCCGCCCTTGAAAGCGGAACGCCGTACGACTTGATCATTATGGATATCGTTATGCCGGAAATGGACGGTTTTGCAGCGGCCGAAAAGATCAACCGGATTCAGGAAGAAAAAAACATTGATGCCGCGCAGCTCTCGAAAATGATCATGCTTTCGGGACAGGACGACCCCGAGCACATGCTCAAGGCCCATTTTGAGACCGGCGTGGAGCACTACATAACCAAGCCCTTTGAAGAAAAAACCCTGGTTGAAGCATTGACCAATCTGGGCCTGATTGAAGCGCCCATTGACTTGGAAGAACCCCTATGCAAAACGTGATGCACAAGTACCCCGAAGTGCCCGCCTACTTTCTGAAAATCGGAGAGGGGGGCATATTCGACCAGCCGTCGGTTATTTCAACGGTTCTGGGTTCCTGTGTCACCGTGACCTTTCACTGTGCCCGCACAAAAACCGGGGCGCTGTTTCACGCAATACTTCCCAAATTACGCACCTATGAAAAAAAACCGGATGACGTAAATCCCTACAAGTATGTAGACTCGGCCATCATCTGCCTGCACCGGAGCTTGAAAGCCCGGGGTATTCGAATGGCCGATGTTGAAACCAAGGTGTTCGGGGGGGCCGGCATCCTGCTCGAAGGCCAACTCAGCAGCGGGCAAGCCAACGTGAAGGTCGCCTTTGAAACCCTGGCCGCATTGAAAATGAAGGTGCTGGCAACCGATGTGGGGGGCGACAGGGGCAGGCGGCTGGTGTTTATCTCCCATACCGGCGAGGTGTACATCAGGACCCACAGTAAAAACCTCCAAAACACCTAAATAACCACTTTAACACTATCTGTTTTTCTAGCTGAGATAATTGTGCAGACTGCGTCCGCGGTTGCCCGGTTATACAATATAATTTGAAATGCTCTGGAAATCTGTCTGAACAACCTGAGACTGCTGGAGGATGTTCAGATTCAAGGCGCGCGAAACTCTGAGGTGGCAACATACAACCGCGTAGCGGTTGGTGATTTCCCTGAAAAAGGAAAACACCGAGCACGAATGTGCGTTGTTTCCTTCAACAGGAAAATCTTTTTTTCCTGTTGATCCTTTGGCGTACTTGCCTGTACGCTGCAGTGACGAAGGGTGAGCGCAACGAAGGAGATGAGCATTCTACGGCAGTCTCATAAAAAAAACGGCCCGAAGAGGTCGTTTTTTTGTTTCTATTTTCCGCAACACTTCTTGTATTTTTTCCCGCTGCCGCACGGGCAGGGTTCATTGCGCCCGATTTTGGGCGTGGACCTGATGTACTGCTTGGGCTTGACCGGCTCTCCGTCGGTGAAATACCAGACATCGTCGTCTTTTACAAAATGGCCCAGTTCATGGTGGGTCTTTTTTTCGCCGTTCTCGCAAAAATGGGCGATGAATTCGACCTTGCCGGCATCATCCTCAGGTCCGCCTTCGATTGTGTCTACAATCTCAAGGCCGTGCCACTCAGAAGTCTCCGACCAGCTACGGATACTCTCATCATCCAGCTCTTTGCGCAGTTCCGGGTGAGTAGTATCAACAATATACTGAACGTTTGTCCTGGCATAGGCGGTGTAGCGCGAGCGCATCAGCGCTTCGGCGGTTTGGGCCGTCTTTTCTCCGTTAATAATCGGTTCACAGCACTGGTCAAATGCTTGTTCGGACCCGCACGGGCATAGTTCCATGAGCAGCCTCCTGAGAGAGTCAATAGGTGATTCTTTGTGAGTCAACCAAGATATACAATACCTTCTTTCCTGTCAATGAAAAATCGGATGCCCGGGCCGCCACCCCCTGCGTATCAGTTTTGTAAAGCTAAAACAAACAGTTAGAAAACATTTTATAAAATTACTTAAAGTGTGTTATACTATGTGGATATAATTCGTTTTCTATGCAGACTCATATAAAGGCATACGGTATGGAATCGCTGAAGCTTGTCGGAACTGAAAAGTCGAAAAGAATTGAAAACTCTCTTGAACATCTCAAAAAACTGTTTATCATGCCCGACTCCTCGGATAAATTCATGGAGTTCGGGGTACACCTGCTCGACCTGATTCATGACTTTTTCCAGAAACAGGGCGGTATCCATTCTTCCATTTCCATCGAAGAACTGCGCAAAATCTTCAGTGAAATCGATATTCCCGAACGTCCCGAGCTTATCAGGGATGTGCTTGATGAAATCAAGCACAACGTTATCAACCATTCGGTAAAGGTCTCCAACCCCTATTACATCGGACACATGACCTCTGCCATACCCTACTTTATGATCCTGCTTGAAATGATTGCGGTCAGCCTGAACCAGAACCAGGTAAAAATTGAAACCGCCAAGGCCTCCTCCTTTGTGGAGCGCGAATTCCTGAGCTGGATCCACCGCCTGGTCTATCAGAAACATGAAGAATTTTACACCCGCAACATCCAGAACCATCGCATTTCCATGGGTGTCATCACCTCCGACGGCACCCTTGCCAACCTCACGGCCCTGAACCTCGCCCTGGCAAAAGCGTTTCCCCAGGACGGAAAACGGTTCAGCGGCGTACGCAAGGAGGGCTTGGTGCAGGCCCTGCAGCATTACGGTTACCGTCAGGCGGTGGTACTGGTTTCCACCCGCGGGCACTATTCGCTCCGCAAGGCCGGTACACTGCTGGGCATCGGGTCAAAGGCGGTCATCGGCATACCCGTACACCCCTGCTCCAACCAGATAAACATCAATAAGCTGTGGGAGACCGTTAACAAAATCCGCCAGAAGGACAAAGCCGTGGGCATGCCCACCAAATTCATGGCCGTGGTCGGCATAGCCGGCACAACCGAAACCGGCAATATCGACGACCTCGAAGAGCTTGCCCGCATAGCCCGCAAGCTCGGCGCCCACTACCATGTCGATGCGGCCTGGGGCGGTGGCGCATTGCTGATGGACGGCGGCAAAGCAATGCTGCGGGGTATTGCCAAGGCCGATTCAGTGACCCTCGACGCCCATAAGCTGCTGTACGCACCCAACTCCATGGGCGTGTGCCTGTTTAAAGAGCCGCACGATTCCAAGTTTCTGCACCATACCTCCAACTATATTATTCGCAAAGGGTCGGTGGACCAGGGGCGTTTTACCCTGGAAGGCTCGCGCCCGTTTGCCTGCCTGAAACCCTGGGCCGCCATGAAAATCCTGGGCAGCAATGGATACCGGTCCGTGTTTGAACATGCCCGCAATTTGCAAAACACCTTTATCCAGCTTGTAAAAGAGGACCCGCACCTTGAACTGCTCAACGATCCGGAGCTGTTTATCATCAACTACCGCTTTGTTCCCCTTGAGCTGGCCCGGCTCCTCGACCGCCTGATGCAGAAGCCCAAACGCAATGCAGCCGCCATTACCGATGTCAACAAGATCATTAACAAGCTGAACATCGAACTGCACAAAACCATCCGCAAACACGATATGTCGTTCGTATCCCGGACCATTCTGGAATCAACGGGATACGCTCCGCGCCGAATCGTGGTGCTGCGGGCCATAACCGTCAACCCGCTTACCGAAACCTACATGCTGGAACAGATCCTGAGCGACCACCGCGAAATGGGCGTTGAACTCTGGAACCAGTTTAAAGCCGGCCGCAAACACACCCTGCCCCGCTCCATCCAGGGCGCTTTCTAAAGCCCACAAAGGGGCACAGCGCCGCATCAGGCAAAGTCCGCCTTAATCAGCTTATTTTCGATAAAAAACGACTTATGAACAAAAGGTGTTTTTGCTTTTTCCCCCGGACGAACACCCCCAAATTCAGGACAGATGATCAACAGGGAAGGGTTACTATTTGCCTTTTTTTAAATATTTATGCATTTTCTTGAAAATTATTTCGATTTTTTCAAAAAATACCCCATTTAGGGTATTTACAAATGTTTTTTAATTTTTATATTAATAATAAATATACAGTCGTATAAAATAGGGCATCAACCAACAACTTTTTAGGTATTTCATTGGTTGCGCAGAGGTATTGAGAGCGCCTCTTTATACGATAATTATTACTTATTTCATCAGATAAAAAAATGCGACTGGAACGCCGCGAGCACATCAGGTTTTTACCTGAGGATAATGCTTTTATTGCCCTGGGAACCGAAATTCCCAAGCTCGGCAGAATTGCAAATATCAGCATGGGCGGGGCCTCTTTCGAGTACATCTACCATAAAAACCTGTCCCATGACAGTGGCTGCAATGCCGATATATTCATGTCCCCCAACTCGTTCCACCTGCCCGACATTCCCTGCAAAATCGTATACGACGTACCGGTTTCGCCCGATGACTCCCCTTTTACCCTGGCCCGATCGGTGCCGACCAGGCGTTGCGGTATCGAATTTGAGCAACTCAACGATAACACCTCGACAGATCTTCTGTATTTTCTTAAAAACTATACATCCGGCATACTGCTGTCCTAAAAGGCACCCATAAACAACAGATCACATGTGCAGCCGTGCCTGTATGTTTTTGAAACTATTGGTGCCTGTTGCGGGTTAATACGTATATACTAAGAATAGACAGGGGTGCATCAACTCCCGCGTTGAGCAACAGCATACGGGGCACATGGCTGACAGGTCTGATGCGGCATACCGTTACAGACCAGGCAAATATCCTACCGCAGAGCGGGAGGCATTAGATAACCCCTCAGAGGGAACTAAAAAGATTACAAAAAGTATTTACCTTTAATAAGTTACGGACTTTCTTAATCCCTTTGCAACGCAGCCGAGTGCAACGATTTCAGACGGGATAAGGGGCGACATGTTTGAGTCACGGCCTGCCGGGACGAGTTTGTTGCCCCGCCGGATGAAATCGTGCCGCGAGGGCATCCCGACTTTCAGGAGGGACAAGTTGCAGGGCGCCCTTTCTTTTCCCCCTTTTCTTTGGAGCGAGCAAAGAAAAGGGGTTGAAGACGCGTAGCGTCTTATAAACGTATTCTTCCCGGATCGGCAGAACCTCTCCGGGTCCACCGCCAGATGCGGGGGATTTATTAACATGTTAATCGAAGGAGCAAAACATGAAAAACCTGCTTCTCTCCGTTTCCTTAATGATACTCTGCGCGGGGGTTATACTCACAACGGGACCGGGCTGCAACACGGACAACAACACCACGCTCGACCCGGGCACCCGGGTCAGGTCGTCGGCGAAGCTGAACGCCTTTGGCTCCTGCGGGGAACTCGAAGCCGCCCTCAAAAAACATGTCAAGGAAGAGATGCGCACACGCCTGCTCAGCCTGGACGATTATTATATTTTTGTCGAAGTCCCCGAAGTCGGTGATGACGGCGACACCGCTGCGGGGGGCACCGATAAAGGCCGCGAGGAAGGGGTCGACTATTCCGGTACAAACAACCAGGAAGCCGGTGTTGATGAAGCAGACATTGTCAAAACAGACGGATATGCAATATACGTGCTCAGCGGCAACCGGTTTATCACGCTTGAGGTACCCGAGTTCGGACTCCTGGACAACGGCACGTCGCTTGAAATCGAAGGCTCCCCCGGCCAGATGCTTATTCGCAAACAGACCAGCGGGGGCCATGCCGTACAGGCGGTTGTTTTTTCCAGCATCTACGCCTGGAGCATGGCAAAAGACCACCCCCTGCATTCCCACATAGTGGCCGATAATGCCACATCATACCGCTGCTACGGACTGACTAAAATAACCGTTATAGATCTCTCCGATACGGCACATCCCGAGGTGGTGCGCGAACTGTACCTGGAAGGCTCCTACCAGACCGCCCGGCGGGTCGACAGTGCCGTGCATATGATAGCCTACACGTCCATGGAAGTTCCGGGTCTCACATATTGGCCTGAGCTGCCTGACGAGTACTACCAGTTGCCCCATGAAAGCCCCCGGCGCCGGGAGCTCTGGGACGAAGCCATCCAGAAAGCAATTGCCGAAAACAATCAAACCATCGACGCTCTGGAGTTGGCGGACCTGGTGCCCCTGCTCTACGAGGTGGGCGACGACAACAGCGTCACCCCCCATGACTTTACCACCGACGGCTGTTCCAACTTCATCACTGCCGCCGACGGCATGAGCCGCGGCTTCACCTCCATCCTCAGCCTGGACCTGCTGGATGAGGACCTGGCAGTTGAATCGGACCACATCGTCAGCAACCAGAGCATTGTGTACTCTTCCAGCGACACCCTTATCATTGCCGAGCCCGCCCAGGACTCATGGTGGTTCTGGGGGGTTGACGGCACCTTCGATGAGGCCACCAATATCCACCGGTTTGATATTTCCGAAACCGGCAAAGCCGCATACAGGGGCAGCGGGCGGGTGGACGGCACCGTGCTGAACCAGTTTGCCTTGTCCGAGTACAACGACTACATCAGGGTGGCCGCAACAACGGGCCGGTGGAGCCGCTGGTGGCTCGAAGAACCGGATGAGCCTGAAAACTTCGTGTACGTGCTGGAAGACAGCGACAACAACAGCCTTGACATTGCCGGCCAGACAGATGCCCTTGCAAAGGGAGAGCGCATCTGGTCGGCCCGATTCGTTGAAGACCGGGCCTACCTGGTTACCTTCCGCAATATCGACCCCCTCTGGACCATCGACCTCAGCGACCCCGGCCGGCCGGAGATAATGGGAGAACTGGAAGTGCCGGGGGTATCCACCTATATACACCCCCTGAACGACGACTTTCTGCTTACCATCGGATACGGCGGCGATGACGAAGGCCTGGACTGGAGCGTACAGGTCTCTCTCTTTGACGTTTCAGACTTCGACAATGCGACCCTGGCGGACAGCCTTATCCTTGCACCACCTGCGGGCGATGGATGGGAGTCCTGGGCTTCGAGCGAGGCCCTCTACGAACACAAGGCCTTTCAGTACTGGGCCGCAAAAAAACTGCTGGCCGTACCCCTGAGTACCTTCCGCTATCACTATGAGAGCGGACCGGGCTTTTATTCCTATTATTACGAATACCTCAGCAAACTGGAGTTGATATCGGTGGACACAGCCGCCGGGCTCTCCTTGTACGGCAGCATCGACCACTCCGGCTTTTACAATAAAGACAACGATGTCTATTGGTGCAACATGGACATTCGCCGCAGCATCTTTATGGGCGACTATATTTATGCCATCGGCGACCGGGCCGTTACCGCCGGCAACCTCGACAACATGACCATTACCGGATCGGTGGAGCTGCCCGGCAGCGACTGCGGCTACTACTACCTGGAAGGCAGCATTGCGGAATAAGTATCTTTTGCCCCAAAAGGCAGGGATTCAGAAAGCCACCATACAATTAACATACAAACCTTCTGCAATTTATATTGGCACAGTTCTTTTAGCTCTAAGTCCGGACGGGTTTTTATTCCCATTGCAACGCAGCCGAGTGCAACGGTTTCAGACGGAGAAAAGGGGCGACATGTCTGAGTCCCGGCCTGCCCGGACGAGTTTGTTGCCCCGCCGGCTGAAATCGTGCCGCGAGGGTATCCCGCCGGTGGCGGGACACGTTGCAGGGTGCCTTTTCTTTTGCCTACTTTGAGTCAATCCGCCGGATTGACCGCTTGCAGCTCTTTGTCGCAAACAAAAAACAAAGTGCGTAGCTCTTGACACCGCAGGTGGCAAGACAAAGTAGGAGGAACAAGCTATAAACTACCCGTTCTTCCCAAGGACAGCTAAAAGCCCTCATAGACGTAATGAAAAACAACGCAGCAAATGAGCATTTTCCAACCATTCAATGGGAGGCTGTCGAAAAATATTCAGATTCAAGGCGTGCAAATGTTTAAGGAATGAGGCGTACTCAGTTGTACGCCGCAGTGACGAAGAGTGAGTGCAACGCAGTAGATGGGCGTTCTCCGACAGTCTCGCCCCCTCTTGACATCTTTTCTTACATCCCGTACAGTATTCTGATATTTTTGCTTCTGATCTGACCTGTATTGTGTGCAGGAGCTATGAGACACCCTTTGCAAGGAGAAAGACACCCATGGAACACCACGATGTCATAATCATCGGCGGAGGACCGGCCGGGGCGGCCTGTGCCAGGGCCCTCACCGGTGAGGGCATGGATGTGCTTGTTATTGAGAAACAGGAAATGCCGCGCCACAAAACCTGCTCGGGCATACTGTTCGGCCAGACCCAGGTCCTGCTTGAAAAATATTTCGGCGGGTTCCCCCCCGAAGAAGTATATTGCCGGCCCCGCATTATCCCGGCGTCGGGGATTCATGAATGGAGCAGGAAGAAGGGCTTTGTTCCCTATGTATGGGAAATAGAAAAGGACGGCCGATCCTTTCCGGTGGAATACCACAATATCTGGCGCAATCTGTTCGATCACTGGCTGTTGGAACAGTCCGGGGCCCCCAGCCGCAGAAACTGCGTTCTTCGCGATTTTACAACCGGTGCGGATAAAACCGTTGTGACGGTTTTCGATAAAAATGAAAACGCAGAACAGCAGATGTCCTGCTCCTTCCTGATCGGGGCCGACGGTGTAAACTCACAGGTCCGCAAAATACTGGACCCCGGGTGGGTCGGCCGGTCAACCATAGTGCATATTTTCCAGGCTTACTATGAGTGTAAAGATGTGGGAGGCCTTGCGGACAGCCACTGGACCGTTTTTTTCGAGCCGTCCATCGGCGACATCATATCGTCTGCCCACTGCAAGGACAACTCCCTGACTCTGTGCGTAGGCGGATTCCAGGGTCGCAAACTGCGTCGAAGCATGAAAGAATTTAAAGCCTTTCTGGCCGATATGTTCAATGTTGTGCTTGGAGACGAACTGCGGTCTGAAGGGTGTACAATGCGTGTGGCTCCACCCGACCTGGGCAGGGGCAACGTGCTGCTGACCGGCGATGCCGTGGGCCTGATGTATCTGAACGGCGAGGGTATCAGCGCCGCTATCGATTCCGGATTTCAGGCGGGCCTGACCGTTGCCGAAGCCATGCAATCAGGGGATGCCGTTCTGGATCTGTACGGTCAAAAAGCCGCCGATATCCTGAGACATATGGAAACCTGCCTGTCCAGAATTCATTTTTTCACAACCAAACCCCCGGCATAAAAAAAGCGGGCTGTAGGCCCGCCTTCCGTCATATCGTATCTTTCATTATGCTACTGTTACGGCTTGGAATTGCGCCACATGTCGTTGAACATGGCCTTCATGGTATGGGAGACCGGTGCCGATTGAAGTGAAAGCCCGTACAGTTCTTCTTCCTCTTTGACGAAAAACACAACCCAGTCGTCGTGGACCATAACGGAATAGTCCATAACCACGTCATCCTGCAGGCAGCGGGTTTCGCGAACCTCTTCGGCATCGCTGGACTGATATTTGCGCATAACCTCGCTGTCCGGCACCAGCATTTTTACCAGGATACCCAGTTTCATTCTGGTGGGGATATAATAGTCGTCTTCATAGGCCTGTTCATACGCCGCCAGCAGAAGATCGACACTGCCCAGGTAATATATGACTTTTTCCCTGCTATCAAGCGTTCTTTCGGCGAAGACCTTAAAGTCCTCCGGAGAACCACCGATCTCTATATCCGGCAGGTTTTTGACGTTCATCAACAGTTCACGCATGCCTGCTGCTCCTTTCTTGTGTTTCCGTCTTAAATACCAGATTAGTTTAAACTTGAGATAGTACACGTTTCCTTCATAAGAGTAAAGTTTTTATCATCCGCCCGGGTCTGAACCGTCGGCCCCACCGTCCCGGAAAGCAAAAAAATAAGAATATTCAACATATTATGCGTTGTTGCAATAGGCCCGGTTTTCTGCTTGAATAGAACCCGTGCTGTTCATTAATAGAGGTGCTGTTTTTTCGCAATCACACATTGGGTCGACCGGGTTCTATGAATCTTCAACATATTGTCCATTCCCATGTCGTATTGCTTTTGTTTGCCGTAGGCATATTCTTTATACTTCAAAGCATTCTGCTGCATACAAAAGCCACCCGCTACTTCTACCTCTCCGTTGCCGTGTGCGGCCTCGGTCTGTATACCCTGTTCGCCATTGTGCTTTCCCTTGACGTGCCTCCGGAAAAAATTGTTTTCTACCATCGTTTCCGGGGTATCAGCCTCATTGTGGCTGCGTCGGCCTGGTTTTTCTATGTGTATGATATTTATTTCGGTATAAGCCGCATACCGAAGCTGTTTCTTGGCATTTCATGTGCCGCCATCGCAACCTCTCCGTTCAACATTTTCATGTCGCAGCCGGTCAATTCGGTACAGGTGGATATCCTGCAGTCGACGTTCACCTATCATTTCGCCACCCCGGGCCCCGCCTATACACTCTATGTCATACTGGCAATGGGGTGTGCGGTAGCATGCATTGTACAGGTGTACCGCAACAGCAATCCCCCGGTGAAAAAAATATACAGCCTGCTGGCATGCCTGCCCCAGATCATAGCTGGTATTCACGACCTGTCCGTCATCAACGGCATAGTACATAATATAACCATTTTCGAATATTTAACGACCCTGTTTGTCGTTTTTATTTTTATCCTCGAAATCGTACAGGAGCAGCAAAATCGCCGACAGGTGCAGGAACTTAATCAGAAGCTCGAAGAAAAGGTGCGTGAACGCACACGGGGGCTTGAACAAACAGAAGCACGATTCCGGACCATTGCCGAAACATCCCCGGAAGCAATACTGATAACCGATGCAAAGGGCACTATTATATTCTGCAACAAAGCGACAACCGACATCTTCGGCTACCGGGAAGATGAACTGATGCACAACCCGGTCGATATCCTGATGACCGAAACACAGCGCCGGGCCTACCTGACCGGTAAAACCGCCGGTTTTTTCGGCATTTACGGCCAGGGGCCGTTTGCAAGTGTTGCTAAAAGAAAAGACGGAACAGAGCTGCCTATTGAGCTGTCGCTGTCGCACTGGGCCGCCAATGAGCTTTCCTATTCAAGCCTGATCATCAGAGACATCTCCCGTCGGAAAGCCGCTGAAAAAGCGCTGCTGGAAAGCGAGGAACGCTTTCGCGCCATTGCTGAAACCACCCCCGATGCCGTGGTGACCGCAGACTGGCAGGGCAATATAAGCTTCTGGAACAAAGGTGCTGAAAACCTGTTCGGATACAGCAGAGAGGAGGCCCTGGGTCGACCGGCAAACATGCTTATACCCCCGCAAAACAACAGGGACATACCGTCTGAACTCAAAGCCATTGCCGATGACGAAAAGCTGGATGAAATTGAAAAAACCATTGAAGGTCCGGCAGTGAGGAAAGACGGTACGATTATCCCCATTGAGATATCCCGTTCGTTATGGATAACCGATGAAAAAATAACCTTATGCGCAATCATGCGTAACATCAGTTCCGCCAAACAGACCGAGGCTCAGCTTCAGTCGTATCAGCAGCAGTTGAGCTCTCTCACCTCTGAACTCCTGCTGACCGAAGAACGGGAACGTCGTAACATTTCCACCGAACTGCACGACCGCATCGGTCAGGTGCTTATTCTGGCTAAAATGAAAATGGGCGGCGTCATTCACACCGCCCCGGAGGAAAAGACCGGTGAACTCGGGTATGTGGATTCCATTCTCGAACAAACGATTGAGGATACACGGTCCCTCACTTTTGAGATCAGTCCGCCCATCCTCTACGACATGGGTCTTGAACCGGCCCTTGAATGGCAGCTCGAACAGATCAAGGAGCACCAGGACATAGAGACCGTTTTTCAGAGCGACGACCGGGACAAACCACTGTCCGACACCTGCAAGATCGTCCTGTTCAAGGCCGCCCGGGAGCTGCTTTTTAACGTAATAAAACACGCCCGGGCCGATAAAGTGCTGCTGTCCGTTCTGCGTGTAGACAGCTGCATCCGCATTACCGTTTCAGACAACGGTGTCGGGTTTGACTCGGAATCACGGCCCAGCGCCGGGCCGGGCAACCTGACCTTCGGGCACTTCAGCATCCGTGAAAGAATGAGCCACCTGGGCGGAACATTTCACTGCACATCAACCCCGGGCGAAGGCACCCAGATAGACCTTGTGGCCCCACTTGAGCTGACGGCAACCCCTTCGGCAGACAGTGCATGAGGGTTACCGTGGAAACCCCTTCCGATCATACCCGCAAAATTATGGATGAGATCCTGCTGGTGCTTGAAGCAAGCGGAGTTGCCGTCAGGTGGGAGATACTGGGCGACAGCCCCGGCGGGCTGTGCACCGTTAAAGGAAACATGGTCCTGATTCTGAATCGCAGCGCTTTGCCGTCCGAACTTGCCCGGACCTGCGCCCGCGCCCTTGTAAAAGCCGCCGATATTGAAACCCTGTATCTCAGGCCCGACATCCGCCGCTTTGTGGAAGAGGTGGATTCAACCACAGAATCGTAGCAACAGAATGCCACCCTCCTTCTCTTCCCTACACCTTACAACTTCTGTTCAACGGCAAAATCCCACAGGACTCTAAGAATGCCGAAGAATGTTCAGATACAAGGCGCGCGAGACCCTGAGGAACGAGGCGCTTAGTCCCAAATCAAGCGAGGACTAACGAACAAGTACGCCGCAGTGACGAGGGGTGAATGCAGCAAAGGAAATCAGCATTTTCTGCCATTCAATGGAAGGCTGTCGGAAAATATTCAGATTCAAGGCGTGCGAATGTTTGAGGAATGAGGCGTACTCAGTTGTACACCGCAGTGACGAAACAGAGCACAACGCAGAAGATGGGTGTTTTCCGGCAGCCTCCCCCTATGGTTTTTGGTTGCACCTTTTGACCTCCTCCGCCAATGCCTTCACCGAACGGCCCGTCCAAAGCCCGCCGCTTTTCTGATCGGCATTATACCAGTAGCGTCCGTCAAGGCTCCGGGCGTCGGCTGAAATGGTAAAATAGCCGCCGCCCTTCTTCCCGTCGGCCTGGGTCCAGGCATAGTCCAGACGGTTTCCGGTAATGGTCCCCTCAAACCGGCCCCCTTTGAAGTTATAAAAGCCCTTTACCTTTGAACCGTCCTGCTCAATGTAGAGATCGACAAAACTGGTATGCCAGCAGCCGGACACCTTCGGTACTTTTGCAGTAACATCACACCGGGCGCTGCCGGCAAACAGCACTGTTACACATACCATTAAAACAACAGCGACACCTGTTCTTTTTGCAATAGCCATCAATATTCCTCCCTGGGTGAGATCCGACAGTTAAAAACAGACCCGGCTATCATAGAAAAATATGGTTCCCTGCGCAAGAACAATCATGCTACTTTAACGCTCCCTGATTCTTCAGTTCATCACAGACAAAATCAAGCTTGAGATCTTCAAGCGTCTCTTTTTTCTGCAATCCACTGGAAACATCCCATCCCCGCAGGCGGTAGTAGTCGTCTTTCATCTGCTCAAAAGCCTGTCGGTCGATGATTGCGCCTTTGCGGGAAATAATCTCTTCCCCCCGCCCGGGCATTTCAAGGTCGGGATTGAACAGACCGAACATGCCCTCTTCGGTTTCAACGGGCTCGGTAAAATTAAATTCTCCGATGGTGTCATTCCCGCGACCTGCCCGGCCTTCACGGGCCATAATTGCCCGTTGCAGGTTGACCGAGCGCTCGCCGATGCGGTAATAGTCGGCTTCCGGCAGGTCGGTACCCGTAACCGCACTGAATAGATCGGGCACCAGTGCCGGGTCGCCCAGGCGGCTGTCACGCTGGTCGGTATCATGAATGGGGTAGTGCCGGTCGCAGGCCACCATGCTCTCCTTGGCATGCTGGCGATTTTGGATCCGAAAGGCTGCTTCCGCTTTTCCCTCGTAGGTTGAAAAGTCGACCGCCTTTTCACTACCCCAGACCCGTTCTGCAATCTTCCGCAGGGCTGGGGTATCCAGGGTGGACATAGCTCCGGAGGTGGTATGCCACAGGGCCCAGCGCAGCAACTCAAAACTGAACTCATGCAACTGAATAATAGGGTTGCGCGGTTCGGTTGCATAAAAAAGGGCATTGGTGATAAACAGCCGTGCGCCGTAGGCATCGTTTACATAGCCGGAAGGTGTAATGTGTTCCAGCGCCAGTTTTTCCGCATCGACTCCCTGCGATAGTGATGCCCGCCGAACCCCCTGGGCCAGCACCTCGCCGAATCCCTGCTTGTTCACGATGGCGGAGATCATGGCTTCAAAAAACTCCTGACTGCCCAGTTTTGACAGGGGCAGGCCGGTGGCCTCTTCGGTTAAAATGCCGCCTTTGATACATGCGTCGAGCCAGTACAGAATATTGCTCACCTCGGCGGTACACAGGCCGAGCTGGTCACACAGCGATGTGGCTACAAAAGGGTACTCTGTGGCTTCACCGTGATAGCGCTGGTCCCAGTTTGAATACAGAAAAGCCGCAGCACAGGTTTTACGCACCTCGGTCGACCCCGAGGTGTGTTTGAAAGTACCGCGCATACAGGCTGCCGGGCATCCGTAGCAGGGTGTTGCCTTTACAAACTCAATGCCCTGGATCATGGGCTCGGTCATATAGAGGCTTGCATGCTGGCCCTGCCGCAACGTGCGCACCATCCGGTTTACCTCTTTCAGTTTGTCGGGCCGTGCAACCGGTACTTTTGATGAACCCGCCACAACAACGGCCTTAATGTTTTTCGAACCGAACACCGCGCCCATCCCGTTGGCGAACACACCCCCCTGCTCAGTATGGGCCGAAGCAAACCGCACCTGGTTTTCTCCGGCCGGCCCGATACAAACAACATGGGCTTTGGCCCCGTGCTGCTGCCGCAGTTTGGCAATGGTTTCCTCGGTAGCAAGCCCCTGCAGATCACCGGCATCATGTATGGTCACGCTGCCGTTCTCTATAAAGACATACGACAGTGACGATGCCCTCCCGGTTATAATAATGCCGTCCAGCCCGGCGTGCTTTATTGCGGCACCGAAAAATCCGCCCCCGTTACCGAATCCGTACTGATCCGGATAGGAATGGGGCGATTTGGCGCTGATCACCCAGCGCGAACAGGCTATCGCCGGGGTGCCGGCAAGGGGACCCGCCATGATCATAATAACATTACCGGGGTCAAGCGCCCCGGTTTCAGGGGAAACCTCGTCCCAGTACAGCCGGGAGGCCAGCAACCGGCCGCCGATAAAGTCCTCATAGTAGTCCTGCATCCCGGTTTCTTCGTGTTGCCCACTCGTCATGTCCAGGCGCAGTATTTTTCCCTGCCAGCCATACATTTTTTCCATAACAACACACCCTCCTTTGTGAGTACCGCACGCAACGGCTTCCTGCTGTTAATGACACAGTTGTTTTGCATAGAATCATGTATCATACTATTTACCCTGAAAAAAGTGCATTTTCAATGCTAACCGGATTATTTCTGAATAAAACCGGGCAATAATCTGAAAAAAAATGTTTTTCTTGATCAGAACGCCGTAATTACATACTATATACAAATATTTAGGCCGTGCGCACGGCAGGCAAAAATCAACCGGCATACATGATGAGCATACAGCAGGCGTTATATTCATATGTTGTACTCCTTCTGGTATCCCTGAGCACCTTTTACCTGCTCAGGACCATCCTGGTACAAAAAAAACCGGAGCGGGATTTTTATATAGCCTTTACATCACTGAGCGGCTCCCTCTTCACCCTGTGCACCATCTTCCTGTCTACTACCGCCATGTCTCCCGAGATGGTCATGGTGTGTCACAGGTTCCGCGTGGTCTTTCTGATTATCCTGGTTTCTTCCTGGTTCTTTTTTGTATTTGATGTCTGCTTAAAGGAAAGCCTCATACCGAGGCTGTTGTTCTGGCTGTCGCTGGTCCTGCTTGCCTGCGTGCCCTTTGATGTTTACCTTGCCCTGCCCATACAGCAGGTCCGGGCTACCGCCTTCGGTATTCATTTTATCTACTCCTTTGGAACACCGGGGCCTGCATATGTATGCTATGCAATTATGGCTAATGTGTTTGTCGCTGCCGGCATCATCACCATAATGCGCAGCACTACCTCTCTTCTGAAAAAAACGTTTTGCATCATTGCGTTTGTACCCCAAACCGTCGCCGGTTTGTACGACCAGGCGATCATCCTGGGCTTTTTCCCCGGTGTTATCATTTTTGAATTCATGGCCACGTTCTTTATCATCCTGATATGCATCTCAGAAATTATGCAGGAGCAGCAAATGCAGATACAGCTGCAGGAACTGAACCGCAGGCTTGAGGAAAAAGTCCGGCAGCGCACAGCCGTCCTGGAGCAAAGCAAGGAGCGCTTTCGCTCACTTACCGAGACAACCCCGGATGCCATCCTGATTACCGCTGAAAACGGCACCATTGTTTTCTGCAACAAAGCTTCCGAACACATCTTCGGCTACACCGAAAGCGAATTGATCGATGCATCGGCCGAAATTCTGATGGACACGCAGGACCGGCAGGCATACAGGGACACCAAAGCCGGCCTCAAACCTGCGGTACATTTCGGCGGAAAAGACGAACCGTTTGAAAGCGTTGCCCGGAAAAAAGACGGGCACCTTGTAGCGGTGGAACTGTCGTTGTCGCACTGGCAGATTGAAGAAAAAAAATATGCCAGCCTGGTCGCCAGGGACATCACCCTGCGAAAACGGGCCGAACAGGCCTTGAGTGAAAGCGAGGAACGCTTTCGGGCCATTGCGGAAACAACTCCCGATGCCGTTATTACCGCCGACTGGCGCGGTATAATCAGTTACTGGAACAAAGCCGCCGAAGCCGTTTTCGGCTACACAAGGAAAGAGGCCCTTGGGCAATGGGGGCATATGCTGCTCCCCCAAACGGACCAGGAGAAAGAAACCTCCGGCAAAACAAAAGGATTTCTTGGAAAAAACACCGTCGGTGGACTGAACGAAACAACTGAGACAACCGCCAGGTGTAGCGACGGCACCATAATACCGATTGAGGTCTCCCAATCGACCTGGGAAACCGGCGGACAGACAACCTTCTGCGCCATTATTCGCGATATTTCATCCCGCAAGCAGGCAGAGCATAAGTTGCGGGACTATCAGCAACAGCTCAGCACCCTTGCCTCGGAATTGCTGCTGACTGAAGAACGGGAACGCCGCAATATCGCAACAGAGCTGCACGACCGCATCGGCCAGTCACTGATCCTGGCAAAGATGAAGGTGAGCAGCTTAATGCACTCCCTGCCGGAAGGCGACCAAACCCATGCAGAGCTCGGCAGTGTCCGCTCGATCATCGAGCATACAATTGAAGACACACGCTCACTCACCTTTGAGCTCAGCCCTCCCATTCTGTATGACATGGGGCTGGAGCCGGCAATTGAATGGTTACTGGAAAAAAGCAAAGCACATCAGAATTTCGCCACCGATTTCACAAGCGATTCCAAAAACAAACCGTTGCACCATTCCTGTCGTATTTTTTTATTCCAGGCAACCCGGGAATTGTTGACGAACATCACCAAGCACGCCCGGGCAAAAAAGGTTCAGATTGCTGTACGCAAAGAGAATGAAACCATACGCATCACCGTTACCGATGACGGCATAGGCTTTGATACGGCATCGCTGGCAACGCCGTCAAACGCCGGAACGTTCGGACACTTCAGCATTCGCGAGCGGATGAATCACCTGGGCGGATCATTCAGCTGCTCATCTGTTCCGGGGCTGGGCACCAGGGTTGACCTGGTGGCGCCTCTGGAGAGCGGGGCATAAAAAAACGGAACGTGCTTTTTCCTCAAGCGCATTCCGCTGAATCGCTTCTTTCAACAGGCCGATCATCATCATCGAACCGAGCGTTGATCAGGTGCCTTTCTTTCACCTGCCGTTCAGGCGTGATGCATCTTTCTTTTCGTTTTTACCTGCTGGTATCCTTTGGCAAGCTCTTCCAGCAACGTTTCAATAACACCCAGTCTGTTGTCTACCTGTTCTTCGAGTCGCATTAATCGCTTCAGCGTATCTTCATGCAGATCAACAAGGTCCTGGATCACAGTGATAACACCGCTTTTGAACTCCTCGACCCCGACATCCGTAAGCGTTTCGATTTCTTCTCTGAACTGTTCAAAGCTTTCAGAGAGATCATCGTATGCCCGATCTCTTGCTTCTGCCATAATGCTTATCT
The DNA here is from genome assembly GCA_028282925.1 of Thermodesulfobacteriota bacterium. Classification (GTDB taxonomy): domain Bacteria; phylum Desulfobacterota; class WTBG01; order CAIYCZ01; family CAIRTM01; genus JANQGV01. The sequence continues at coordinate 19,766 of JANQGV010000019.1, forward strand.
CCCCTGTGATGACAGATTATATGTGCCTGCCCTGTTCATCGATTGTAAGGGTACTCTGTACTCTATCTCTAACAATAGCACAGAGTACTTATAAAATAAATAAAAAATATTTTCGGGCTCGGCCCCGGGGCTGTCGTGCGGATTCCAATTTTACTTGACCCGTTACTGACGGTATGTTATGTGACGGCGGGCGCATCAGCCGCGGGCTTTTTGCAGAACGCCCAAAAACAGATCGTATCCCTGGGGGGTTTTCAGCATATCCATAAGCACACCCAGGTGGCCCGTGCTCCAGGTTATAATATTTTCCTGCGGCAGTCGCCAGGCATCGGCGATTGCGGTTGCCGTTGCATAGGGGACAAGCGAATCATAGGCACCGAAAACCATGTTGACCCGCCGGGGGTCGATGGCCGGGGCCGGCGTGTCGAAGATGTTGTTCAGCATCATGATGGTCTGATCATTCCAGCCCGCATTCTGCAGTGCATCGGTAAGTCCGATCATATGGGACAATTCACTGTCTCTCACGATATGCTCGGCATGGCTTGTTGCCGCACTCAACAGTGCGGCATCCGGACGCAGACGGGCCGGCCAGCCCCGACAACGACATACCAGTTGCTGCATGGCCATGCCGCCGAGGCTGATCCCCGCCACCGCTACGGCGGATGATCCGGAGGTTCTGGCCCAGTGCATAAGCACCGCTGTTTCCTGGACCTGGGCACTGACAAACTGAACACAACCAAGCGGAGCCGTGGACAGAAACGGCTCACCACTGGAAAAACCTTCGCTGATCCGCCGCCCGTGCCAGGGCGATTCGATAATGACGACCCGGTAGCCCAGGGCGGCAAGCGGTCGCCCGAGATTTGTCTCTTCGGGCCAGTATGTCAGCTGGTCATAGGCCATGCCGAACGCCCCGCTGTAAATAAGCGTCGGCTGCCCGTCCAGCGGCTTTCGGGGTTCAAAAATTCGTGCAAAAACCATATCCCCCATAAAACGCGAAGGAGACGGAAACCGTATGACATACTCCTGTCCCGAGGGACCCGGCACTTTATAGGATGTTTCAATGGGCGGCATGGTGTCCGGCGCCGCAAAAAGCTCCTCTGGATGCTGCAGGGAGTTTTCCAGCGCCGCCGGGATGTCATCCGGCGATGGTATTGAAAACCGTACGGAAGGCACGAACGGTTTATCCAGCAGAAAACCCAGCTGCTGCAACGGACGCATGCGGGCTTCGGACTTGATACGGCGCTCCCGGTGGATTGCCAGGCGGGCATCGTCGGGTCTCCATTCCTGCCGGGTATAGTTCCAGAACACCTCTTCGCATTGCCGGACAGAGGCGTCCCAATCCTGCCAGACCCTTTCAAACTCATGCAGCCCCTGTTCTATACGGCGCCGCAGCTTCGCTGATATGCGGTCGGTAACGCCGAGCTCTTCAAGAAACGCGGAAGCATCTTTGCCGATGCACATACTCGCCGCGGCACTCAGCCTTCCGATCTTAAACTCCCGGGCAACCCTGCGGGTTTTAACGGTTTCAACAAGGCGGGGTATGTGTTTCTTTATCAGAGGCGATGAAAGTATCTGTTTTTCAGCAACCTTTTTAAGATAGTCCATTCTGCAGCTTCACCTGGAATCGCTTTCCGGATCATGGGTCGGTTCAGGACTGAATTATATACGATTGCATAGACCGCTGCAATCAACAAAATGTAAGGGGAACATGCTGTACCCTCCCCGGCAGAACGTACTAAGCTCATTCAGTTCAAGACGGACGAAAGGCATCTGTGCTAAAGGAACGGATTAATGAGGATAAGTGTTTCCCGACAGTCTCCTAGACCCGAATCAAACGAACATTCGTCGCGAGGATGTTGCAATGGCCGGAGATACCGGCTGCATGAACAAAAGCTTTTCATGTTGCCACAAGGAGAGACTGGTGGAAAATGTTCAGATACAAGGCGCGCGATATCCTGAGGAATAAGGCGTACTTGACTGTACGTCGCAGTGACGAAGGATGAGTGCAACGCAGGAGGTGGGCGTTTTCCGACAGTCTCTTAAAAAGCGCTGGAGGTCTTTTCCACAAACTCCGCAGCATCAGCCATGAACATGCTGACCTCATCGCTTCCGAGTTCAAGGGCCTCCATTACTTTCTGATCGATTTGATACATCATACCGTCAAAGCCGGCGCCGATTCCGCTCATCAAGGCGATTGCGTCCGCCGCATGAACAATAAAGGCAAGGTCGTTATGACCGGCTGAAGAGGGATTATGATGACACTCGATGGCACGGGTAATGTGCCGCGGTATCTGCCATTTTTCACACACTTCGGATGCTATCCGGGCGTGGTCAAAGCCGAGCACTTCATTCTCGGCCGCCAGAAAGGACTTGTTTCCGACGGCCAGATGGGATTCAAACTGATCTTTTCGTTCGGCAACGTATTTGTCGAGAATCAACTTACCGCAATCGTGAATAAGACCGGCCGAAAATGCGTCGTCTGCCAGTTCCGGCTTTTTCTTGCTTGCTATGGTGCGGGCGCATCCGGCAGTTGCCAGTGAATGCTGCCAGAGATCGCCTGAACTCAGTCCGTATCCCTGCAGTTCGCGGCCCAGCAGGCTGCCGGCGCAGGCCAGTGTCAACAGTTCATTCAGGGTTTTCATACCCAGCACAACCGAGGCATGCTGTATTGAGGTTACTTTGCCCATTTGTCCGTAGTAGGATGAGTTCGACAGCTTCAAAACCCTGGCGGCGATTGCCTGGTCGGTTTCGATAATTTTTGCCAGATCCTGAAAACTTGAATTTTCGTCCGTGGTGAGTTGACGTGCTTTCTGGGCAACCTGGGGCATGGGCGGCAGGTCACTGACCGTCCGCAAAATCCTTTTCTTCAGCGTATCGCCGGTCGGCATGTCCTGCTGGGCGGCTTGAGCGGCTTCAGGTTGCTGTTGCCCGGCGGCCGGTGCTTCCGGGGCACCCAGATTAACCTCGATGGACCCCTTGCAGGACGGGCAGGGAAACCGGACATGATTTCCATGCTTGCGGATACGGTCTTCAGGGATTTCGTAGACTTTTTTACACTGCTGGCATTGAATTTTCATTGATACCTCACCATTTTTTCAAACATTATCAGACGTGGTTTAACGTTGTCAACTCAATAGTGGATGCTGCTCTTACTTGCAAAAGTCTATTTTTATCTTGCCATCGTCTATATGAAGAATCATCCGGCGAACCCGGGCGCCGCCCGTCTCCTCAAGCTTTATGGGAAGCCCTGCCTGCTGGAAGGACTCTTTTGCCGTTTTAATCAATTTGCTTCCGACATCGCCCATATCGGTCGGAAGCATCGAACCCGCACCTGCAATGGCGATGGAATAGGGCCCTTGAATCCCCTGCTCTTTGAATGTATCCAGCACAAAAGGAATTGCGGTGGAAACACAGTAAACCGGATCCTGCACTGCAGAACCGTCGCGAGGGAATGCCCTCAATATATGCATGCCGGCTGCAAGCTTCTCCGCCGGGCTGTAAATTATTATCCCGAGACCTGCGGCAATATTATCAATTACCAGCATCCCGCTCTTGGCAAAAACGCACCTCATCGGCCGAACAATTGATTCCTGCATGTGTTTTCCCGTAGTAGTTGGTATAGATACTGATTAACTATTTAATATACGTTAATAAATTACTGCTCTCTAGTGATATGTACCTATCGGATAAACAGGGGAAAAATTTAGAAAAAATTATATAAATGCATAAATAGATAAAAGCTACGGCACACATAAAAGGGGCCCAATATGAGCCCGTTTTAGGTTATATCATCCCACTCGGCCGGCCGCAAGGAAGCCTGAAAATAGATAGATTTTACAGAACATTATAGGCGATTTACCTTTTCACATGCCCTGTACTACAGATTCGGTACATATCGCGTATCGGATGCGAAAACCATACGAAAGGCCCATCAGGCAGGGGTCTAGCCCCAAATCAAGCGAGGATTCGTAGCGAGGGTGCTGAAATGCCTGTAGATTCGGACATTACGGCAGCCGCAGTAGAATTCTTCGCTTGTTTTGGGGCTGACTTCATGCGGAGTTCCGGGCACCCCGCATGATGCGGGAAATGTGTTGTATTTCCTGTTGATGCCCGGCAACATACTTCCGTATCGTTCTGCTGGCCCCGGGCCGGAGATGACAGGCCTTTTCCAGATGCTTAACCTGCTTGAGATATCTTTTCTTGTACTCAAGTGAAGCGGTTTCGGCTTCACGCGCCTTTTCAGTGCAAAACTGCTGTGCGATTTTTTTCACATATCCCGACACAGCATAATCGCACAACACACCCGCGGCATGAACATCGCGCACAATCCGGGCGACCCGTGAAAAGGCGGCACCCCGGGCCTCCCGGAGTTTATGCCGGCACAAAATCGTCATGATTTCAGCAATGCTCCCTGAAACGTCAAAATTGTAGAGTTCCCCAAGACCGTGCATTTGCTGAAGGCACTGGACAACAACGGCATAAAAGCGTTGGCGAGCCGGACTTCTCCGGCCGTGGAGAAAAAAGGTCTCCTGTGCGTCCCGGGCGATCTCAGCCCGGGAGTAACCGGACCGCAACGCAAGGGCTGCTACATCGTGCAAAACAGAATCCACCAGTGCCGCCACATCTTTTCGCAACAGGGGCGGCCTGCTCTGCTTATGGGCCTCATTCCAGACTTCCCGCAACACATCGGCCTCGCTGCACCCTGCGTCCTGTGCTCCTTCAGAAAGACGCTGCAGCAGATCGGCAACCTCTATTTCAAGCTTTGCCCTTTTTACCTCCTGAACCTTTGTCCGGCAAAAACGGCTCACCAGTTCACGAACGTCCGGTGCCGCATTATACTGCCCGGCACTGGCCAGTTGCAGTATATGCCTGATGTTTTCTTCCACCCCGGATCCGGTCCTTGAATCGTCCCCGGGGGAAAACATCCCCTTGAAGGCGTCCTTCTTAATATCGGCTATTCTGCGCTCGGCCGCTTTACCGGCCGGAATCATATGGAAGGGGACAAAACCCTCCGACCGGCTCTTCCTGGGGAAGTGCGCCGAAAGATCATCAGCGGTTCTAAAGCTCCGCGAATACAAAACAGCATAGGCTTCACAGACCTGTTTGAACTTCTCCTCGGCAGTTTTGTCGCCGGGATTTCTGTCGGGGTGATATCTCAGTGCGGCGGCATGGTAGGCGGCTTTTATTTCTTCGGCCGTTGCTCCGACAGGCACGCCCAGAACGGAATAGTAATCGGCACAGGCCGCTATAATGTCATGGTAAAGCATGGCTTGTTTTATTGTCGCAACTCTTTAGAGATCAGCCCTAAGGGGCCTGTTGTAAAAGCGCATCAATTTTGCTCTGCATTGCCGCTACATCAAGCCAGGTCTCTACGGTATCGACAATACCATCCTGCCTGATCAGATACGCGCAGTTAGGGCACGGGCCATACGTACACCACACAGGATTATTGTCGTCGCCAGGCACAAGGTCGTCGATGAGTATCAACTGGTTTCCTTCCAGCAGCAATTTTGTATCCCGGGCTGCGGCAAGCCGTTCGGCATAGGTCAACGGCTGATGTTTGGAGCTGTATTCGCCCTCCCATACCGTGCCGGTATACGGACTGACATCCGGAGACTTGGGATGCGGCTCAATAACATAGATATGCACGATGTGCACGCGGTCGGCATAGGTTTCCGATCCGGCGTAGGTCTTTTCGGCAAGCTCATTGAGAGCAGGCACGCTGCTCCGATAGGGCGGTCAGGTATAGGAACCGAATACCAGCAGCACCGGTTTTGTCTGAAGCAGGCCGGCCAGGCTGTATTCCTTTTGATCAGTGTCCTCCAGGCTGAATGCAACGGCTTTTTCACCTTTGCTCAGCGCCGTTGTTAAAGACGCTTTGTTGCCGACGGTAAACTCCTTGTCCGGCCAGCCAAAACAGCCCGACTCCAGATCGTCGGACAGCTCGACATCATCCTCAATTTCAGTTTCATTGTCATCGTCGGTTTCGTTATCCGGGTCCGGATCCTCTGAAGAATTTTCACACATCCCGGTACCCTGCGAAGCAAAGTGACAGGCAACGCATTCCACGGCAGCGGTAAAGCCGTGTTTGTTTTGATGGCAGGCTATGCAGGCGTCTTCCCGGGAATGCGTGTGGGAGCCGTCGGTCTCACCGGGAACACAGGCACCGTTTGCCCCGTGGCAAACAACACATTCAGGGGGCGTATCGACGGTATGGTCTTCAACCGGAAGCACGTGACAGGCACTGCAGTTTGGATTTTTCCAGCCCGGGTGTTCGGAATCAAGCACCTCGGGGTCGCCTCCATTCGGCAGATTACAGCCCGCAGCAACAAGTATCGCTGTGAGCAACGCCAAAAGCGCAAAAACAATTATACTCAATGCCTCTGCTTTTTTAAAAACATGCATACCGCCCTCCCCTCCTGGTACCGCTCGGTTTTAAAATAGTCGGCAGACACTATTTGTATATAGCATCCCGACCGCCCCCGGGCAACCACCAAAGTTCCACCCCGTACACATTCACGGACACACCGCCTTATGAAAGCAAACGAAAACCTGAATATTCTGCACGTCTAAATACGCCAATGTGCTGTTTCCTTATGGGCAAAACTGTGCTACTATAGGTATGTTAAGGACAAAATGCAAAACACCGTTCCAGTCCGGCTGGAGCACACTTGAACAAAAGGAGAACGTAATGGATACCAACAACCAGAATCCTGCTGCTGAAATTTCCTTCAACAAGGACAACCTGTACAAGGAGGAAACCTTTACGGATTTACAGTCCGGTTCGATCAAGCACCTTATACCTGTAAAAACAGACGGCTCCCCGGACGAAAGCCGCCCCCCCATGTTTATGGCCCAGGCCCAGATAATGTCGGCTGCCGGACCCCTGCCCATTCAGTGTGTTTTGGAAGCAAACAACCTCGAAGAAGCCATAGCTGCATTTCCAGGTGCGGTTAAGCAAACCGTTGATAAAATCATTGAAGAGGCCAAGCGGCTCCGGATGGAAGAAGCATCCAGGATCGTTGTACCGGACGCACAGACAACCAGTAAAATCATAACCTGACGGCAGATTCTTCTCGTTGCATGGCACCGGGGCGCACCACCATGGAAAAAATTGTTCAACTCTGTGCGGATGCGCGGCAGTGTGGGTATATCCGCCTTTCCGCTCTCAGCGAAGTGCTGGCCGCGGACAACGGATACGCCCGGCAGGCCCTTGAACGCCTGTACTCAGACAGCGGCTGCTTTGAACTCAGCGGTAAATCGTTTGATGAAATCATCCAAAGCGTTCAGGGGGGTCAGAGCGAATCTCTCAGGCTTCTTATGCAGGGCCCTTCCCGGAAAAACAAAAAAAACGAGGTTGACCGGGAGCAACAGCTTTTGGAAGAGCTGCGTGCCATCGCTGCACAGGAAAAAGGAGAAGCTGAAACCGGACGGCCCGAAGACGTTTTCTGGCGTGCGGCCATATGGACATGGATATTAAGGTCATGGGGCGGTATAGAAAACACTACCGCCCCAACGCTTTCTCTCTACTACCGGACACCGTCCGGTGATTTTGCCCCCATCGGGTCGACCTTTCAGCCGAACTGGCACCACAATGTACGGCTGGACGATCTGCGGTCCCTTTTTTCACGCCATGGCATACCCCTTCCGGGCCGACTCTTTTCCGACGGGCGGTGAAATGCCCATTCCGGCCGACCCAACACGGCCCCACACCTCTGCCTATTCAGTTTAACCTTTGATGCCGCCGTCGGGACCGGGTTCAACAGCGAAATCACCAATTATGACTATTCGGGCACCCTCGGGTTTACTCTGCTGTTTTAAACACCCCTGAACCAAACCGCCTCAACCTTTTGTAAGCGTCGTATCCATGAGATAGCGCGGCTGCACATTGCCCAGTGCATGCAACAGGCTGGCCTTTATTTTTGGGTTCTCTTTTTCAAGGGTCGTGAGGAGCTTTTTCATGCGCTGCCGTTGCAGATCGCCGCTGCCGCAGACCGGGCAGGCACAGGATATGACCGGGAAATTGTTCTGCTTCGAAAAACGCCTGATGTCATCTTCCGGAACATACACCAGCGGCCTGATAACGGTGTGCAGCTTGTTGTCGGCCTGCATACACGGGCTCATGGCCGCCAGCTTGCCTGCAAAAAACTGGTTCAGCAGCAGCGTTTCAATAAAATCATCCAGGTGATGCCCCAGGGCGATTTTATTACACCCCATTTTTTCGGCCTCGGTATACAACACCCCCCGGCGCAGCCGGGCGCAAAATGCGCAGTAGGACGTGCCGGGGTTGATCTTTTCCTCAACAATCCGGCTATACCCTGCCGTTACCAGGTTGAGGGTAAAACCATGGCTCCGCAGGTATTCCTCGACAATATCGGTACGATAGCCGGGATAGCCCGGGTCGACAGTCACGGCGGTTAGGCGAAATGAAACCGGTGCCCGCTGCCACAAAACCTCCAGCATATGCAGCAGGGCATAGGAATCTTTACCGCCGGAAACGGCCACGGCAATATGGTCGCCCTCTTCTATCAGGTTAAAATCTCCGATAGCCTTGCCGGTCAGGCGCTTGATCTTGTTGAACAGTCTGTTTACGGTTAGTGCCATAATTTCCTGGTAAAAAACACCTAAACCAAAAAAATCTCGTTATTACGAGTAAGTACAGAGTAATTTAGTCCTGTTTTCCAGTATATGCTAATGATCAGGGGTTTTCTTTCGATGATATATAGTATTAAACAAAATTCCGGGTTTTGGTGCCCGGCAGATGTATTAGTATATAACGTTGGCAGGTTTTATCCAGCACTTTTAAGAAACAGCCTTCTTACAACCTTTTGCAAAGCCTGACGCATAAAGGACCTGTGTATCGATGATTGTACTGAAAGGCAATCTGGAGCATATCTATCTGGCCAGCATTCTACAGCTCCTCTGCAACGATAAAAAAAGCGGGATGCTGCGGGTCTGGAATGCTGAGGATGAAGTTCGGATTTTTCTGGATCACGGCACCATTGTGTACTCCATGGGGTCTCAGAAGGCGACCCGCCTGGGCTACCTGCTCAGGAGCGAAGGCCTGATTCCCCAGGACCAGCTCTGGCACTGCCTGCAAATGGCCCGCGAACGCAAAGAAGCCCTGGGGAAAATCCTCATCGAGCAGGGCCTCATCACCGAGGAAAAACTGGAAGAACTCAACAGTTGGAAAGTGGAGCAAACCCTCTACAGCCTCTTCCTGTGGAAAGAGGGTGATTTTGAGTTTCTCGATAAAGAACTCGACCTCGAAGGGCACATCCTCACCCAGGTCGATACCATGGAAGTCATCCTGGAAGCCTCCCGTCGCGCCGATGAAATGTCGGTAATCAGGGAAGAGCTTCCTAATGATACACTTATTCTTACCCTCACCGACAAAGCACATACACACCAGGAAACCTTTGACGATGACACCCGCAGCATCATAACCCTGATAGACGGAAACAAGTCGATTAAGGATATTATCAACTACAGCAAATGCGACAGCTTCACCGTTTTTAAAATCCTGGGCCACCTGACCGAATCGGGCCTGGTCGTCAAAACCAGGAAACAGGTTGAAAAGAATAGCGAGGCGCCCGCCATTCATTTCACCACAATTGTTCAGGTGTATTACGATGCCATGACCACGGTCTGTGACAAGATAGGGGAGAAAGCCGCCGACCTGTCCGCCGACATATATGTCCAGTGCCTGGAGGAACTCGAGCCCCGGCAGCAGCAGATCCTCAGCGATTTCAGCCTGATGTTCACGGCCGAAAAAAACATGCAGGAAATGGAAGAAAAAATGGCCGCATTCAAAAACCCTTCCGAGGGATGCCTGTTCCTCATCAGCACCTTCGACGACCTGCTGCTCAACCTCCTCAGCAGCCACAAAACCCTGGTGGGCGAAAAGGAAAACCGGGAGATTCTGCAGGAGGTGGAGAACAAACTTTCCGTCCTGCACTACCTGCGTAAAGATTCTTCATGCGGTATTGAGATCATTTCCTCGGAAGCCAACCCCACCTATAAATAATACAGGGTGGTGCACTGATCCCGACCCCCCTTTATAACTTGACACCCTGTTTTTATTTTCCTACACTTCACCCGGCATATAACCATATTTTACAGGGGGATAAAATCATGGCACAAAAAATATGTACGCTTATCGTAACCACCACCAGTATTCTTCTCATAACGCTCTCTGCCTACGCCCAGCAGGGTGATGCCGAAAACGGGGAAACCCTCTATTCCCGGCAATGCGCTTCGTGCCACGGTGCCGAAGGCGGAGGCGGTATCGGTCCGTCCCTGGTCGGCTGCGGCACCTGCAACTCGGAAGAATCGCTCTTCGACAAAATCGACAAAGACATGCCCGTGGGAAATCCATCCGGCTGTACCGACTCCTGCGCCCGGGACATAGCCGCATATATCTTCCAGGTTTTCAACGGGGAACCCTCCACAACAACAACCACCGTCCCGGCTGAACCGCAATGCCCGGCAGAAGTTATTTACGGACCAGCTTCCGAAGAAGCGGAGCTGCTGCGCCGATATCGCGACAGGGTGCTTGCCGTCGGTCCGTCCGGACAAAAGCTGATACGGATCTATTATACCCTGGAAGGCCCCTTGGTCCAGGCCATGCAAACAAACGCCCGGTTCAAAGCGCTCTGCAAAAAACAGTGTGATGCACTGATACCCATTATAGAAATGCAGCTTAACAGGTAGACTGTCTGAGAACATGCACCCTCCGTAGCATGCTACTGCGGAGGACAGGCCCATCTACTGTGTTGCTCTCAACCCTGTGTCATTGCAGCATACAGCCAGGTTGGTTTAGCTTTGATTAGTTACGGGCTTTCTTGATTCCCATTGCAACGCAGCCGAGTGCAGCGATTTCAGGAGGAAATAAGGGTCGACATGTTTGAGCCCTGTTCTTCAGGGGCGAGTTTGTTGACCCGCCGACTGAAATCGTGCCGCGAGGGTATCCCGCTTAGGCCCAAAACAAGCGAGGATTCGTAGCGAGGGGACTGAAATGCTCGGAGATACTGGCTGCACGGACCGGAAGCCGAAGAATCGTACTCATCTGTACGTTGATGAGGCTGCAGGGAGTACAGACTGTAGATTTGGGCATTACGGCAGCCGCAGTAGAATTTTTCGCTTGATTTGGGCCTAGGGCGGGACACGTTGCAGGCGCCATTTCTTTCCCCCCTTTCTTTGAGGCGAACAAAGAAAGGGGGTAGAAGACGCGTAGCGTCTTATAATTATAATAGTGAAGAAGAAGGATGTTTTCCAGCAGCCCTTGCTACAACTCTATAGGAATAGCTTCCTCTAAACTGACCGCCTCCGGCGTCACTTCCGTCCGATACGCAACCGCCCGGACCCCATTCTGCAGAACCCTGCGCAGGGTTTCACCGTACAGCGGGTCTATGGAATCGGCCGGGCGCAGCACCCTGCCGTCTCCACGCTGAACAATATAGACCATCCAGGCCTCATTTCCTTCCCGAACAATTTCCGCCAGATGCTCCAGGTGCTTTGTGCCTCGGGAGGTGACGGCATCGGGAAACTCGGCAATGCCCTGCTGCACCATGGTGACGTTTTTCACCTCGATATAGCAGAGCCGCCCCATTCGCTCCAGCAACAGATCGATTCGGCTGTGCGGCCCGTAGGGGGCTTCGCGGCGCTGGAACGTCCACCCGTCAAACTCCGGCAAAGCCGACTCACGCACGGCTCTTTCCACCAGCCGGTTCGGCAAAATCGTATTGATGCCGACCCACACCTTTCCGGCCTGCAACAGTTCCCACGACCAGCCCGTCTTGCGTTTCGGGTCTTTTGCTTTGGAAAGCAGCACCGGACTGCCGGGATCGCTGCATGTCTTCATGGACCCGGAGTTGGGACAATGGGCGGTTACCGTTTCTCCGTCGGGAAGTTCAACATCAGCCAGAAAACGTTTGTAGCGCCTGACCAGCACACCCGGGTACAGGGGTTTCGGCAGGGCGATTGACACCTTTTTATTCAAAAGCATTGGTTTTGGATGCAATGAGATAATTATATATTCAGGTTAACCCACAGGCTCCGGTTGATTATATTGATTAATAAAATACATCCCCGCTTGACCGCATGTCAATACAAGTCTCTGAACAACGGTTTGCATGCTGTGTAAATAATAGTACTGCGATTTATGATACATACTTCCAGGACACAAAGAAAAAAACACTGCCTTCACGTCTGTTTTTTTCACTGCAAGCCTTGACAATTATCTATCAGATATTACCTTTTCACATACCACCCAGGAACATCCTATGGAGAGACAAACACCAACTCCGTAACAACCTGGAAAAACTAAACAAAATAAACATTAGAGCCTTAAAACACAGAAGCAACAAGGAGGAAGAGAGCATGAAGATACGACCGCTACAGGACCGAATAATCGTAAAGCGCGTAGAGAGCGAGGAGAAGACCAAGGGAGGGATCATCATC
>JANQGV010000064.1 GCA_028282925.1 Thermodesulfobacteriota bacterium
TCTGTCTTCCCATCATGGTGATACATACCCCTTGCGTTTTGTTTTTGAGGTATTATACCATGCTCGTACTATCACTCAATTGATTTGGGCAACAGACCGCATAGACCTGACTTTTTGATTTGATTGCCCCGTTATGTATATGTAACTGAATTAATCAGCCTATATATGAATATAGTATGTTTTTTAATTTAGCAACAAGTTTTTTATGAAAAGATACTGTATTTAATCGGCAATGGGATGTTTCGTGAACCTGCACCTGCTGTGTGCAGGATACTTCCCGTAGGAAATTTTTATGTTTTTACGGTATAATACAGCATGTAGGGTCAACTAAATAATGGATTGGATAATAATGATACGGGGGCGGCGGCAGAGTATGAAAAAGCTCATAACTGTTTTTATGTTGCTGATTGTGCTGATTATTTTGGTAATCGGTGCGAGCGTCGTATACATGGGGCGCAACTCCTATGAGCTGTCAAATACCGTCGTGATGACGCCGCCCTATGCAATCGACCCCGATGTCATGCCGGACCTGCTCATTGCCGACATGCACGCCGACACCTTTAATTTTGAAACCGATTTTTTTACCCGCAGCAGGGTAGGGCAGGTTGATCTGCCGCGCATCGGTGATGCCGAGATATCCTTAATGACCTTTGCAATTGCAACGGAAGTTCCCTTCTCCATTATGCGCAAACCCCCGGGCGGTAATCCGCGCGGGGGCAACCTGGTTACCCTCGGCGCTTTCAGTGAACTGGAGCCGATTGCCAACTGGTTCTCTCAATATGAAAGGGGCCTCTATGCAATCAACTATGCCCATGACCTTATTGCGCAGAAGCCGGAGAGAATGAAGCTGGTTGAAAATCGTGCCGATTTGCAGCAGGTGCTCGACAGCAACCGGGAAAAGCCCGGCAGCATGCTCGGCATTGTGCTGTCGGTGGAAGGCTCCCATATCCTTGAAGGCGATCCGGACCGGCTCGATACCCTGTATGCAAAAGGTGTCCGGATGCTCAGCCTTACCCACGCATTTGATAATGAGGCCGGCGGGTCATCAGAAGGCGTTGAGAAGCGCGGCATCACCCCCTATGGTGAAGCGTTGCTTCAGAAAATGCAGCAGCTTGGCATCATCATAGATATTGCCCATGCTTCACCGGCCCTGGCAGACGATCTGCTGGACCGCGCACGCTCGCCTGTTGTGTATTCCCACGGGGGGGTCCGGGGCATGTGCGATATCGACCGCAACATTTCAGATCATACCCTTGAAAGAGTGAAAGAAAACGGAGGCCTGGTCGGCATCGGTTTCTGGCCCCTCGTGCTGTGCGATCAGTCCGACGTTGGAGCAATTGTGGACACTATACGCTATGTTGCAGACAAAATCGGTGTAGACCATGTTGCCCTCGGGTCCGACTTTGACGGCGGCGTTAGAACCGTGTTCGACGTTTCAGGCGTTCCTCTCCTGACACAGGCCCTCCTTGCCGACGGTTTCAGCGAAATGGACGTAAGAAAAATCATGGGAGAGAATTACATCAACCTGCTCAGGGGAAGCCTGCCCGGGGGGTCGTCAAGATAAAAACCCGACCACGATGTTGTCTCTGGTTGAGTAATTCTACGGTAAGCAGCATGTGGCGGCTGAAAAATATCTGTTGCTGCAATTTAAGGGATGGCCTTGAATTCCCGATGTTTTTATATTACATGTTAAAATGACGGCTTTAACGGGGGGATGCAGAGCAGATCGTTGTCCGCACTGCATACGGTTCCATGGAGAAAAATCCTGCTTCATCAGTTGTTGATTGATCAGTATACATTCTACCGGCACTCTATTTTACTCGTGTTTAGGAGTTTCGGAGTACCCTATGCCTGAAAAAAAGACCACTAGTCATACAGTCCAGGCCGAATTTACTGCATTGTATAGAAATACAGTCGTCATTACCCTGATATGGATACTGTTCATTGTCTGTACGGTTTTATGGACAATTTCTCATGAATACAACCATACAATTGAAATGGCGACAAATGAGGCCCGGGCAACCTTCAATAAAGACCTGGCGCTTCGTTTTTGGGCAACATCCCACGGTGGCGTATACGTCACTCCCAGCGATCGAACACCACCAAACCCCTATCTCCGCAACATGCAAGACCGGGATGTTCAAACAACATCGGGAAAAGCCCTTACTCTTATGAATCCCGCCTATATCCTGCGCCAGGCAATGGAAGATTATGAAAGCCTCTATGGTATCAAGGGGAGCCTTGCAAGCCTGAAAGCACTGAACCCAAAGAACGCTCCCGACGATTGGCAGCATAAGGCCCTCATTGCATTTGACAGCGGTACAAAAGAAGTTTCGGAAATCATTGAAGTCAACGGTAAAGAACACCTGAGATTAATGCGCCCACTGGTAACAAAAGAAGGTTGTCTGAAGTGCCATACCCACCAGGGATATCAGGTCGGAGATATCCAGGGAGGGTTCAGTGTTTCCGTCCCGATGGAGCCGTATTTTGCAGTTCTACAAGAACAAATCGGCACGTATATTTTGATTAATGGTTTTGTTCTGTTGATAGGACTGCTTTCAATCGGCTTTGTCTCATACCGTACCAAACAGCGGATAATCGAGCGCAGGCAGGCAGAACAAACCATAAAGCAAATGAACCTGGAGCTGGAGCAGCTTGTAAAAGAACGCACATCCGAACTCGTCGAGACAAATGAGATAAAAGAACTGTTTCATTCACTTGTTTTAAATATTCCCGGGATCGTGTACCGGTGTGCCTGTGATGACGGCTGGACCATGCAGCTTATGAGCGATGCTGTTGAGGAAATTGCCGGCTATCCCGCCTCTGATTTTATCGACAACAGAGTACGAACATATGAGAGTATTATCCATCAAGATGATACCCACATTGTCAGAAAAACCGCCCTGGGCGCGGTAGAACGTAAGGAACCTTTTGAAATTGAATACCGTATCGTCAAATCAGATGGGGAAATACGCTGGGTATACGAAAAAGGACGGGCAGCTTTCGATGATAAGGGCCGGGTTTTGTGGCTTGATGGTGCAATCTTTGATATTACCGAACGCAAGAACGTTGAAGCGGAACTGCAAGCACACCGTGAGAACCTTGAAAAACTGGTGGATGATCGTACCGTTGAACTAAAAAAATCGGAAGATGCATTGAGAATCAGAAACCAAATCTCAAATATCTTCCTTACAACGCCCGATAAGGAGATATACGGGGAAGTACTACAGGTTGTTTTGAAGGCCCTGGAAAGCCCGTACGGCACATTTGCTTACATAGACGAAAACGGAGACAGGGTGGTTCCGTCTATGACGAGGGACATTTGGGATGAATGCAAAATGTCCAACAAATCCCTCTTTTTCCCGCGCAAGGAATGGCGCGATTCGTTATTATGGGTCAGGTGTATTCTTGAGAAAAAAACTCTTACTTCAAGCGGTCCATTCAGAATACCGGAAGGACACCTGGGGCTTTCCCGGGCTGTTGCAACACCCATCATCCACAGGGGAGAGGTGATCGGTAATTTAATGGTCGGCGATAAAGCCACTGACTATGACGAAAATGATATAAAGAACATTGAAGCAATCGCCGACTACACCGCCCCGATTTTATATGCACGATTGCAGCAGGAAAGGGGGGAAGCGAAGCGCAAGCAGGCAGTGGAGAGTCTGAAACAAAACCAGTTTTACCTTGCAAAGGCCCAGGAGCTTGGTCATATCGGAACCTGGGAACTGGATTTGCTGCAAAACAGGCTTGTCTGGACGGATGAAAACTGCCGTATTTTCGGCGTACCTGTCGGAACTGTGGTCAACTATGAAATATTTTTGGAGATCGTCCACCCCGACGACAGGCAGTATGTTGATCGGGAATGGAAAGCCGCTCTTCAAAGAAAGCCGTACGAAATAGAACATCGTATCGTGGTAGACGGTACGGTAAAGTGGGTTCGAGAAAAAGCGGATGTAGAGTTCGACACGGATGGAAAGCCCGTCAATGCAATCGGGTTCACACAGGACGTTACGGAACGTAAGCAGCTTGAGGAACGTTTGATGCAGTCGCAAAAAATGGAATCAATCGGTACCCTTGCAGGAGGGGTTGCCCATGAGTTTAATAACATTTTAGGTGGTATTACGGGTTACACGGAAATTGCAATCGACGATGTTGCTGAAGGCGGTCCTGTGGCTGAAAGCCTGGAGCAAATATTAAAGCTCGGCAACCGTGCCAGAGAAGTTGTAAAGGAGATCCTTTCATTCAGCCGCAAAGGAAAAAAAGAACTGAAACCACTACAGCCGCATCTTGTTATTGAAGAGTCATTAAAGTTGCTGCGGGCTACAATTCCAACGACTATTGAAATCAAGCACAATCTTGACGAAACGTCGGGCACAATACTGGCCGACCCGACTCAACTCAATCAGATCTGCACGAACCTGTGCATGAACGCTGCTCATGCCATGGAGGGCGGGGGTGGGGTGCTCGAAATAGGCTTAACTCCGGTTGTGATGGATTCGGAGGATGTTAAACCGTACCCTGACTTGCACATAGGGAGATATGTAAAACTAACGGTCAGCGATACCGGAACCGGCATTGAACCCGAAAACATAGAGAAGGTCTTCGACCCTTTTTTCACTACAAAAGGAGTGGGTAAAGGCACGGGGATGGGGCTCTCGGTAGTGCATGGGATAATCAAAGATCATGGCGGAGAAATTGCCGTTTCAAGCAAGCTCGGCAAAGGGACGACGTTTACCGTTTTTTTGCCGAATATAGATGATGAAATTGAAGAAAAAAAAGAAGAGGAGCATTTACCCATCGGAACAGAAAATATTTTACTGGTAGATGATGAGGAATGTCTGGTCTTCCCGCAAAAGAAAATTATTGAGCGACTGGGATATTCCGTAACAGCTCTGACCAACAGCCTTGAGACGCTGGAGCTTTTCAAAAAAGACCCTCAAAGATACGATCTGATCATAACCGATCTGACCATGCCTCACCTGACCGGAGACCGGCTGGCTGCAGAAGTCATGGCTATACGTCCGGACATACCCGTCATTATTGCTACGGGCTATTCCGATGCCGTTGACAGGGATAAGGTAAAGCAAAGCGGTATCAGGGCGTTTATACCCAAGCCATGTAAAAGGCAGGAGCTTGCCAAGACCATCCGGTTGATTTTGGACGAGGAGTGATACGCAACAACTCAGTGGAATATTCAATCAGATTGTCACTTCGCCCTTCTAGTGAATGTTTGTATTACCCAGGCAGGGGAAACGGGTTCAAACCGGGGGAGTCCCAGGCTGCTTCCTACAAAGATGCAAAAACGGCACCCTGTTTTCAAGCGTTTACACCGGATAGATGGTAAAAAGATATTTTTACGTTCATGGCATAGCAGTAAGGTATCGTTTCGGTTCGACCCCCTTCCCGCCGCTGTTTATCCCAAAAACACTCTTTCGAACGTCTGAACATACTGATCGACATAATCGGGGCCGGGCAGAACCGGTTCCTCAAGTTTGCTCTTTGTCTCTCCCGACAGGCAGCCCATTTCGACAAATTCTCTGCCGGCTTTACGTAGCAACTGTTTATACTCATCGGCCGCAGCTTCAAGTCCTGTTCCTTTGCTCAGAAGTATACCGCCACCGCCCCGGTAGATTTCGGCGGCCAGCTCCAGGTTGAAATTCCGGGCCACGCGCCGGAACAACACTCTCATTGCCTGGAAATGGCTTTGCTCGGGAAACCCGCAGGTTGCCATGACCACCAGTTTCGGGCGCCGTGACCGGTTAAGCAGGTGGCGGCATTCGCCATGTTCCGGGTCTCTGTCCATGCGCGGATCCAAAATCGGCATAAAGACCCTGTCCATAAATATTTTCATATAGCTCGATACGGTATCGATCCACAGCGGGGTGGCTAAAACGGCAACATCCGCCGCGTAAAACTTTTCATATAATTCCGCCATATCGTCCTTTATAATGCACTTCCCCGGGGATTTTACCCAGCAGCTTGCGCACCCACTGCAATGCTTAATGTTGTGCTTTGCCAGATACACGGTTTCGGTTTCCGCCCAGCCCTCCTGGGCTCCTTGCAGGAATTCCCGGGTCATGATATTGGTTGTTCCTTTTTCGGCATTCGGACTTCCGTTAATGGAAATAATTTTCATGGTACTACTCCTTATTGTGAAAGATGATTATGTATGAGTGCTCCACAATGGGGCACCTGTAATCAGATAGGTTAAAATGATTGGACGTCCAAGTAATAATGTAAAAAAATCAGCAGTTCTTCAATATCTTCTCCAGCAACCTGATGAGTATCTCTTTTTCCAGGTCAGAAAAGTCCTGATAGATCGTCTGGATTAGTTTTTTCGAGATCGAATCAAATACCGGCTGTAATGAGCTGCCTTTCCCGGTCAGGCAGATATTGGTGATGCGTCTGTCTTCGGGGTTTTTTATCTTTTCAACATAGCCCGCAGCCTCAAGTTTGGCAACAAGCGTAGTAACGGTTGAGTTATCACGCTTAATGTGTTGTGCCAGTTCCGACATGGTCAGGTTGCCATGTTGATACAGCATTGCAAGAATTGCCCCATGAGAAGGGGCTACATCCTCAATTCCTTCATCTTTAAGATACTGAACAATACTTTTATTGGCCTTTTCCCGAATGGCGGAAACAAGGCCTAGTATAGCTTCCGGTTTCATTATGTATTTTATTATACTTGGATATCCAAATATTGTCAAGGGCCTTGTGTGAAAGAATGAGGGCAGGGTGAGTGCTTTGTTAAAAAGAAAGCAATAACAGTAACTTGAATATTTTGGGCACCTTCCTGCCGTCAGGCTTACTGTTATGCTCTTGACATACAACCTGTAATGAGTAATTCTTGCTAAAAATGCCAAACACAATGGAGGACCACACAACATGACGGGGAAGGGTTTTTCATTTTTTCACGTTAGTATCTGTTTGAGTATGGTGCTGGTTTTTCAGATGATGGGGTGCGAGCAGATCAATCCCGGCGATGGAAGCACCAATTCAAACGCCAGCGTCAGTATTATCTCCAACAACGGTAAAGATTTCACTACGGAGAAAGAGTCTGTTACGCTTAAAGGCTATGCCTTTAACGCGGTGGATGTACAAATCAACGGCGAAGACGCCGATACACTTGACGACTTTGAACCAGAGGTTCTTTTCTGGGAATCGGAAGTCTCCCTTGCCGAAGGTGAAAACCTTTTTGAGGTGGTGGCCTTTGATGACAACATGACCCGCAGCCGGCCGGTATCAATTACCATCACCCGCGACCCGGACCACGTGCCTGAAGCCCCTGAGAACGCCTACTGGGCCTGGCATTTATACTATAAGGTTGAGTGGGACCATAACAATGCGTATGATCACCCCGCCTTTGCCCCTCCGGATGAGGTTCGTTTCAAACTTGAGTCGACCTCCAATGTTAACAGCATGACTTACTGTAACACGGACGAGCAGGAACAGGATCTTATGGCAGGAGGAAAGGAAACCCTATGCTGGGGCAACTCAGTGTATGGCATCGGGTTTGACGGTTTAGATTCCTGGATAAAGGTGAAGGCCACGGTATGGGAGGAAGATTCAGGACTTGCCGGTGCCGACGACCAGATCGGAACCGGTGAAGTGACGGTTAATTTTACCTTCGGCGAGCATACGTATAAGTCTGAATATGTTGATATCGATGGAAATTATCTTACCCTCACCGTTGTGCATGGGGAATGCACCGAGGATTACTGTGATGACCCCTGGTACGGACAGGGGAGGCGGTTCGAGTAATATCTTTACCTGAGAAGTGGTTCAGCACAGTAAATATCGAAAACATTAAAAGCCGTGATACACGTCACGGCTTTTTTATTTTCAGGAATAGAGTCACCCGCACGGTGAAGGCGTTGCGCCGACATCTTACCGTGAGGGCTGTTTGTTTTTACGGGCAAAGAGCACATGCCAGCGGTCATTCATGAAATGAAATGATCTCACCGGGGCGTAACGGGCCTGGAAATCCTTATTATGATAAAAACGTTTTGAAAAGGTCGCCATTCCATTCCGCATCGTGTCGGCTGCAAGCTCCGGCTTGTTGGAGTAGAGCACAAAAAAATCGGGGCTGCGCCTCAATACCGTTTCTGCCTGCACCCTTCCTTCTCCCTGTCCGCTCCGGGCTATTTCTTCATCGGCAAGGCCCCACCAGTCAAGCACTGCGCCGTTAAAGGAGTAGCCCATTCTGCCGATGTCGCTGCAGGCAACTACACTGTTGCTGCCTCCCGGTGTTCTGTTCAAAAAGTCAGCCAGTCCGCCGATGGCCCGCTCTTCGGCCTGCTGCAGTTGTTGTGAATAGTCATATGCGGCAACCGACAGATTCCGGTTTGCCTTGTAGTAAAACACCAGGCCGTTGATACACAGCACCCACACGGCCACCCTGAAGGGCAGCGATGAGTTGTCGGGTAGTACGCTACGGCCTGTACGCCATGCCAGGGCAACCAGCAACGCCAGCAACACCGGAATTATGTGGGACAGGAAGCGGGCGTTTATCATCCAGTCACCCCCTACGCATACGACAAACGCCCAGTGCCCTGCAAGGCAGGCAGTTATACACATGAACGGCAGCGCCCGGCGGTATGACGCAAGCTTTTCAGCCCGGCCTTTTTTATAGCCGGATATCCATAGCTGAAAAGCAAATAATTGCAGAGTAAAGATAAAAATATAGGTATACAGTTTAGCGGAAGGCTCCCTGATATAGCTGATGCCCTCCAGAATCTGTTTTATTGAAAAACCGCCTACTTTTGCACTGACGGTATTGGGAAACAGGTGGCCGAAGTACAAGAACCCGAACAACTCATAACAGGCGAGGCACGCAACAAGCACTGCAAACCACAGCCAAAACCACTGGAGTGGAAGTCTGTTTTTTGAACCGATGAAAAAGAAAAAGCGGAAACACATAAAAATGATGATATAGGTATACGCTTCGGGTCTCACTGTTTCGAGAAGGAAAACAGGCACGGCCGAGGCAAGCCCACTGCCCTTATCCTGCTCTTTGATAAACAACAGTATGGATATCAGCAGGAGCAGAGCAGTAAGTCCGTTTTCCATCCCATATACCGACCAGCCGACAAAAGGCGAGGCTCCTGCAAGCAGCAGCCAGTAGCAAGTGCATGCCGGAGATGCATCCCCCTGCTGCCCGATAAGGTGTGAGACAAGCCGTGCACCGATTATGCACACGCCCAGCATGCACAGGATACCCAGTATCTTTGAGCCGATAACAGACCCGTCTTCTATGAAGGCCTCGAAGGGCACCAGAAGCAGTGCCCAGAGCAGGGACGAGGTAGCTTCAACCTGCTCTCCGGCGTTAAATACCAGACCGTTGCCCTCAACAAGATTTTTTGTGAATGTAAAGGTGATATAGGCGTCGTCGATGGTAAATCGAATAAACGCAGTTGCATGAAAAACAAGCAGTGCAAAAGCAATAAGCGGGCATACTCTCATTACATATGTATTAAATACATTTTTTGCCATTGTAAATCAGGGTAATTCAGTTTCAGGAAATACGATTTACAGACTAGACCTTTCAGGCACGTTCGCTTACCTGATCTTTAATCGTTATGTACTGCATGCAGTTTCGTATTGATGTTCAAGCACCAGTACTATAAAAAATCAGGAAATGCAACATGTTTATGCCGGATTACGGATTCGGTACTCTATTTCACGCGTGCATCACCGGTTGGCTTAAAAAAAGAAGATTTAAAACTATTTGCACTTGACAAAAGGTGATTCACCAGTCAGATTCTACTAAGTAGGTGGTGGTGGAGCCCCGATCTTATCTTGAGAAAGGAAAGTGGAATAAAAGAATATGCTGTATAAAGCATGTGCGGTCTACCCGGGAAGTATGAACTCTCATTTTGAATATGGTTTGGGCTGGATGCTCTGGGATGACGGGCTTCAGGGGCATGCCGGCGGGATTGCGGGCGATGAGGCCATAATACAGTATCGCGCCGAAGATACTACCGGCATAAATCTATTTCCTTAATCAATACAACCCGATAAGTCCATTCCGTGCCCCTGAGGAGTATGCAATACATGAACTTAAGAAAATGCCCTAGAGCAAGGCCGACACACTGTAAAGGGAATCAAAAGATATACAGCAGTGTAAGGGCATTAAAGAGCTGAGTAAACAGTTTAGGTCGGCCCTGCACAAGCTCATTCAGCCGTGGACTTTGCAGGGTGCTCACGATTTACACCCTTTGTGAAAGGAGAAGAGCAGTGAAAACCATACAGGCAAAACTCGCAGTTATCTTTACTGTCTTTTTACTTCTTGGATTGGTAAACATGTTGCTTGTGTTTGCAAATGATCAGAAAGATCTTGGTATTATTATAAATCTTGCCGGGAAACAACGGATGTTGACCCAGAAAATGTCCAAGGAGGCTTTGCTGACGTTTACTGAAAAAAACAGCAGTAGTACTGCTGAAACATTAGCCAAAACCGCAGCCCTGTTTGATAAAACGATAAAGGGCCTTATCCGGGGTGACAGCGAACTGAAGCTTCCACCGACAACGGATAAAGAAATTCTTGTGCAGCTTGAAAAAGTCGATTCACTTTGGAAAGATTTCAAACAGAGCATTGATGCCGTCAGCACAAATGTGCAGGGAAGCACTATCGACAAACCACTCGATTTTATAAAAGAAAATAATATTCTCCTGCTCACGGAAATGAACACAGCCGTTAAAATGTTTGAGGATTTGTCGTTACGGAAGGCAAACCTTATGCGCTCAGTGACTACAATCATTGTGATCCTTATTGTTTTTGCAGTCATTACCGCCTGGATTTTTATTATTCGGCCTTTGATCAGGACCCTGAAAGAAGTATCAAATAGTTTAAAAACAGAATCTTCGCAAATTGTACTTGCTTCCAATGAGATATCGGGTACAAGCCACTCCGCGGCGGAAGAGGCGTCACGACAGGCATCAACTATCGAAGAAATATCTGCGACCCTGGAACAAACATCAAGCATGATTAGACAAAATTCCGACAATGCAAAACAGGCAAACGATATGGCAAGCACCGCGAGGGCTGCAGCCACAAACAGTGTTAGAATACTTGAAAAGATGACAACTGCCATTTCACAAATCAAAGCATCTTCAGAAGAGACCGCCAACATACTGAAAACCATTGATGAGGTTGCATTTCAGACGAATCTTCTTGCCCTTAACGCAGCCGTTGAAGCAGCCCGGGCCGGTGAAGCAGGAAAAGGCTTTGCCGTTGTAGCTGAAGAGGTGCGGAACCTTGCCCAGCGGAGTGCAGAAGCGGCAAAAAGCACTTCTGTTCTTATTGAAGAATCTAATAAGAATGCAGATAACGGTGTTGCGGTAACCCGTGAAGTTGAAGAGGTTCTGCACCAGATTGTCGACAGTGTTCAAAAAATTGCCGGCCTTAATGCAGAAGTTTCATCAGCATGCAACGAACAGTCCATGGGAGTCGACCAGTTGACCACGGCAGTATCTGAAATCGACAAAGGAACCCAGAAAAATGCGGCAAACTCTGAGGTAGCAGCTTCAGCGAGCGAAGAGTTGACGGCCCAGGCCCAAAACCTGGACCAATTGATGGCGACCCTTGCAAACATAATCGGTGTGAATGCTTAATGTAATGAAGAGAATGCGTGGAAAAGCACGCTAACCACTTATGGGGCCCGCCAGCAATAATCCGGATATCGTCAAACCCGTGTGCCAGGGTACGCTGTCGTCTTCCGGCCGGGTGCAGTCGAGTTTAAGTACGGCACGTATTTATGGGTTTGAGGTGCTTCCCGGAATTTCTTTTATTCCGACAAAACGCTGCGTGATTTTATACGCAGAAACTTCAATCTTTTTTAGTATACTCCCCCCCTTTTTTTAATATACGTCTTTGTGGTGATGTCGGTTGCTTGAGATGGTTATACAGTTTCTCGTATGATGCGTAGCATGAGATAACGAGAAAGCAAATAAGCAGAAATACTCATATGCAAATACGAGGCCACGTGGCATAAAAAAATATTGCTCTTTGCATTATCTATTGCTATTTAACACCCCGGGTATATAATCACCAAATCTATCAACTGTAAAAGGGGTACAGTTGGGGGGGAGAAACAGTTTTAAAAATCGTTTTCTTTTAGCGACTGACAGCGCTTTCCGCATTGTATCCAAGCTGTATAATGGGGTTAGTGCTGCATTGCCTGCAAACCGCCTGCGATTTTCTTCGATTCCACTCCACATTGAAAACATCCTGAACATGTGTATGCCTGATAACATTACAGTGTATCGGCGGTTTAAGGCCGATACTTTTAGTGAAGTTTAACCCTTAATTGAAAGGAGGTGAGAACAGTAGCAATTCGGGAACCTTTTTTTGAAAAAACCAAAAACAAAAAAAGATAAGGGGGCGGAATGAATAAGAAGAAAATGTATTGCAAAGCTGCACAGACATGTTTTTCGGCATTCGTACTGTATCTTGTTTCCGGGCTGTTTATTTGTACAGGCTTCGCGTTCGGCGAAATAACACGCGACCAAGATGATTCAATTTTAAATAACATCAGGGCTATTTACGGACTTGATAAAACCGCTTTCATGAGCCTTTTCGGAGGCAGTGATAGCGGAGGGTACGGCACCCCGGGTTACACGTTGCAATTTTTGTATGGGGAGTCCTTTCGGGTATGGAATGAAGACGGAACCCCCAAAGGTACGATAACTATCAACAGCTATGAGAACCTTTTTAAAAAGATGGTGGATGATTCACTCACCATGGGCGCCGGGGCTCTCTGGACGAAATATTTCCAGGCCGGACGTTTGTTTGGAGCCGATTTGAATCCCCTTGCAAAAACTCCTTATGAAGTCGATATGGAATTTAAACTGGAGAAAGATGATGCCGTGGGTTGGACCTAGGCCTTTGGAAATGAAAACTATATGGCCCCGGATAATGATTTTGGGGGATTGCCAAGCCTGCAGGCAGGTATCGATTATGCACATGATAATCATGTTGCCGTCATATTGAATTACTGGCATGCATTGTTTTTTAAAGATTATGTTTTGCGGCCCGACGAGCATGAAAAAATTAATGCAGGCTGGGAAAGCGACAACAGAACCGTGAACGGCCTGCCGGTCAGTTCTACCAATCCTGTTTGCAGCGGTGTTCCTCTTGAGTCGTGGCTTTTCGATGAGAACTGGAGCACTATCGTCGACGGTGATTGTGCGTCAGACAACTGCTCAAGTCCGTATGAGTGCGCCCAGGACGAATGCTCCGCATGGGTTGAAGACAATGCCACCCTGTTGCCGGTAATGGAATGGGAGCAGATAGAGACTCTTGATAAAAAGGCCAATTATGTCTTTTTTTGGGATAGCAGTAACGGAAACAGAATAAAAAAAGGAATTCATTATAATTATTTATTAGAGGATTTCCCCACCGGATCACCCCACTATGGTTCCCGTGCCTATCAGGCAAAGCTTGAATACCTGGTTGAATACTTTCTTACGCCCCAGACCGACTCTTTTGCCTTCGGCGGCAACCAGGGTACGGACAACGAAACCGGGGGGCTCGGGGTAGACGGCATTTACATGGACCTGCTGTGGGCGGAAGCCCGGATACGTCAATATCCAAAAGATAACGGTTTATCGGTGACGAAATTTCTTAAGGGCGATTATGCCGAACATAACCCTGAGGTTGTGATTTGCGGATATGATTATACAGGAAACGCCGTCACGTATGCGGAATATTTCTTCGGGACTATGGAAGCATTTAAATTAATCATCGACAAGATCAGGCACCGTGCCGACACGCAATACGGTGAATATATATACGGTAATAACAACTCTGTTGATATTCAATGGGATAACGAAACAACGATAACGCCGGATGAAAAAGTGTTTTTTCATGAAATGAATGCCTTTGGGATAGCAGATCTTTTTTTCGTGCCGCCCACCTACATGGACAATGCAACAAAGTATTTTGACAGCGAAACCTACCAAAGCCTTGCGGATTATATAAAACTGATTGACGGCATGATCGGTATTGCCGGAGATACCACCATAAGAAGATCGGGTGAATTGTTTAAAGAAGTACAATCCGGCTATTTTTACCGCGTGGGAAGCCCTGATTTTGTTGATTTGTTCAATCCCGGCTTTCATTTGCCGCTGGATGAAAATCTGACGGATGTGGAAAGAGACGCTATGATGCGGCAGACCTATCTGATGGACACCTCGACCGAATCTGCTGAAGACATCAGAAGGCCGATTCTGTTTTTGAACCAGCATCATACCCTGGACATCCAGGAGTTCGTCATCCATAGCGATTATATGTCGAGTTGGCTTTTTCCCCATCAGCACATCTGGTTTAGAGAGTATCCGGACAATGAATCCCGCAAAACTTTCGGGTTGCAGGATGTTTATGACTGGCTTGAAGAGGATGTCTGGGATGCCGACAATCGCACCAAACGGGTTCAAACGGCATCGAAGAAGATTATTGCCATGCATCTGGTGCGTACTGCGGCCAGGGCAAACGGCGTAGACCTTGAAAGCCTCGGTGGGATGCTGACCCAGGCAGAGTTCGACATTTTTATTTCATACCATGGTCTGCCGGTGCTTGAGTTCTGGTATGACGAAAGTTACAGTGCCAGTCTTTACTGGTCGTATTCATATGCCTGGCATGGATATCCAAAGCCCATAGCGCCGCCTGATGTTTATGGTCATAAAACCCCATGGGGTTATGCCTCGGAAAATATGCGTTACAGTAGTTTAAGCGCCGCTGCGAGAGGGGAAGGGATAGCGTGCGATTTCGGCGGCGATCCATACCTTGATAATGAAACGACAACGGACCATTTTGACGAAATATGTGCGGCATATCTGGGATTTCTGTATGAAAATGAATCCGCATTGACGCAAAAAGGTTCTCTGTACCGCTGGCAGGAAGATTTTGGGGACATGCAAGAATGCCGGATCAATATCAAATCCGTTGAAAAACAGGGAAGCGCCTTTACGCTTGAGTGGAATTACTACGGGATTTGCAGCGATAACGTGACCATTGAGGGACGGTGCGCATCCGGCGGCACCTGGGAGGAGATTCCCGGTGGGGCTGATACGGCCAATGACGGCAGGCATGGGTGGTCGTTCTATGATGATGCATGGGCACCGCCGTGCCTGTCATACGAGGTGCGGGTTCTTGATCCGTGTGGTCTTGGCAGCGGATACAATAATCCGAAAACATTCAGCCTGGGTGATGACAACGACACGGACGGTGTCGTTAATGAGTCGGACAATTGCCCTGAGACGTCGAATTCCGGGCAGGAAGACAACGACACCGACGGTATCGGGAATGCCTGCGATACGTGTGACAACCAGGAAAGCATCCTGTACCATCCGGTCCGTCTTCCCTATGAAGACATGACGCCCCTGTCGACAGACCCGCAGGCACCGACACCGGTAGACAATGCCACTTTGTCGATTGCCTGGGGAGTGATATTCGGCGACTATTGCTGTGATACTATTCCGTCTCTTACGTGGTGGTACCGCGAGTACGGCAGCGACGACTGGCTTGAGGGAGAAGAAACATCGTACATAGAACCCTGGAATGTTGCCTGGGCTGATACCACCATCCTGGAAGGGGATGTGCTGTATGAATTCAAGGCCACGTTGACTGATTGCGCGGACATTGTTATGGAAACCGATATCTGTTACATCAACCTGGATACCGGTACGGAAGTGTGTGGAGACGGGCTTGATAACGACAAAGACGGCGATACGGATTGTGACGATTCAGACTGCTCAAGCGTTGACAGCGATGGAGATACGGTACCGGACTGCACCGACAACTGTCCTGTTGATGTAAACACTGACCAGGCGGATATGGATTCAGACGGTGTTGGTGATGTGTGCGATGACTGCCCCACCGTAGCAAATGAATAGTATCAGTTGATAAAGAAAGGGGGGCGTAAGCCCCCTTTTTTTATGGCTATTGTTTGAGAAAATCCATTATTATCCTGTTTGCTTCATCCGGCTTATCGTAAATGCAGCCATGTCCGGTTCCAGGTATTATTACAACCTCGGCCTTGGGTAGCAGCCTTTTTACCCGTTTTGCAACCTTGAGGGGATTGAACAGTATTTCATGCTCACCGAACAGGATCAGCGTATCGGCCTTGACTCTTTTTATGAGTTTTTTAGACTCCGACAGAAAGAACCGTCTCAAGACTTTCAGTGCTCCAAAGAAAAATATTTTACCGGTTTTGGGGTTGTATATTTTCAGCGCCCTGTCCATGCGAAAATAACGGGTACACAGGGCCATGGCCCGCGCAACCTGGCGGTCGAATACACCAAAAGAGCCTATGCCGCTTTCACGCGGGCCGACAACGGACTTTGCAGTCAGTTCTTCTTCCAGCACGTCCGCGTTTTTACTTTTCTTCATTACGCGATTAAACCAGATTTTCCAGGGAAGTCGGGCATGGGAGAGGCCCATGGGACTCAGCAAAACCATTTTGTCCACTCGGTCGGGTTCGATAGCGGCCATACGAATTAATTTCCAGCCACCGGTGCTGATGCCGATAAAATGCGCTTTTTCGATGTGTAAGCCGTCGATAACATCGGTCAGCCACTGCACGTATTCATTATTAAAAAAGGAGAGGGGATGCGGGGCACTCCTGCCCGGCTGGCCGACGGTATCCAGAGCATATACCCGGTAGTGACGGGACAGGGCCGAGAGCTGGTGGCGCCATAGTGGTGCACTGCTTGCAACACCCTGCACCATGATGACCGGCCGGCCGTCTTCGGGGCCGCATACCAGCATATGTGTGGGGCCGAATCGTGTATCGACATACTGAGACTCAACCGGTATGTCGATTAAATCAATAACGGATTCATACCAATCCATAATGGCTTTGCAGCCTTCTTCAGATTTGTACAGGTATAGAACATTTGCATCGGGTAACCGGGTTGGTGTATGAAGGCTCGTAACATGGGTTGTTTCTTCCATCGGCTTTACATCTCCTTTCCTGTTTAATCAATGAAAGGTGACCTGGGCTGCGACGAAATCTTTGGAGCACTTTGTCCACATCACTGTGGAACTGTACAATATGCAAAAGGCTAGAGGATAACCCCGTGATGCCTAGCCTTTGTTGAGCACGTAAAAGCCGGCATTTAAATACGTGGCAAAACTTACCCAGAGCATGTAGGGCATGAGAAGAACAGATGCAGCCATGCTGACTTTCCAGAGCAGCACCAGAAGAGCCACGAGGGTCACATCCAGCACAATGATGTCAAGCAGCGCAAGCAGGGGGGACTGAAGGCGGAAGAAAAGAAACGTCCACGAAAAATTCGTGATAATGTGTACAATAAGTATAATGGTGGTAAGCGGTAACTGTTGCCGGGTGGCGCTTCGGTAATACAGGATTATGGAGCAGAGAATCATGATGTAGAGAACCGTCCAGACGGGTCCGAAAACCCAGTTCGGAGGAGTCAGGGGAGGTCTTGTCAGTTCTGCATACCATGCATTCATAATGCCCCAATCTCTGTGCGACCCGGTACAGCCTTCCGACCGTTTACTGCAAGGCCGGTACACTGTGCCGCGAAACATGGTTCTACTTTTATCTAATAACATACATTTTGGGAATTGCCAGAGCTGCTTTAAAAAAAATAACAGGTGGTTCACTATAGTCGTAAAAACCGGTGTGAGGAAGTGCGTATTATACGTTGTTACACGTTTAGGGGTTTAATAAACGGACAGATCTCATAGGTATCATTGGTCCATTATTGCTGTCTGCCGGCGCCGGAACCAACCTCAGATATATTAAACCCCTTTACGAAAAGCCATATGGGAAGGATTATTTCAAACGCGGAACCGGGAAGGTACAGAATCAATACCTGCCCGAAGCCCAGCATCTCCAGCAGGGGCGGACTGATGGACAGGGGGTATCCAATCAGGTCCAGCACGGACAGAAAGCGCGGGATGAGGTTTGCACAGTACAGCGCATAACAGAGCATCACACCGGCCACACCGCACACGATGATAACCATCTGGAAGCCCCAGTAATGCCCGGCTACGGCCAGCTTTGCAAGGGTTTCAAATGAAGCGCCTGCCGGAGCACCAGTCTGAATGTATTCACCGCTGAGCGAAATAAGCAGCAGTATGCTTACAAGGCCGACAAAAATAATTGCCGACTCGATAATTCTGAACCCGAGATACCCGAAGGCTACATTTTTATTGTGCTTTTTCACAACCTGCATCAACAACACCGCAAGCCATACAACGGCTATAGCGCATACCATTTCAAGCACCATTCCAAGCACAACAAGGCTCTTATTCCGGTTTACGTTTTCAAGGCAGTCGGGAACACCAACAATTGAGGTTATCAAGCCGTTGCCGATCATGGCCGAAAACATTGCCGATAGAAACAACACACCGATCATGACGGTCGTTTTTTTGTCCGGGTTCATTGTATAATCCTCATACTGAAATGATGACCGAGTGGTTTAAGCCTGAGCTGTTATGAGCGGATCAACACCAAAACCATTTTGAATTTTTCTACGGCATGTAATGCATGGGGTTTGTTTGCCGGCATAATGATCAATTCCCCGTTCTTCACGCGCTGAGGCTTCCCTGATATGGTTATTTCAGCTTCGCCGTCAATGACCTGGACCATGGCATCAAACGGTGAGGTGTGCTCACTCAGTCCCTGGTCTTTATCAAAGGCAAACACGGTGACCGTACCGGTTTCTTTTTTAATAATTTCACGGCTGACCACGGAGCCGTCCTGGTAGGCGACAAGCTCGCCAGCAACCAGGGGGGTGCCCAATAATTGTTCGGATATTTCTTTTGTCATAACGATATCCTTTTGAATTATTTTTTTAAACTTCAAGGGAGAGGGGAACGTAAGCGTAACCCCCCAATTTATTTAGTGCCTGTAATGATGGGTTTTGCCCACACTGTCGAGTGCTGCTATTCTCCCTCGGATCATCACCTGTTGTTGTATTTAAAAACGAGCGCCTACGGAGAGACGCCGTTGCGAATTCTCCGTTATCAAGGGTGGAAGGGAATAAAATAGTACATTGAGCGTAACACAGGAGATGGTCCCGCCTTCGTCCCAGTACGGAGGAACTACGGTGTGGCAGGCGTTTCCCATCACTCTCTGGTTCGTCGGTGGCGACGTTTCCTTTCCACCTTATACAAAGCATAGCGGTAATTTTTTTCCTGATACGATACGATCTCTACACATTTAAAGCGCTTCAGGATGTTCTGGCAGAACGACTTTTGCAGCGGGTCGTCGACGTTACACCAGAAATTGAAATGGAAATACACACCGCCTTTATACCGGTTAAAGAAGCTGTTGAAGTAGCCCCGCTGTTCGGTAACAAGGGATGCCTGAGCGGCATTCTGCCCCCACACCAGGAACATGTTGGGATTGTGGGTCAGCACGATTGAGTCAGGCGGCAGCTCGTCGACCATCTGCTTGGCATAGAACACGTCTGCCCGGGCGGCCCAGGCTTCCTGGGTAATGGCCCGCAGCATGGGCATAAACGACAACGTTGTAACAACGATTACGATACCCAGCACGCAGTGAAGCAACGAAGGTGCACACTTCTGTTTAAGATAGGCAACAATCTGCGAAGCCCCAAGGCCACCCAGCAGCGCCAGCGGTGCAGCCGACAGCAGCGAGAAACGCACATCGGCCCCGTAGTTGTAACTGCCGGCATAGAAGAACACAAAGATGCCCCAGAAAAGCAGGAACCAGAGCAGGATGGTCAGTTTTTCCTTCCAGTGGTAGAACTGGTTGGGAGCCGATTTCAGGCAGAATGCCCCTATGGTAAACAGGGTGAACAGCAGCGGGAAGCGCATGTTCCGCAGATAGAAAAGAAAGTTCACTTTGAAGTTTTCACTGAAATACTCAAAAGAAAACTTGGGACCGGTGCCTCCCCAGGCCTGGTCCTTAACCGCATAAATATGGGCAAAGTGGGGTATCATGAGCACAAAAAACAGGGCCAGCATCAAATACATCCGGCCATGCTTGAATTCGTCCAGCCCCCGGAACACGAACAGCAGAACAATAACGCTGCAGATCATGGCCGATTCGGGACGGAACTGGGAAGCAAACACGGTCATGAGGGTGGTGAGAAACAAGGCCGAAAACATTTTTGTGCGCAAAAACACCAGGGCGCACAGGATAGCCAGCGCCGGAAAAAAGGCGGCGCTGGGCTCAACCGCCATGGTGTTGGACCACAAAAGAACCTCGGGAGTGAGGGCGAAAATAACCGCCGCATACGCTGAAGCTGCCGTACTGTTGAACAACAGGTAGGCCGCCAGGAACACCGTGATAATGGACAGAAGGTACATGACGTTAGTAGTAATGCGCGACACGCGTTCTCCGACACCGAAAATACGGTAGGCCACACTCAAAATGTAGGCCCAGCCGTTGGGCTCTTTGTTGTACTCCAGGCGGAAGCAGTCGTACACGCCGTACTCGTTACGTCCCTCGTTGCACATACCGGCCTGCCCGATAAACCGCTTCCAGGTAGTGCTGAACGATTTTTGATAGTCTTCGCCCGAGTGGGAGCCCTTGCCCTTGGTGTGGGCAATGGTCTGCCCGATGTTCATGTATATTTGTTCGTCGTAGTAAATACGGTTGTCCCGGGGCACCACAAAGGCAAGCAGTACAACACCAACCACAACTGTTACCCCCAGGCAGATCCAGCCGTTGCGCCCGACGCCCCCCCATATATCCTTGTACAGTCCGCCCCGGTACAGGGCAATAAGTGTCATGCCGCTTGCAATAAGCAGGAGCAGAAAGGTTAATTCCAGTCCCAGGGGCGAAAGGATTTTGAGCGTTTCCTGTATCTGCCAGGAACTCTGGTTTGTGACCCAGACCGACAGGGTTATAAGTCCGGCCACTATGACAAGGCCGCTTGTGATAAAGGGAATTTTGTTTTTAATTGAATTCATTGCGATTGCCCTGGGAATTTGATTAATCAAAAGGATGTAGCATTTTAAAACTTTCGGTGCGCAGTGCGCACCCTACGTTTTTTCGTTAATGTCTTGTTTAATTCGGGCGGGCACAGAGACCCGCCCTACAAGCCAGGATTAAAAGTCCTTCAGAATATAAGTGTTTCTACTTCATCTCAACCAGCAGATTGCCCATAACCAGATATTCGTTTCCGGTTTTGAGGAGGGTTTCAACGGCATCATCCGGGGAGCACACCAGGGGATCGCCGTGCACGTTGAAACTGGTATTCAGCACAATGCCGCTGCCGGTTCGCTTTCGTACTTCCTGCAGCAGGTCATGATAGAGACCGTCCTGAGGAATAACAAACTGGGGGCGGCAGCTTCCGTCTATACCGGTAACACCGGCCATTGCGTCGCGGTGCCCGGGCTTTACCATATAGCCCATGGTCATGAACCGGTTTTGCAGGCCGTCGCAGTTTTCAAGCACCCGCTCGCCCTCTTCGGCCAGCATGGAAGGGCAAAACGGCTGATACCACACCCTCATTTTCAGGCGCAGGTTCAGCAGATCTTTGATGCGGGTCGAATCGGGCCGGGCCAGAATGCTACGCCGCCCCAGAGCCCGGGGGCCGTATTCCATGGCGTCCTGCAGCCAGAACACAATGCCGTCGTCGGCAATGATCTGTGCGGTTTCGGCGGCAACGTTTTCCAGTCGCCGGAATTGCAGTCCCTTTGTCTGCACTGCGGCAAGCATGTCTTCTTCTGAATACGAGGGGCCCCAGTAGATACCGTCTGTTGCATAGCCGGTCACATTGTTGTGCTGGTAGTTCAGGGCCGCTGCAGCACCGAGGGCAAGGCCGCCGTCGCCCATATGAGGAAACACCACGCATGCATCTACCTCAGGCAGGAGGCGCAGGCGCATGTTCATCTTGATATTGGAAAAAACACCCCCGGCTGCGGCCACGTTTCTCACGCCCGTAGAGGCAACACAGTTTTGTACCAGCTCGCACACCCTGTTTTCCAGTGTGCGCTGTGCCATGTAGGCGAATTGCTCAGGAGGATAGCGCCACAAGATTTTCTTCAGCTCGTCGAACATCCGAAGCGACCCGTAGCGGCACCTGACCTGCATGCCCTCGACCCGCACCAGGTCCAGCAGCGGGTTTTCCTCATCCGGAATAGGGTAGGCGTAGTTGGCCAGAGCCATCACCTTGCCTTCGTCTTCCAGCTCGCGCATGTTCATTAGGTTGGTGATGTGCTCGAAGAAGATACCCAGCGAATGGGTGCCGGACAAACCGGCCAGCCGTTTGAGTGTGCCGTTTTGAAAAGCGCTCACCGAGCCCGACAGGGCATCGCCGATACCGTCGATGGTGATGACAAGGCAGGGGTCCCTGTGGCTGAAAAACGCCGCTGTTGCGGCATGGCAGAGGTGGTGGTCGATGAAGGTAATGGGAGCCCCGGGGCCGAATCCACACTCACGCAGATGGTTTTGAATGTTCCTGCGGCTGAAAAAACCGGTAATGCCCGAGGGACCCAGCTCGGTCAGGCGGTATTTGACCCGCTTTTTCAGGGCCGTAAACCCGCCCGGGCTTTTCTTGCGTCGGCGTATCAGGTAGTACTCTTCCTTGAGTGACGGAAAAACCCTTGTAAGTGTTTTTGAAAAATCGGAAGTTGATACCGCGATGTGCGCGATGTCCGGCGGTTTGAGGCCGGCCTGGTTCAGACAGGCGGCAAGAGAACGCACGGGAAACCCTACATCCAGTTTTCTGCGGCTCAGCCGCTCTTCGTTTATTGCTGCAAGGACGTTGCCGTCCTGAACAAGCGCTGCCCCTGCGTCGTGTCCGTCCCATATGCCCAGTATCGGTCCACTCATACGTGTGCTCATCTTTTTCTGTGTGCCCCCCTGTGACTGCTGCGCTATCTACCCTGTTCCTTTGCAATAATCTCCTGCTGGTAGGTTTTCAGTTTCTCAAGCGCCTCTTCGTTTTCCGCCCCTGATTCCTTAAACTCGGCGATCTTTTTGGCGAATATTGCTTTGAGCATTTCCGTGTTGTCGGTGTTGGAATCGCGAATCAACTCAAGAAACTGCATGTCGATGCCGAACCCCTGCTGTTGACAGTGATCCAGCAGGTTTTGCAGGTCGTGGCGCAGGGCCGAGCAGTAGCACACATCATATGCCAGGGTGAAAAGTGAATCCACTTCATCGGGGTTTTTGTCTGAAAAGTTTTCTTTGACCTCACCCATAAGGTCCGCCCGAAACTCCTCCAGTGTGTATTCTATTTCTCCCTTTGCCACCTGTTCAGGTGTAAAGTCCCATTTCATAGGTGTTCCTTTCACGTGTTTATATATTATTTTTTTATATAGTCTCTAAATTTCTCAAGAACGTGCGACATCTCATCATCGCTCAGCACAACCGGCTCGCCGATACTGCACGCACGGTAGTACACCTCGGCGCAGTACTCTATCAGCTCGGCAATGGTAAACGCCGAATCAATATCCGTGCTCCCGGCCAGCAGCCCGTGGTTTGCCAACAGCACCGCGTTGCGGTGCTGCATGGCGGCGTAAGCGTTTTCAGCCAGCTCCGGCGTGCCGAACAGGGCATAGTCGGCGCACCGCACGGTCTTGCCCGCAAACCCGATCAGGTAGTGCACCGGCGGCAGCTCTTTTCGCAGGCAGGCAAGGGTTGTGG
Organism: Thermodesulfobacteriota bacterium; assembly: GCA_028282925.1. Classification (GTDB taxonomy): domain Bacteria; phylum Desulfobacterota; class WTBG01; order CAIYCZ01; family CAIRTM01; genus JANQGV01. The sequence goes on from JANQGV010000064.1 coordinate 23,601, forward strand.
CGTATACCGAATGTGTGTGCACCATGGCAGAGATATCCTGCCGGTTTTTATAGAACACCAGGTGCATATCAAGCTCCGACGACGGCCGACGGCTGCCCTCCACCACCTTTTTGTCCAGGTCTACAACAGACACATCACCGGGTGTCATGGTTTCATAGGGAACGCCGCTGGGGCTGATGACCACCAGCGCCTTTTCACGACTATAGATGCTCAGGTTGCCCCCGGTGGATTCCACCAGGCCCCGGTCAAGCATGCGCTTGCCGTATTCAACAATCAGGCTGCGTTCATCAGATAAGAGCATTATATTATTTCACGATAAAATACAAGCAAACATCAGAAGTTACGGTTTTTCACTAATGTGCAACACTATAGCTAAAAAAAGCCATGTCTTCAAGCAGGGAAATGCGTTTTTTGCGGATTTATGGGATGAAAAAGGCGGATTTTCATGTATTTTCCGCTCACAGCGTACTGCATGAGAGCATAACGGGACACTGAAAGCAGGCCTGCGGCGAAGTCCCTGCCGGCTACGCACCGGGCAATACTTCCTGGATAACATTAAGGATCTGCCGGCTTGCAAAAGGCTTGTTGATGACATAATCGACCCCGCGCTCTTTGAGGTCCTGGATATTGAGCTGCAGGCCCCATCCGGTAATCAGGATCACGGGTGTCGAGCCGTTGATTGCCTTGATCTTTTCGGCAACTTCAAACCCCGACAGTCCCGGCATACCCAGGTCGGTAATAACCAGGTCGAAATCACCGTCGTTGAACTGCTGCAGGGCCTCGCTTCCATTCTCGGCCACGCTCACCTTATGACCGGAAAAGCTCAGTATTTCACTCAGGGTATCGCCTACGTTGCGTTCGTCTTCAACCACCAGGATGCTGCACTGCTTTTGAGGAGCAAGAAGATTTTCACCGGCCTCGTCCTGGGCTGAAGCGCCGCAGGCCGGCAGGCGGATGACAAAAGTCGTGCCCTCACCCTGCCTGCTTTCAACGTCGATGGTGCCCTTATGGCGTGCGATAATACCGTAGGAAACACTCAGCCCCAGTCCGGTGGAACCGACGTCCTTGGTGGTGAAAAAGGGGTCGAAAATTTTGTCCCGGTGGCTGTCCAAAATACCTACGCCCGAATCCTTGACAATGGAAACAACCATACCCTTTTCAACATATGTTTTCAGGGTCAGGCTACCGCCCCCGGGCATGGCGTCGATTGCATTGTTGATCAGGTTGATATACACTTCCCGTAGTTCGGGTGCGTTGCCCAGTATATGCTCGTCGGCTTCCAGTTCCCGATTGATGGTAAAGGCCCTGCCGTATGATTCGGCCATGTCCTTCCACTTGACCCGGGTAAATTCCAGCACATCATCAAGCACTGCATTGATGTCGATGGGCGTCTGGTATTTGGCCTCGTCGTGCCCCCGGGCAAAATCCTGTATGCGGCGCACCGTTTCAGAGCCGTCCATGGCGGCTCTCTCGATAATATCGAGATTTTTATCGATGTTTATGGTAATAGGATCTTCGTCACCGTCCGGATGCGTATAAGAGTCTCTTCGCATCCGCAGCAATTGTACACGGCCCAGTATCGCTGCCAGCACATTGTTGAAATCATGGGCCACACCGCCGGCCAACTCCCCAAGCGAGCGCAGTTTTTCGGCCTGGAACAGTTTTTCAGCCAGTTTTTTCTTCTCCGATATGTCGATCAGCGTCAGCCGGATTACCTCCCGGTCCAGGTAGGCAATCATGCCGGCATGCACTTCACAGACTTTGTCGTCGCCGTCTTTTGTACGAAACGGCATCTCGTGAAACCCGATGTCCTGCTCACCCTGTTTGCGCGCAACGGTTTCGTCCAGTACCCGCAGAAAGAGCGGCTGGTAGTCCTCGGCAACAAAATCGGTCACATCCCGCATGGCTACCAGTTCCTCGGGCTCGAAACCGAAGCAGACCCGGGTAAAATGATTGCAGTCGATGATCTTTTTGGAAACCGGCTCGATGATGATGATGGTAAACGGCACCCCTTCAAACATGGACCGGAAACGCTCCTGGGTCTCAATATGCACTTTGGCGTTGCCCACAATGTTGCTCACAAAGCCGCACAGTATCTCCATGAGCCGTTTTGTGCTTTCTGTAAAGCATTCTTTATCGGGATGGCTGATGTTCACCACGCCCAAAAGCCTTTCATTGAAAACAAGGGGGATGCAGATCAGGGTCCCGATGGGCACAGCCGCATCGCGCAACTTAAAGCGGTCGTCCCGGGCGGTATCGGGAATAAATATGGTTTCCCTCGTAAGCGCTACGGTGCCGGCAACTCCTTCACCCAGGGCAAAGATGGTTCTTGATTTTACCGGGCTGTCGAAGATGATCCCGTCGTCGTTCCGGCTGCGGGCCACCTTGAGCTCCAGCCTGTCGGAAACAGGGTCAAAAGCCATGAAGGAGCAGTTCATGGCCCGGACTTCTTCAATCAGCACGTCCACAAACGAGCGGTAAAAAAAGTCGATCTCAAACACATGCCCGGCAATGTCGCCGACCCGCCGCAGGATTGAAAGCTCCCGCACCTTCTCCTCGATCTGACAACTGGCATCGCGCAGGGCACTTTCATACACTTTCAGTTTTGCGTCTGCACTATCGTCGGCAGTGCTTTTCTTTTCCATAGAATGCCCTTAGCTAATGGCGTTAAAAAAGGAACGGGCCTTTTGATCGCCTGCGGCAAGTTCGGTCAAAACGGTATTGAGATCGGTAATGTTCAACTGGAGGTTTTCCAGGACCGCCAGTGACGGAAACGGCACCGCGCTTGTCTGCTGCTCGTCGGTCTGCCGCTTTTTGGACAGAACTGCAGACAGGTCTTCTTGGGGGGTGGCGGTATCGGCGTTGGGTTCTGCAATTTCCTTGACCGGCTGCGTGCCGGTACCGATGCCCGCCAGCTTACTCATAACATCTGCACAGTGAATGAGCGACGTCAGGTCCTTCCATGCTGCGCTTGAACGTTTGTAGTGGTGATGATACTGTACCGGTTGCACCAGGGCTGCCGGGAGCTTCCAGTTTACGCAGAGCCACCCGCCCACGTCGCCGTGGTTGAACTGAAACACTTCCTCTTCAGCCTCGAAACAGTCCATACCCTGCAGTGCTTTTTTTGCAACCTGACGGCATTCATCGGGGAACAGCGCATTGAGGGGGATTTTACCGATATCGTGCAGTAAAGCCGCGGTAAAGGCGGTTTCAGAGTCGGTGTCGGAAACAAATTTGCTCATGAGCTGGGCGGCCATTGCCGTGCCGATTGAATGAACCCACAACATGGTATAATCAAGGGGGCCTTTTTTCTCCAGGCCCCGCATGGTGTCGAATACCGAAATACCCAGGGCCAGGCTCTTCACCTGGCGCAGCCCCAGGATGGTGATGGCATGGCGAACCGTGGTGATTTGGGACATACACCCGTAGTAGGCCGAATTGGCCACTTTCAGCAGGCGCATTGAAATGGCAAGATCTTTGCCGATAACATCCAGCAAGGCATTGATCGATACATCGTCATCCTGCAGCAGAGGCAACAGCCGGTGTATCACGTCCGGCAGAGTCGGAAGATCATTGATGGTGTCGACAATTTTGTCCCGTGCTTTTTTGCGGTCCATAACAGTCTCAAATTACTGCACTGCTTCTCGTTGCCCTCAGGCACGGTATGATTTCATGCCCCTTGAACGAGTATAGTATAGCTATCTATGTATCGTAATTTTTATAAAAATCTTTACCGGTTTTAGATTAAAATAATAATTATTATTATATAAGTTTGATTCCCGGCACACAATCACAGAAAAAACAAACAAAACCGACCACAAAAGCGTTCCAAACGACAAAAAGCTTATGCCGGCAACGGCCAGCGATTCGGCAACGCCACATAAAAGCTGCTGCCCACATCAGGTTCCGATTCCACCCACACCTGGCCGTTATGCCGGTTGAGCACCCGCTGGATAATTGAAAGTCCAAGGCCTTCTCCCGCAACGGGCCCTTCGGGGTGCAGCCGGTGAAAAATCTCGAACACCTTGTCCTTATGGTCGGCATGAATACCGATACCGTTATCGGCAATACAGTAGATACTCTGGTCGCCTTCTACGCGCCCGGATATTTTAATGACGCCATTGCGACGGGGGTCCAGATATTTTACGGCATTATCTACCAGGTTGGAAAATACCTGTGTTATCAGCATGGTATCGCCGTAGCACCCGGGCAGACTTCTCACGTTGATTTGCGCACGGGTTTCCTGGATCTGGAACCCCATGGAATCCAGGATTTTCTGGAGCATGTCGTTCATATCGAGATGCTCTATTTTCATGGCGGCCCGGCCCAGCCGCGACAGGCGCAGCAGCCCTTTGAGCAGGATGTCCATCCGGTAGGCGCTGGACTGGATGTAGTTCAGCGACTCGGGCACGTCCTTATCAATGATGGCGTCCACGGTCCGTCGCTGTTTTTCATTCAGGCCCGCTTCTCCCAGCACCTTGTGGATGTCCTTGCAACTCAGCGACAACTCTTTACTGAACCCCTGAATGTTGACGAGAGGCGAGCGCAAATCGTGGGAAGCAACATAGATGATACTTTCAAGCTCCTTGTTCTTATCGGCCAGGTCTTTCAGGAGCCGTTCGCGCTCTTTTTCGGTTTTTTTACGCTCCGCCATTTCCTGCTGAAGCTGGTCGGCCATGTAGTTGAACGAAGTTGCCAGCTCCCCGATCTCGTCTTCGGAGTCAACGCTGATGCGGGTCTGAAGATTCCCTTTGCCTATTTCATGGGCGCCGGTTGAGAGGTCCTGCACCGGCTTGGTAATGGTATCCTGGATGTAATAGACCGCGAATATTCCCAGCACAACGTATACAATGGTCAGAAAGCACGCGGCCGCTATAATCTGCTCCGTGCGTTTTGCCGGACCCTGCAGCGACATACCCACCCGTGCCAGCCCGATAATTTCAGACTGGACCGGCGCCGTCTCCTCTTCAAAATCGCCGGTCATGAAAAAACCTTTTTTCAGATAGATGGGGGCATAAAAGTCCAGCATCTTTAAAGAACCCACTTTCACCACCCGTTTTTGGGCCTCCACCAGGTCCCCGGTAAGCATGGTGTTTTTTATATCTGCGGGCATACGGGGCTGCTTCATCATCGGTTTTGCGTCGGACCAGATGGTTCGTCCCTTGGTGTTGTAAACCGTGGCCCACATGGCGTCATGCTCTTCAAGGATTGCCGAAAGGGGGGTGCGCAGGAAATTGACGTTTTCAGAGAATACCCCGGTCTCGCTGTTGCGGGCCAGGTTGTTCACCAGGTAAAAGCCGTTGATTTCGAGCTGGTTGATGAGCATGTTACGGTCGGTAATGATGCCGTACAGAACCAGGGGCAGGAACACCGCCAGCAGCAGTATCGTGATACTGACGATAATGCGCTTGCGATACCCGATAAGATATTTTCTCTTGATCTTTCCGGCATCCACGGGTGAAAGTCCCTTTTTTTGCTGCTGGTGAATCGATTGCCGCCCACACAAAAGGCACCTCTGTAGAGCAGGTGCAGTCCCGGGTGTGCATCGCGCACCTCATCTTTTAATAATCGGTGTGCTATGCGTACCCGACTATTTATAATTATCTATGTACAGTCAGAAAAGCCTGTCCCTCGCTATGTTACAATACCACCGCTTTTTTATCTTTAGATCACTCCCCGCCGAAGCGATAGGTAAACTCGAAATATATGGTCCGGTTGGCCTCACCGGCGCTGAGTGCCAGGGGGTATTCGTAATGCCGCGGGTCCAGAAGGTTTTGCCCGATGACGGCCAGCTCAAGTTTTTCGTCCAGGAAGGTTTTTGATACCCGTACATCGAGCCGGGTGTAATCCTTGACCGTGCTTTCCGGTACCCAGGCCTCCTGCTCAAAATGAAAGTAGTCCACAAAATAGAGCTGGATATTGGCCGTAATGCCCATGGGCAGCATGAACCGGTTACCCATGGTGTATTTCTGTTCAATAACAAGACCCTCCAGGTAATCGTCGCTTGATTCCTGATAGGTATAGGCCATTGAAAGCCGCCACCAGGGAGCTACTTTCCAGGTAAACGACGCCTCAACACCCCGAACATGATTATCTTCATGATTGTCGTAACGGTACACACTGGGCTCGTCCAGATCGCGATAGATAATTACATCGTCTATGTCGTGATAAAACAGTTCCAGATTGACCGACAGACGGTTATCCAGGAACTTGCCCCGGTACCCGATTTCAAATGCCACAATCCGCTCGGGGTTCAGGTGTTCGTTACCCAACTGTCCGATATAGCCGGGGGCAAACGGGGCCGGTACCGACATGTCGGCGTATTCCTCGATAAAGGAGGGCGTGCGGTAGGCCCGCGACACGCTGAACCGCAGCGAATGATTTTCGGTGGGCAGGTACACAAGGGCGCCTTTGGGCGAGTACATGGTGCCCACAAAATCGTTGTCTTCGATCATGAGGGCTGTTGTCAGGTGCAGTTTTTCAGAAAGATGATAGGTATAATTAACAAACATTTTGAAGATGTGATTATATTTGGTCTCGATGTTGAGGTCCCGGCCTCCCTTGCGGGTGAAGGCGCGGTAGTCGTCTCCGGACAAAAAGCCGGTGCGCTCCCGGTCTACCCGGTAGCCCATGCCGCACACCAGGTTATACTTGTCGCCGTTGCGGTTGAACTGAATTTCCAGGTCGTCTTCCCGGCTTTTATCTTCATGTTTGAAGGTACTCAGAGAGCTGTTGCGATAATCGTGATAATACTGAACGGTCAGGGTATTGCGCGTGCCGAACCGTTTTTCATATTTCGCCATCAGGAAGTACGAGGTCACTTCCGGGTCCACCTGCTCGGCCAGTTCCCGGTCGCCGCCTGCGTAGCCTGCCTGCAGACTCAGGGTCGACGTGTCGTCGATTGCGTAATCACCCCGAAACGTCAACTGGGGCTTGCGGATACGGTCGTGCACATTGCTGAAGCCCCGGGTCTCGTGGTAGCCTGCCGTCAGCCGGTAGGTAAGATTTCCGGCGCTGCCGCCGTAGCGCACCGTTTCCCATTGCGACTCACGGTTACCCGCCGTGACCGACAGCAGGACGCCCTTTGTTTTTTCGGGATCGTAGGTAATGATGTTGATGACGCCGTTAAAGGCGTTGGCGCCGTACAGGGCCGCGTTGGGTCCGCGTATTACTTCTATACGCTCGATGTTTTCAAGAAAGACCGGGATCTGGTCCCAGAACGTTGCGTTTATCTGGGGCGAATAGACCGTGCGCCCGTCGATCAGCACCAGCATCTGTCGGGCGTACTTCGGAAAAAAGGAAAAGCCCCGGGCCTGCACGCCGGTAACAAAGGAATTCACGTCGGCAACATCCACTCCGGGCACCATCCGGAAAACGTCGGTGAGTTTCTTGGCACCGGAGTATTTTATGTCTTCCGCCGTAATGGTGTACACGGCCGAGGGCGCCTCCAGATAGGTTTCTTCACGCTTGGACACTGAATAAATCAGGTCCTCTTCGGCATAGAAAAGGGCAAGTTCCTGCATCTCGAGATCCAGAGGTTCCGATTCGGCGTACAGCGGTCCTGACAGAGGACCCGCCGCAACGTAGAAAAAAACCGCTACGGCAAAGCATGCTTTTAAAATTGCTTTTCTTGTATCCATCATTACCCTACTCCCCTTTAATGACGTTGCAGTCATAAAAAATGCCTTGTATGTATCCAGGGCGGTTCATGCTAATACACCTTCATTACTTCACGGCGAACATCCGCCGGGATGGACAAGTTCATCTTTTCAGCAATCTTTTCGTTGATGATCAGGCCCCACGAATCAGGAGACGCTTTCCTGGCGCCGGAGCAGCCGGATGCGGCCTGCAGACAGCTCACGGTCTGATCCCAGGTCTCACGGCCGAGCTTGCGGATATCGATGTCGATTGAAAACAGGGCGCCGAGCCTGACGTACTTCTCGGACAGCCCGATTACCGGCACATTGCCCCGAAACGAGGTGGTAAACACCTGCCCGATGGTCTGGGGTGTCAGGACCGTT
>JANQGV010000106.1 GCA_028282925.1 Thermodesulfobacteriota bacterium
TCAGTGGGCCGGTCGGGCAGCGGCTCGGCTGTATGGGACAGCCCGGCACAACCATAACCTGCAACGGCCCGGCCTCCGTCGATGTCGGGTATCTGAACATCGGTGCCGACATTACGGTTCTGGGTGACGCCACCAACGGTGTCTGCAATGCCATGGCCCAGGGCCGGGTCATGATCAACGGCTCAATCGGTGCCCGCGGTCTTACCATGACAAAATGGAACCCCGACTATACCCGCCCCGAGCTGTGGGTGCTGGGTTCGGTCGGCGATACCTTTGCCGAATTCAATTGCGGCGGTATCGGCGTAATCTGCGGCGTTGAGCCTAAATCAAGCAATGTTTTGGGGTATCGACCCTGTGTCGGCATGGTCGGCGGCTGGATTTTCTATCGCGGCGAAGCAGACGATACTTTTTCTCACACAAACGTTCGCAAGGACGTACCCAACGACGAGCAATGGCAGTGGCTCATGGAGCACATGCCGGGCTACCTGAAAACCATCGGGCGCGAAGAGCTTCTGAACGAGCTTTCAGTACGGGATGAATGGAAAATACTTATTTCCATCACCCCCCAGGAGCGGGCTCTTATGTTCTCCGGCCCGATGCCCATGGAGCAGTTCCGCACCCAGGTATGGGACAAGGCCCTGGGCGGCGACCCGTTACGGGACCTGGCTCCGACTCTTGACCGCAGCACTATCGGCCTGGTGGAACCCGGCGAGCTTCGCCGCCGCCAACCTTACTGGGCCAACCGCGAATCGGCGGCCCCGTGTACTTTTTATTGCCCGGTGCATATTCCCACGGTCGACCGCCTGCGCCTTATCCGCGAAGGTAAACTTGACGAAGCCTACAACCTGATTTTGCAATACACGCCTTTTCCGGCGTCCATTTGCGGGGCCATCTGCCCGAACCTGTGCGTAGAAAGCTGCTCCCGCCACCGGGTTGACCGCGGTGTCGACCAGGGCCTGCTCGGCCGTTCGGTACTGAATGCCCAACCGCCGGCCCCGAAGGCGTCAACCGGCAAAAAGGTTGCCGTTATCGGCAGCGGCCCGGCCGGCTTGAATACGGCCTGGCAGCTTGCCCGCGAAGGCATCGATGTGCATATCTTCGAAAAAGATTCATTCCTGGGCGGAAAACTGGCCCAGGTTATTCCCTGGGAACGCCTCCCAAAGGCCACCTGGGAAAAAGAGCTCGATCGTTTGGTATCCTATCCCAATGTTACGGTCAGCCTGAATACGGCGGTTACCAAAGCAAAAATCGAAGAGATGAAAAAGGAGTTCGACTATATCATCATAGCGGTCGGAACCCATGAACCGCGCCGCCTGACATTTCCCGGCTCAGAACGGGTTATCCCGGCCCTTGATTTCCTGAAATCGGCCAAGGGCGACAGACCCATGTCCGTCGGCAAACAGGTTGTGGTTATTGGTGCCGGTAACGTAGGGTGTGATGTGGCCTGCGAGGCCTACCGCCTGGGTGCCGAGGAAGTCACCCTGGTAGATATCCAGCGGCCCCTTGCCTTCGGCAAGGAGCGCGATGCAGCAGAGGCCCTGGGCTCAAAATTCGCCTGGCCCGTATCAACCCGCGAAGTAACCGAGGAGGGGCTTATCGATACCGAAGGCAAGCTCTTCCCGGCCCAGTCGGTCTTTATCTCAATCGGTGATATTCCGGTTATCGATTTCATACCCGATTCGGTTGAAACCATTCGCGGCTGGATTAAAACCGACGAAGCCGGTCGCACCACCGATCCGCAGATCCTTGCCGTGGGCGATGTGGAAAAACCCGGTCTTGCAACCGATGCCCTCGGCAGCGGCAAGCGGGCGGCCGAGTCTATCGTGGCCGCTGTTCGCGGAGAAGAGTGGTCGCCGCTTAAGCTGTCCTTGATTCCGCAGGATCGCCTGACCCTTGAACACTATTGCCCCAGGCGTGGACCTGCAACCTCTGAAGAGGATGAAGCCGACCGCTGCCTGAGCTGCGGTTCATGCCGCGACTGTCACCTGTGCGAGTCCATCTGCCCCGAGGAGGCCGTCTCGCGCCGGGAGCTTGAGAACAATGAGTTCGAGTATGTTGTCGACCCGGACAAGTGCATTGCCTGTGGTTTTTGCCGCGATACCTGCCCGTGCGGCATCTGGGTCATGCAACCGTTCTAGAAACGTTCGAATGCGTAACGTAAAAATAAAAAGCCCGCTTGCAAAAGCGGGCTTTTTTCTTTCATTCTCGAAAGCAATAAGGCTGATCGAGAGCATTCAGATACTAGGCGCGCGAAATCTTTGGAGTGAGGCGTACTTTTACGTACGTCGCAACGAACAAAGGTGAGCGCAACAACGTAGATGAATGCTCTCGGTCAGCCTTCTAGACATATTGGTAGACCCTCTCCCTGAGTTCCTCATATCTGAACAACCGGGTATAATCAATCAGCCCGGACATGGCCCGTGAATACACCCGGATGCCGGTCTCTTCAAAGATCGCCATCGGGTTCAACCCCCCGATCACAATGGCCCCGGCCCGGCCCTCGCTTACCGGAATTTCCAGCAGGGACTGACCCGCATGCCCTATCCGCATGAAGCCTCCCAGACCCACATGGGTGAGCTTCTCGGCAATGGTTTCCACCAGGTCGCGGCTGTCCGATGGAAACTCGCGGAAACTGGCCCCGATACGACCGCTCCCGGTCGTGATGGCACCGGTATAATTCGTCATACCGCTGCGTATAAACACCTCCAGGGGGTCGATACTGGTGCCGCCGTAGGTAATCATTTCAACAAAGCGCGTCGGTTTTTTGTCCTGTAGTTCCAGCAGGCCGCCGAACCTGGAATTGGTAGGTATACCGTATTTGAGCAGAACGCCGTTTAACGTAATGGAACACACCGTACCCATACCGATCATGCCTTCGGGTACGGTGACATGCCCCAGTTTTTCACCCGGCTCCAGTACGGTTGTCAGCGTGCCCATGGCGTAACCCTCTTCAAACACTTTACAGATACTGTCAATACAGTGCATGGCCTGTTCCGGCTCTACTATGCTGATGTTTACCACTACCGTACCGGATTTGGTTGTAAGGTCAAAATTCATGCGATAGGTCATTTGATCGATCTTGGCCGATAAAAAATCAACCCGCTCAATAATGCGGGAATCGTCGAACTCATTCAGTCCCGCTTCGGTTATAAGCCTGCCCTTCTTGCCGATATTTTTGGTCAAACCGTCTTCATCCATTCTTTTCAAATAGAAACGGACGGTCCGCTCGCTGATTTCACGCCCCAGGGCATTCAGTTCTTCGGTAATCTTTGCGCTGCTCAGCGGTTTATCACTTTTTTTCAAAATACCTAAAATTGCCAGCTCTTTTTTTTTGGTTTTTTCTGCCATTTTTTTTGCCTTCTCCTACGTAAAGTACATACTCAAGATTGCCGGAAAAACAGAGCCCATTGCCGATAAGTGCATAGTATTACAATTTCAAAACTTTTTTTCAAACCCTAAAACTGCCCCTCATTCATACAGTTATCCAATTATTAGCTGTTTGGGAGCTTGAAATACATTATCGGCAAAAATGCCGTTATGTTAATGGCAATTTTGCCGAAACATAATAAGATTAAAGCCACACGCACAGACACAAACCCTTTTTTTTACTTGACTTTACATCTTTTTGGCAATAATCTTCTGCTTTGTACTGTGGAGCAACGGCACAATATTGCCAATATAGCGGCATACACATACCCTTTTATCGGCAATAAATTACCAAACAAAGTTTTTTCAAAAGGAGGACAGTTATGATTCAATGGCCAAAATCAAACGATGCTCTTGGAACCGTTAACCGTGGCAACCCTTGTGAATCCGGCTTGTGCACCCTTTGCAGAGCCGACTGCAAGGGTAAGTGCGAAACCTGGATGTCCGCACTCAAGGGCAGAAAAATGCTTTACCCCCGCGATTTCGGTATCATAACCTCTGGAAGCGCAAATACCTGCCATGTCGGTGCTTCATACAACTCACTGCGTATACAGGGCTACAACTATGGCGCAGACGGCCTTTCCAGCGGCCTGACCAATGATCCCGACGATTGCATTTTTCCCAATGTCGGTGTCAGCGGTGAGTTCGGCACAAAAGTAAAAACCAAATTCAGGCTGCCGATTATGTCGGGCGCTCTTGGGTCTACCTTTGTGGCCGCCAAGTACTGGGAATCATTTGCCACAGGCGCCGCCATTGTCGGCTTTCCCATTGTTGTTGGTGAAAATGTTGTCGGTGTCGACCGCAAGGCCGAGATCAATAACGGTAAAATCTTGAAAGCTCCTGAACTGGACCGCCGCATAGATACCTTTCTGCGCTACTATGACGGATACGGCGCTATCATCGTACAGCTCAACGTAGAAGACACCCGCAACGGGGTTGCCGAATACGTTATCGACAAATACGGCGACAAGGTTATCATCGAGCTGAAATGGGGCCAGGGAGCCAAGGACATCGGCGGTGAAATCCAGGTTGAAAACCTTGACTATGCCCTTTTCCTGAAAAAACGCGGCTACGTTGTCGATCCCGACCCGACCCTGCCGGAAGTACAGCAAGCTTTTGAGCACGGCTCCATCAAATCCTTCGCCCGTCACAGCCGCCTGGGCTATACCAACCTGTCGTCATCCGACCAGGTGCGTGAAGATTTCATGAAATCGGTTGAATACCTGCGGGGTCTCGGCTATCAACGTATCTCACTTAAAACCGGTTCCTACGGCATGGAAGCCCTGGCCATGTCCATCAAATACGCCACAGATGCAGAGCTTGACCTGTTGACCATAGACGGTTCCGGCGGCGGTACCGGCATGAGCCCCTGGAACATGATGGAGGCCTGGGGCGTCCCCTCTATTCATCTGCATGCCAAAGCACAGGAGTATGCTGCAATTCTGGCTGCCAAAGGACAGAAGGTTGTCGATATCGCCTTTGCAGGCGGCCTGGCCCGGGAAGACCATATGTTTAAAGCCCTGGCTCTTGGCGCACCGTTCACCAAGCTCATCTGCATGGGCCGCTCGGTCATGATCCCCGGCTACCTGGGGTCGAATATAGAAGGTGCTCTGCACCCCGACCGCAAAGCCCGTGTCAACGGCCAATGGGATGAACTGCCCCCGGCAGTGAAAGAAATCGGCCTGTCTGCCGAAGAAATATTTGCCGGCTACTACGACGTACAGAAAAAGCTCGGTGCCGATGAAATGAAGAATGTTCCCTATGGTGCCATTGCCATGTTTACCCTGGCCGACAAGCTTTCCGCCGGATTGCAACAGCTCATGGCAGGTGCACGCCGCTTCAATCTTGATGAAATACAGAGGGTGGACCTTTTCTCCGGCAACCGTGAAACTTCGGAAATAACCGGCATTCCGTTTATTACCGAAATTCATGATGACACTGCTAAAAAAATACTGGACTGTAACTAAGCTATACAAAGGGCATGGGGCGTTACATAACGCCCCATGCCCTTTATTATGCACAATGGCTTACGAGCGAACAATTCATATCCTGCCCGTACGATTACTTTACTCAAGCAGAAAATACAGCAACAGGAAGAGTGCAAGATTAACCAACGCAGCAAAGGAGGCTTACATGCCACGTCGTGATGATATCAAAAAAGTAATGATTATCGGATCAGGGCCCATTGTTATCGGCCAGGCCTGCGAGTTTGACTATTCAGGGACCCAGGCATGTAAAGCTTTGCGCAAACTCGGATACGAGATTGTACTCGCAAACTCAAATCCGGCCACCATCATGACCGACCCCGGCACGGCGGACATCACGTATATCGAACCACTTACCCTCGACTCCATGACAAAAATTATCGAGAAAGAACGTCCGGATGCACTGTTGCCCAACCTCGGCGGACAATCCGGACTGAATCTCTCATCCGAGCTTGCCCAGGCCGGCGTGCTGGATAAATACAATGTGAAAATTATCGGTGTTCAACTCGAAGCCATCAAGCGCGGCGAAGACCGACAGGCTTTTAAAGACGCCATGAAAGATCTTGGCATAGAAATGCCTCGCAGCGGCATAGCCAACAACATAGAGGAGGCCGAAGAACTCCTCAAAGAAATCGGCCTTCCGTGTGTAATACGGCCGGCCTATACCATGGGCGGTACCGGCGGAGGGTTTGTATATAACAAGGAAGAATTCAAGACCATGGCAACCCGCGGCCTGGATGCCAGCCTTGTCCACCAGATCCTTGTTGAAGAGTCGGTTCTGGGATGGGAAGAGCTTGAATTGGAAGTTGTGCGCGATGCAAAAAACCAGATGATTACCGTCTGTTTTATTGAAAACGTTGATGCCATGGGCGTGCATACCGGCGATTCATACTGTACAGCCCCCATGCTTACCATCAGCGAAGAACTGCAACAACGGCTGCAAAAATACTCCTATGACATTGTGGAATCAATCGGTGTTATCGGCGGTACCAATGTACAGTTTGCCCATGACCCGGTGACAGACAGGGTTGTCGTTATAGAAATCAACCCACGCACATCACGTTCGTCGGCCCTGGCGTCAAAGGCAACCGGGTTCCCCATTGCCTATGTTTCATCACTTCTTGCCGGCGGGCTGACCATGGATGAGATTCCCTATTGGCGCGACGGAACATTGGAAAAATACACCCCTTCAGGCGATTATGTTGTTGTAAAATTTTCGCGCTGGGCATTTGAAAAATTCGACCAGCTTGAAGACAAGCTCGGGACCCAAATGCGTGCCGTGGGCGAAGTGATGAGCATCGGCAAAAACTACAAAGAGGCCTTTCAGAAAGCCATCCGCTCCCGCGAAGACGGGCGTTACGGTCTTGGTTTTGCCAAGGACTACAATGAAAAACCCCTTGATGAATTGATGACGATGCTTGACGAACCGTCGAGCGAGCGCCAGTTTATTATGTACGAGGCCCTCCGTAAGGGTGCCACCATAGCACAACTCAAGGAAAAAACACACATCAAGGAGTGGTTCATAGAACAGATGAATGAACTGGTTGAACTTGAAGAGGTTATTTTAAACCACAAAGGTTCTGCATTGCCCGATAAGCTGCTTGCCAAAGCCAAGAAGGACGGTTTTTCCGACAAATACCTCGCTAAAATCCTGGGCATACCGGAGAAGGACATCCGCCGACAAAGAAAAACCCTTTCTATTGATGAAGGCTGGCATCCGGTACCGGTCAGCGGCGTTGATGATGCCGCCTATTACTATTCAACCTATAATGCCCCCGATACAACCGATGTATCGCCCAACAAAAAAATCATGGTTCTGGGCGGTGGTCCGAACCGCATCGGCCAGGGTATCGAGTTCGACTATTGCTGTGTTCATGCGGCCTTTACGCTGCGGGATGAAGGCATTGAATCAATTATGGTTAACTGCAACCCGGAAACCGTTTCGACCGACTTCGATACATCAAACAAACTCTACTTCGAACCACTCACCGTCGAAGATGTGTTGAGCATTTATGAAAAAGAGAAGCCCGAAGGAATCATCTGCCAGTTCGGCGGCCAGACACCCTTGAACATTGCTGCCGAGCTTGCCGAAGCCGGCGTAAATATAATCGGCACCTCTCCTGAGACAATCGAGCTGGCTGAAGACCGCGACCGCTTCCGCCGGATTATGCAGAAACTGAACATTCCGCAGCCTGAAAGCGGCATGGCGAGCACACTGGATGAAGCCCTGGAGATCGCCGACAGGATCGGGTATCCCCTCATGGTCCGCCCCTCTTTTGTACTGGGTGGACGCGCAATGGAAATAGTGCATGATGAATCGATGCTCAAGCGCTATGTGCAGGCCGCAGTTGATGTATCGCCGGAGCGACCTATTTTGATCGACAAATTCCTGGAGAATGCCGTTGAAGCCGAAGCCGATGCCATTGCAGACGGGACCGATGCTTTTGTGCCTTCCGTTATGGAGCACATAGAAGAGGCCGGCGTCCATTCCGGCGATTCCGCCTGCGTTATACCGCCCATCAGTATTCCGCAAAAACACATTGATACCATCTGCGATTATACCCGTCGCATTGCCATTGAAATGAATGTTGTCGGCTTGATGAACATCCAATATGCAATCCACAACGATATCGTATATATCCTGGAAGCAAATCCCCGCGCCAGCCGCACGGTGCCGCTGGTGAGCAAGGTATGCGGCATATCCATGGCCAGAATAGCAACCCAGCTTATGCTCGGGAAAAAGCTTGCTAATATGGATTTAACCATGAAAAATGTGCCGCATTACGGTGTGAAGGAATCCGTATTCCCCTTCTACTTTTATCCGGAAGTAGACCCGGTGCTGGGCCCTGAAATGCGCTCTACCGGTGAAGTGCTGGGCATGGCCGACAATTTCGGGGCAGCCTTCTTTAAATCCCAGGATGCCGCCCTCAGCAGGCTGCCGGTTGAAGGCACGGTTCTCATGACAGTTGCCGACCGGGACAAAAACGCTGCCCGGGATGTCGCCCGGCAGTTACGTGATCTCGGTTTTACAATCCTTGCAACAAAAGGGACCCATGAGTTTTTATCCCGGAACGGCATAGCTTCGGAACATGTTCAGAAAATACATGAACAGCGGCCCAATATTGTGGATATTATCACTGATGGAAAAATTGACATGGTAATCAATACGCCGCTGGGCAAAACAAGCAAAACCGACGATTCATATATCCGAAAAAACGCCATTAAACATAAAATACCGTATGTAACGACAATGCCGGCGGCATTCGCAGCGGCCAAAGGCATCACGGCATATAAAAACAACAAGGATGAAGTGAAGAGCCTGCAGCTCTATCATGATGATATAGCGTAAAATGCAGGTACTGCGTATATCAGAATTCGGTGAATGACGGTTCGTCCAGTTGCCCTTTTGTTGCAGGGCTTTCAGCCGCCGGTACACCACCCTTTCGGCCGCCTTGCAGCTTCGCCGCCTTACGGTCGATCATGGAAACCAGTTCCTGGACATATACGTCCATGTGCTCTGCCTGGGCGCTCATTTCTTCCGAAGCAGAAGCCGACTCCTGGGCATTGGCCGCATTCTGCTGTACCACCCGGTTCATTTCATTAACGGCCTTGGTCACTTGGCCTATACCCTCTGCCTGCTGGCTTGATGCTGAGGCGATTTCCGCGACAAGATGACTGACTTTGCCGGTACTCTCAGATACTGCGGTAAAAGCATCACTTGTTTTACCGACTAGATCGGCACCGTTATGCACCTTGGTGACGGTTTCGTCAATGAGGGTGGCGGTACTTTTAGCGGCTTCAGCCGCACGCTGGGCCAGGTTCCTCACTTCTTCAGCCACAACGGCAAAACCTTTACCTGCTTCACCTGCCCGCGCGGCTTCAACCGCAGCATTCAGCGCCAGGAGGTTGGTCTGAAAGGCTATTTCGTCTATTGTTTTTACTATTTTGGATGTTTCATCACTGGCACGGGAAATATCGTCCATTGATTGTTTAACGTGCGTCATTGCAGAGTTGGCTTCTCCGATTATTCTTTCCGATTCATGCATTAAGGTATCGGCCTGGCTGGAATTATCGGCATTTCGGCGGGTCATGTTGGACATTTCCTCCAAAGATGACGACGATTCCTCAAGAGAGGCCGCCTGTTCGCTCGATCCCTGTGCCAGTTGCTGGCTTGATGACGAAACCTGCCCGGAAGCCGATTTCACCTGGGAGGCTGCCTCATGCAGACCGTCTATAACCTCTGTAAGTGGTTTCGTTATACCCCGCCCCAATGCCCAGATCAGAAAAACACCCAGCGAAAAACCAATGATAACAATTCCGTTGAGGATAACGAGTGCGCTTTTATACGTTTTACCGGCCTCGTCATGCGCTTGAGACGCAAGGCTCAGATTGATCCCGGTCAATTGATCGATGTAATCACGCATATGTTCGAACTTTTCTTTTGCCTGCCCGAGTGTAAGGTCCAGTGCAAGCCGCCGTCCCTGACGTGTATCCTCTTTTCGCCCGTCGACTATCTGCTGCGATATCTGCCTCCATTCATCCCGTGCTTTTTCATAGAGTGGGATTATTTTTTTCTCCTCGGGGGTTGCCGACAGTGCCTTGAACTTTTGCCACCGCTCCTCTGACTGCCTGAGATTCTGTTCATACTCGTTGACAAACTCCTTGAATTCATCGGAAGCGGCATTGGCAAAAATCATGGAGCGCTCCGCCACCAGCAACTGCTGCAGGTCGCGATCTGCCTGGAGCAAAAAGTCGATACTCGGCAAACGTACATTGAAAATTTCATCAACCTGTTCTCTCATTTTCTTTGTCGTTCTATAGCCTCCATACCCGATCATAACCATAACAATGAGCATGCAGGAAAACGACAGTATCAGCCGGGGCCCGACAGTCATGGTCTTAAACCAATTCATGGAAACACCTCCCTTTAATCTGTACAAGGAATGCTGCACCCTGTTCAATTGTTGCATGTGCCTATTCGATTTTATCCACATCAACACCGATGGTTACGGCACCGATGGCTTTGCCGGCATCCATAACAGGAACGGAAACCTGCACCAGATAGGCCTGGGTACTGTCGTCGAATTTCACGGAGCTGATATGCACGGCCCCGGCTCCACCTTTATAGCTTTCGTTGAACTTCGGCTCATCTCCCTGCCAGTAATCCGAAGTCTTATCCGTCATGGCAACGTTGGCCCCCAGGTTGTCCATAACAAATATTTCGGAATAATAAGGAGTGCCTGCCTGCATTTGTTGCAGATGCCTGCCGCAGGGGGAAGTCATCAGCGACTTCATAAACGTATTAATACCCGGCGTGCTGGTCCATGTGGCATCCATCTCCTTGATTTTGGCAAGCGTCATGCCTTTTGCATTCTGCTCTTTCACCGCCTTCACGATAATCGGATCGGAGCCCAGCTTCACAAGCACGGTATGGGCCAGATCAATTACCTTCTGGGGCGCTTTTTCTGCTGCAGAGCCGTTTGCACACATCATAATAAGGGCAATACACAAACCGCCTATACGAATATTTTTCATACTTCCTCCTTTCCCCTTTTAGGAAACATGTTTTATGCACCACAGTAATAAATTTAATGCCTGAGGTATTCTACGGTATCTTCATCCGGGCTTTCAGCAAACAGCAGCATATTCTGCAGGGTTTCCTCAAAAAAACGATTATCTGTTTTTTGTGGGCGGTTGACCATTTTGCCCAAAACCTTGCAAAAATGCTCCTGCAACTTCGGATCGTACCGGCACAACGCAGACAGCAGGATATATTGAATGCTGCACAACGCCTTAATGTCCTCTATCAACTCCCTGGTCTGCACCTGCTGCTTGGTCGACAACTCAAGTATTTTCAAAATCTGCGTCTGAATTTCTTCGCTCATAGCTGTTCTCTTTACCTGGTCTCGGTTTTTAATTACGTAATCCTGCATGCACAGTAAAAAACCCCTGCTGTTGAGAAAACAGACAGGGGTAAAGAAACACACACAAACCGCTCAATGTATCAGTTGGTAACCTCTGTCTGCCCGGATGCATCGGATTGATCTGATGGAGCACCGGCCTGTTCTTCAATGCCGCCCTGTACCATCAGGATTTCATCCTCGCTGAAGATCCGGTCGATATCAAGAATAATGATAAAATCGTCATTATGCTTGCCGATACCCTTGATAAACTCGGTTCTCCATCTTGTACCGATTTTTGGGGCGGGTTCTATCTGCTCCGGATCCATATCCATAACTTCCTGTACGGAGTCTGCCAGTGCACCAACAACCGTTACCTCTTCATCCATCTTGATTTCCATAACAATAATGCAGGTATCAACGGTCTGTTCGGTTGCTTCCATACCGAATTTCAGGCGCATGTCTACAACCGGTACAACACTTCCCCTGACATTAATAACACCCCGCATGAATTCAGGAGCCTGGGGCACCTTTGTGATGGTAATATAATCCAGCACCTCTCTGACCTGTGCAACATCGAGGGCAAAAACTTCATCGGCCAGCTTAAAACTTAAATACTGCTTTGTTTCGGTTATTGTTGCAACAGCCATAATGTTCCTCCTTTTATAGGTAAAACAACCTTACTTTCAAGGCATAGATACTACACCTACTTAGTATAGCATCTTTTTTTGACGGCACGTGATTTCTACCTGTTAAAAATCCAGTTGTGCTCTTACACCGAATATGTACACCTGATCGGCATTGGATGAGCCTGCCAAACCTTCAACCCATTGCAAATCGGGTGATATGGCAATATGATCATCAAGCTGGCACCGGTAATAGGCTTCAAGGCGGCTCTCTGCCGGTGTAGTGCCGAATCCTGCATCCCTCAGCAGGTCGCGGTAGTCGTGGGTGGTCTGTGCCCGTCCGAAAGCCAGCCCGAACATGTCTTCGTCGCGTCCCCACAGCCCGCCTGCAACCTGAAAACCGACACTCCAGGCATGGTGTACTGCATAGATATCATGGTCCTGAATACCCCAGCGGGCAAAAGCAGTTATATGTTCGGAGAACTGCTGATCAAAGCTTACACCAAAGCCCTCTCCGGATTTATTGCTTCGTGCTGCGTCTAGCAGTTTCGTATGTTCGCCGGAATTGCGCCAGGCATAAAAGCGATAATTACCCTGCAAATCACCGATGGTCGGTTTTAATCCGAATTCAACAATGTAGAAGTTGTCATCAAACAGATCTTCAAAGTCGCCATCTGCTTCAAGGTATCCCATATGCAGTTCAAATAAATCAGTGGGATACCAACTGACCCGTGCACCGTATGAATAATCCGGGAACTCCACCGCAATATTGTTCACAAATTGTCCTGAAAGAAACTGGGTGGTTTCATCGTTTGCAACCTCATTGGCATCAAACCAGCGGGTTGCATCCATTTTACCGATGGTGGCGACAAGTTTCTCATTCATGAAGGCATGCTCATACCAGACTTCGGAAACCTGCACATCGGCATCATCATCGGGAGCATCGGCATTGGCTCCGGTCAACCCGCCGGCTTCACTGTTTATGCCGTCACCCTCGCCCGCTTCAAGATAGAGCAGGGCCATTCCGTTATCACCGACTTTAGAAGTGATTTCGATATCAACGGAATACGTCGCATCGGCATCATCGCCTTTCTCATCGATGCCGGGTACCTTGTAGAGGTTGCGATCGTTGTTCACGGTTCCCTGGATAACCGACGTTGCGCCTACGGAAAATTCCAGGCCGCCGATCGCATCTTTAATCTTACGTATTTCTTCTATGGAAGTATTCTGACCGGCAATCTGCACTTCCTGCTGTTCAATCTTTTTGTCCTGTTCGGACAGTTTTTGTTCCAGTTGTTCAATTCTTTTTTTCAACGCCCTGATTTCTTTCATCACCTCGTCTGATGCAGCCCCGGCATCAGTACCACCGATCAAAAGGAAACTCAAACACATCCAGACAACAACAAACGTCTTCCCTTTTATCATCACTTTTCTTTTTTTCAACATGCCTCCCCCTTTCTCAATTTCAAATTCCAGTTACTGTAGTGACATGATAGTTTTGATTCTTCGGCTATACGGCAGATCTCTTTAGTACCGATGCCTAATATTTAACAAAATCACTGTCCCTCTCATCATCATCGGCTCGTTCATTCAAATTTAAATAAACACCTTTGTCTTTACTTTCTCCTTTTTCTTCTGTGGCTGCTGCCGCTTTTTTTTCTGCAGAATCAAGGGCCGGCTTGGAGCATCCTACACTGGTACTGCCCTGCGTCCCCGGCAAGGCCCCCTGGTTCTGCAGTTTGAAGAACGCAACCGTTGTTTGCAGTTGTTCGGACTGGGCCGAAAGCTCTTCCGCAGTAGAAGAAAGTTCCTCGGCGGATGACGCGTTTTG
>JANQGV010000129.1 GCA_028282925.1 Thermodesulfobacteriota bacterium
TTTTTTTCGACCGTGGTTTCAGCCCATGCCGTGCCGGCCACACACAAAAATACCAAAACAATGTAAAGATGCTTTCTGATGTTCATATCTACCCCCTTGGCTGGTTGTTATGGGTTGATCATTCTGTGGTGTTTCTCTGCCGCTTAATTCTATTGATATAAAGCAAACATCCGGGGTGTGCAACAGGTAATATTGAAATTATATTAAAAAAACGGCATAATAAACCGATACTATATTCTAAAAAACTGCTCAATCTACTTATTATGCCGGCTGAAAAATACAAAGTATTTGTACTGGACCGCTCAAAAGCATTCATTAATGTAATACGCTCGCAACTGGACCCCGAAAAATATACTGTTGAATCTGAAATTTTTCCCGACAAGGCCCTGGTCAAAATCATCCAATGGCGCCCGGACTTACTGATAACCGCCATAGAGGTCGGCAATATCTCCGGATACGACCTGTGCCTGATTCTCAAGATGATTCCCGACCTGGCCGGGATGCCCGTTATTCTCATCAGTGCCTATTCAGATGATTCTGCTTTTCGACATGCCGCCAAGGTAGGTGCCGATTACTATGTGCCCAAAAACAGGGATATCTTGGAAAACATCAAAGCCGGCATAGACAAACTGCTGGCCGGCGACACCGAACCCCTCCCGAGCATTGCCAAGCGCCCGGTCAATTCCGTTCTGGTTGTGGACGATTCACCCATGATGCGGCGGGTAATCATGAATATGCTGTATGATATCGGCATACCCCACGTCTTTGAAGCTGAGAACGGACATCACGCCCTGAAAATGCTGGATGCGGTCGAAATAGACCTGGTAACGGCCGACTGGGGAATGCCCGGCATGAACGGACTGGAATTCGTAAAAACCGTGCGTAAAAACGCCAGATTTAAAAATTTGGGAATTGCCCTGGTAACTGCAGAAGGGGTCGACACAGTGCAGGAGGGATTTAAAGCCGGGGCCAATGACTACCTTAATAAACCGTTTAATGCCGAAAGCATGAAGAAACTCATCGCCAAATTTGCTTCCAACATCACGCTGTAGTACCTGCCGCCAGAGCTCACTCAGTTTCGGTGGTGTCGCCGTCGTCCTTATAGGCCTTTAAAAATTCCTTTTTGGCTTTCTTCAACTCGCTGAGCAGCGACTTGCCCTGCTGCCGGGCCACTTCGTGCGCCCGTTCAACCACCAGCTCGGAGCCTTCTTCAAGCAGCTCTTCATCCGGCACAGGGCGGCCGGCCTGCT
This sequence comes from Thermodesulfobacteriota bacterium, assembly GCA_028282925.1. Classification (GTDB taxonomy): domain Bacteria; phylum Desulfobacterota; class WTBG01; order CAIYCZ01; family CAIRTM01; genus JANQGV01. The sequence continues at coordinate 1,251 of JANQGV010000129.1, forward strand.
TGAGCCGCCATTTAATCAGGCCCTTGGTAAGATCCTTCTCAACCTCTTTTATTTTGTCCGACAGGGGTTTATTCTTTTTATTCATACCATTGCACCCTTGATAACCCGTTATCGTATCGATTAAGTATATATATTTTTTAGCTGCATAAAAGCATTTTCTCTGAAGTCGCCCAACGACGAAAGGTAAGCGTAACGCAAGCTGCTGGACCGTATACGGCTGGCCTCCTGGAACTCAAGCACTGCACCTCCAGGCATCTTCAAACATGATTTTCATTGTCCGCGCCACAGACGGGGCCGTGATTTCAAGGGCATAGTGCTCTTCTGCATCTGAAAAAAAGATCACGGTATCATCATATATCATGAATGAGGTATCCATACACATTTCCGGGCGTAAAAACCTGGTTTCCCTTTTCTCTTTTTCATCACTCTCCCGGTAGTCCCGGGAGCGGGTCGAATCAGGAATTAAAAGCTTCAAACGGATCCTACGCTCAAGGCGGGCAGGTATATAGAAGCCGCAATCGAACTCCTCCGTAAAAACCGCCGCCAGGTTGGCAACGACCCCGATGTAATAAATGACTTTCTCCTTGCATTCAAGACTGTTTATCGCAAGTTGCCTGAAGTCCTCTTCCGCCTGAAAGATTTTCGTTACCGGCAGACCGGCCGCGGATACCATGTTGTCGTTCATGCCCTGTTTCCTTTCATAGTCGATAAGCAGTGTTGCAGCAAGGGTAAATGCAATACAGCAAATGACATTTACCGGTATTCACCTATGCAGATAGTATACCATGATTGTTACACACCCTGCTTAAAAAAGAGCTACAGGGGATTGACAAGTGCAACGCTATCCCTATACTGTATAAACGGTCAGAGGAACACTTTGTCTGGGATGCACGACAAACCGTCAGCTTAGGCAAAATCTATCACTTATAGAACCAGTCCTCTGGTCTGTTCGACCCGTGGTAGGACTAAGTCCTTAGCTGATGTAATTCAGTGATGGGCGAATACTAGGATTGGATTTCTTGCCAAAACGGCGGAACGGCATTCCGGATTTCGAGAAGGCCCTCAAGCAGGTGAAGCTTGAGGGCCTTTTGTTTGTTTAAAAACCGGTAACAGTAAACATATGTAATGGTGTATACTACAAAACAAAATAAATGCATACAACAGGCTGTATTCATAACTGAAACACTGAAGTCGCTTAACGGCAGTGATAATAATAGTTTTAATTATCATTGCAGCTAAAACCATTTAGGATTTCCGTGCGAAAAAAAATACTCCTCCTCTCTGCCTACGATGCCGCCAGCCACCGCCGCTGGCGTGAAGGTGTGGTGGCCGATCTTCCGCAGTTCGACTGGACCGTCCTGACCCTGCCGCCGCGATATTTCCGCTGGAGAATCCGCGGCAACGCCGTCAGTTGGGGCCTGGGAGAAAAAACGCTTCTCAACAAAAAATACGATCTCATCCTAGCCACCTCCATGGTTGACCTTGCGCCGCTCAGGGGGCTGGTTCCGGCCCTGGCGCAAACCCCGTCCATAGTCTATTTTCATGAAAACCAGTTTGAATATCCAGCCAGCAACAGCCGGCACTCAAGCATTGATCCCCAGATGGTAAACCTTTACTCGGCCCTGGCGGCCGACACCCTGCTCTTCAATTCCTGCTATAACCGGGACACATTTCTACAGGGGGTCGATCGTCTCCTGGCCGACATGCCCGACCACGTGCCGGACAACATCCCCGGATTGCTTGAGGAAAAAAGCACCGTGCTTTCGGTTCCCCTTGAAGACAGCCTTTTTCAGCAACCTGCTCCGCCGTCGGCAACACAAGAGCACTTTACCATGGTTTGGAATCATCGCTGGGAATACGACAAAGCCCCCGGCCGCCTGTTTAAAGCCTTGCAGCAGTTGCGCAACCATACTAACGACTTTCGGATTCATATTGTCGGAGAATCTTTTCGGGGCAAGCCCAAGGTATTTCAGCAGATCAGGGACGAGTTTTCAGAACAGATCGGCAGGTTCGGCTATTTGGAAAACAAGGCCGACTACCTCAACCTGCTGCGCAGCAGCCACGTTGTGCTGTCTACGTCAATGCATGAATTCCAGGGCCTTGCCGTTCTGGAGGCCGTGGTCTCCGGATGTGTCCCGGCGGTTCCCGACAGGCTGTCATATCCTGATTTTTTTTCGGAGCAGTTCCGCTACCCTTCGTATCCAGATGATGAAGACCTGGAAGCTGCCGCCCTGGCAGCCCGACTGCTGGAACTCCAGGCGCAGTACACAGCCGGAACACTTCCTGAACCACCGGACCTGAACCACCTGGCTTGGTCGCACCTGAAGCAGGCCTACGAACTGGCCATTACGTCTACCATTGCCCGTTTAACACAACCTGCTAAATAGTACTGGCAAAACCGGCATATTCCTGATATTTCTACAAAAACTCTCAAACATTCAAAAACATTGATGGCCGAAAAGAAAAAACAACCCGGACCCATGGTTGCAAAATACATCCAAAAACAGCAGGTTCTTGGCCGTGAAAATCTGAAGGTCTTTTATGAAGCCTGTTGTTCTCCCGAGGAACAGCAGCAGGAAGTGTTGCGTTCAATCCTCACCATGGCACAGCATCACAAAAATGCTTCACCTGCAAGCACAGGTACCATTACCTCTGTTAAAGAGTTTCAGGAAGCATTCCCCCTGGTAACCTATCAGGACATCCGGCATCAAATGGAAGCACATTACGAACACAGGGTACTGGAAACACCCGGCAACAAAACCCTTTACAGCGCCCGTTCGTCCCGGACTGCAGGTGCTCAGAAATATATTCCCGTAACCGAACAGTTCGTTGTGCAGTACCTGAAAAACCACGAACGCTTCTGGCAGTACAACCTGCTGCAGGATTCCGGATTCATGTACGGCAAAATACACAATGCCGTATCTCCCCCAAAGGTCGACATCTCACCACTGGGTATCGACACAGGCCTGCTGAGTGGATATATGTCCGCCCGCATTGCAGCAGGTGTGCCCGATTTCAGCCTCAGCATTCCCAAAAAAGTCAATGCCGCCTGCGTCGACACTGAGCGGGATGTACTGCTCATGCTGCATGCCGTGGCTTCGGGCATCAGTGCAATTGTTTCCGTAACAACATATCCGATTTTTAATATGCTTAAAAAAATTAGAGAAGACTGGGACCGCATATCTCGCCTTGTACAGTTATCTCCAATAGACCTGCTCAACGAACTATACATGGCCCACCGCCCTCATTTGATTACCGCCTTGAAAAATTTCAGTCTCCCGCCGGAACGCAAAAAAATAATCGGGGCACTGTCACCGTCACTTTCTGCACCGGAATTTTTCAGCACTCTCTGGCCGGACCTCTCGCATATCTTCTGCTGGAACCATAACAGTGCCGGTTATTATGTGCGGGACATCAGGGAACTGCTGCCTGCCGTTACCATGGTCAGCAATAATTACATTGCCAGCGAAGGCGTTATAAACGTCTGCATGCATAATGACTTTCCCCCGGGGGCCGGTCCGCTATGCATAGACAGCCTTTTTTTCGAGTTTCTCGAAAACAGCTCAGCAAACACATGCCATACCCTGCTGGCCCAGGAGCTCGAGATCGGCAAAACCTACGAGCTTGTACTGACCAACTGGAACCACTTATATCGATACCGGCTGGGGGATATAATTGAAGTGCTTGACAGGTACGGAAATACACCGGTAGTGCGGTTTTATGATAAAACCGCCAAAGCCCTGACCATCTTTAAAGACTATATGACCCATAGCCATTTCAAACAGGCCCTTGCCGGGTGCATGAACTGTGACCCTTCACAGCTTTCAATAAAATGGCTGGTTGTACCAGAGCACCACCCTAAGCCTCACTATGTTTATTATATTGAAAAAACCTCTTCTGGGGCATTTTCCGACAGGCCCGAAACAGAACTGGACAGCCTGCTGCAGATAGAAAACCCTGCCTATGCCCGCTTACGGCAGACAGAAAAGATCGGTCGCGCCCGATTGCAGTTTTTGTCCAACGCTCTTTTTGAGAGATTCTGGCGGGCCTTAAACAGTAAGCAGCAGGCTGCCGAGCAGTTTAAACCGCGAAACATTATTGACGACCCGGAAGATATTGCCCTGCTGAACACTGTAATCCAGGAACATGTCTAGAGATTGATCATAGCGATGAGAACACTGGTTATAAACAGCATTGGTTCCATGCCTATCCAACCTCAGCCGACTCCGGCCCGCACTACTGGACTGCTGAAGCACAATGACATTCCTGCCTTCCAGCTGGATGCCGGGCTGGAGCTATGGGACCATATACTCAGTCCGCAGTATTTGTCAGGCCGTACATATCAACCGCAACAGATATCCGGAAACCGGCACCCCCCCAACATGGTTCGACCTGTCGGCAAAGCCGGCTTTGCAAAGCTTCGGGACGAAGCAGCGAAAAACATATCCGAAGCCAAGGCGGTGCTGCGTGATCCAGCCCGCTTCTATGACATACACAAACTGCAATGGGCCTTCGGTATTATTCGTCAGGCTCAACAGGTTATCTATCATGCTTACGGCACCTTTATCAGCCACAACATTACCTTCTGGCCCGGTATCGGAGCCGACACCAACCGTCTCTCCGACAGTTTCGCCCTCAGCTCCAACAAAGACTGTAATCCCTTTATTGAAACCATAGAATCATGCATAGTACCTGTCGTAGAGCAGTTCAGTCCCGATCTGATATGTATCGACATACAGTGGTCATGGGAAACAGTTCAACTTTTGACCCTGAATTTGATCCTGAAAAAACATTTTCCTTCTGTACATATCAACTGTACCGGCCATGGGTTCGACCAGTTTTCCTTTTCTCGACTAACTGATCGCCTTAAGCAGGATAGCCGCCTGTTCCTGGGCTGCGACAGCCTCTTTGTCTACCCCAGCGATACCGGCGTGCTACAGCTTGCCTCATCAACCCCTGACAGTCTGAACGACATTGAAAACCTTGCCCATATCAAGAACGGTATCGTTCAGGTCAACATGCCCCTGAATCCGGAAGCCGAACCTGTGGATGCCTGCATTCCGGATTACAGCGACCTGCCTCTGAAAAGGTACTTAAGCCCGCATCTCGTTCTTTCCGACCGTCTTTCAATCCGCTGCTATTGGGCAAAATGCCATTATTGCAGTATAAATGCCGACAAGCCGGTCAAACGCACATCACAACCCAAACACCTTATCGACCGCCTTAAAACATATCGCGAGTTGTACAACTGCCGCCATATCATGTTTCTTGACGAAGCCTGCCACCCTGATCTGGCATCTCAAACTGCCGATACCTTTCTTGACGGCAGCATCGATTGTACCTGGTCGCTACGCACCCGGGTCGACTCCCGCTATACCCTTTCTGCATTACAAAAGCTGCATCTGGCCGGATGCCGGGAACTGATAATCGGCCTCGAGGCTGTTCATCCTGAGCTTCTCGAGTCGATGCACAAAACCGACCACCCCGACACGTATGCCGACACAGCAGCCGAATTAGTACGTTCCTGCAGCAGTGTCGGCATAGGCATTCACTTTTGCCTGCTGCTGGGATTTCCCACTGAGCGCGACCACCATCTTGACTCCCTGGTTTCCTTTGTAAGGCAGCAAGCGCCGCATTTGTCCCGGACCCCTCTGTATCTCAGCTTTAATCACTTTCGACTGACCCCCGGCAGCTACATGTATCACAACCCCGGATTATTCAATATTACGGAAATTGTTTCCGACCCGGAGCTGTTCAACATGGACAGCATACCCTGCATTACCGTGGATGGGCGGAAAATTGCTTTCGGCATACGACCGCTAAAATATTTAAAGCACACCGAAACCATCATGCGATTGATAGCAGACCGATCAAAGCGCCTGCTGTATGATATGACGTGTAAAAGCCCCTATGAATTGCTGTTAAAAGAAGAGTTCGGCGGGAAGCGATTAAATCCGCTGCTCGAGAAAAAGTAGCGCCCCCGAACAGCTTCACGTTTCTACTGACTATTGCATCATAGAATTAATCTGTTTATAATCAACTTTCCCCGATTCGTTATACGGCAGGGAGGAAACCGCCAGAGCCTGCACCATATTTTCATGCAGGTTGTAAAGATTCATTGCAAAACGTTTGGCCCGCTGCGCATCATCCGGGCTGTCAGTCTCAACGGCAATCACCAGAAAATCATCAGCACCGGAACAGGCGATGTTTTTCGAGAGCTCGCCTCGAAGCTCCTGCTCTACATCATCCAGATTCACCCTGAGTCCCAGCATTTTCAAGAAGCGCTTTTTTCTGCCGGTCAGGTAATAAAATCCGTCGCCGTCGCAATAGCCGATATCGCCCGTATGCAGCACCCCTTCCAGTTCATCCCCCCGGGCTAAATCGGCCCGGCAGTCGGCATACCCCATCATTACATTGGGCCCCCTATAAACAAGCTCGCCCTCCACACCGGGCTCTGCCGATTCCCGACCATCTTTTACAACAGACAGGGAACCTTCGGAAACAGGCACACCAATAGAACCCTTTTTTTCCTGCAGCCGTTCAGGTGGTACATAGGATATGCGGGCTGTTGCCTCGGTCTGGCCGTACATAACAAAAAACCTTCCACCGGCCCGTTGCGCCATTACAGCAAAGGAGTCCACAAGCGGCAACTCAAGTCCGCCCCCGGCCTGAGTCATGGTCCGCAGGGAGGGAAGATCCCGCTCCTGTATTTTGATATTGTCAAGTATGCGATAGGTAAAGGGTACACCGGCAAACGATGTGCATTCCAGGGAAGTAAAAAGCTCCCAGAATTCTTTTCTGATAACCGACTGATTTGTTGTGACCACCATCGCACCAACATGCAAATGGCTGTTCACAACGGACAAGCCATACGAGTAGTGCAAAGGCAGGGTTGTAATTGCCCGCTCGTCATCGGTCAGATCAAGATACGCGGCTATGGATGCAGCATTGGCCTGGAGGTTTTTATACGATAGCCGTACCAGCTTGGGGCTGCCGGTTGTTCCCGATGTAGACAGCAGAACCGCCAGCCCCGGATGCATATCCCCATCCGGTTCACCGCCCTGCCGATAAAAAAAACGGGTCCCATCACGCTTTTCTTCCAGAGCATATCCGTCAAAAACATCGCCCGTCCGGACACTCCAGATTATCTCAGGCGTATATAGTTCTATCAGCTTTTGCCTGTGGGAAGCATCCATTTGTGAAGACACCAGCAGCACGGCATGCCCCGCCCTGAGAAAAGAAACGTACACCAGCATACTTTGGAAGCTGTTATCACAAAAAGCAAGCGCCAGCCGCTTTTTATCCGCCAAAAGCCTGGATACAAACGCATCGCTCTGCTCTTTAAAAGCCGCATAGGTTACCTTCTTCTGCAGCGTATCATCAAAAAAGGCCACCACCGAGGGTGAGCAGTTATCAAGGTTCCAAAACATGCCGGCCTGCCCTTAAAAAAGATGTACGATTACAGAAATAATAGCACCTTCGCCTGCCCCTGCGCAATAGTATTCAAACAATATCCGAATTGAGATCAAACGGTAAGCACAACATAGAAGATGGATGCTTTCTTGAAAACTTCTCTATTGTATCACTTGTCTGGAGGCTGTTGGAAAGCGTCCAGATTCAAGGCGGGCAACTTCCTGAGGAACGAGGCGTACTTGGTTGTACGCCGCAGTGACGAAGGAGGTGCGCAACACAGAAGATGGATGTTTTCCAGCAGCCTCGCCCTCTCTCCTTGACAAATATCGGAAGAACATAGTATGTATAAACCTTTCACAGAACATTGAAATATTCGGGCGGATGGATTCGATACAGATTACTCAGGCAGTTTTGGAAATCATTTCCCAGGTCACCGGCTATCCCCTGGAAAGCCTCACCACACATGCAGAAGACGATTTGATAGCAGATCTTGGCATGGACTCATATGCCCTGCTGATGGCCTGGCAGAAAATCGAGGAGCGGTTCAACCTGGATGTGGGTGAACTTGCCGCCCAGCAGCTTATTACCATCCAGGCCATCAGCGAAGCAGTGCACAACAAACAATAACTGCGGAGAAAGCCCATGCTCACAGGAAAAACCGCTTTGGTAACCGGCGGCAGCAAGGGAATCGGGGCTGCGGTCTGTCGCGAGCTTGCTTCACAGGGCGCATATGTCTACATTAACTACAATTCCAGCCGGGATGCGGCAGAGGATGTCTGCTCCTCCATCAGGGAAAACGGTGGACAGGCGGAAACCATACAGGCATCGGTTCGCAGCGCAGATGATGTAAAACGGATGTTTCAGACCGTAAAAGACCTCAAAGGCGGCATTGATATCCTGGTGAACAATGCTGCCGTGATGCGCGACACCTTTCTGGGGGTCATGAGTGAAGACATCTGGCACGAAGTGATTGAAACCAATCTCAACGGCCTGTTTTACTGCAGCCGCGCAGCTGCTAAAATGATGATAGCCCGCCGCAACGGCCATATTGTCAACCTGAGCTCTGTTGCCGCCATAAGCGGAAACCCCGGCCAGTGCAACTATGCCGCCTCCAAAGGAGGCATTATTTCGTTCACCCGCACCCTGGCCCTGGAAGTCTCCCAGTATAATATTTATGTCAACTGCGTTGTAGCCGGTTCAATTGAAACCGACATGTTTATGAAAGTGCCGCCTAAACACCGCAAGGCGATCATCGACAATAATCCACTCAAGCGCATGGGAAGACCCGAGGAAGTTGCATCGGTGGTACGCTTCCTGGTATCGGAGGATGCATCGTATATCCAGGGACAGGCTATTATTGTGGATGGCGGACTAACACACCCCTAGAATAAACTGGATTCGGTATGGTTATAGAGCAAAAAGAGCTGCAGGAAATGATTCCCCACGCCTTTCCGTTTCTCATGCTTGACCGGGTTACTGAAATCGAACCCGGGAAAAGCGGCACCGGCATTAAAAACATTACCATCAACGACAGCTTCAGCGAAGGCAAAAGCAACTTTCTTCCGGCGACCCTTCTCATTGAAGCATGCAGCCAGTTGACCGCCGTGGTTTGCAGCGGCAACACAGACACCCCTCGCGCTCAAAGCCGGCCAAGCTACCTGGCAGGCATTCCGACATTCAAATTTTTAAAACCTGTTTCCGTGGGAGACCGGCTGACGCTCAAAGCCACGATTATAAAGCGGGTACAGCACCTGCTGTATGTAAATGTACAGGCACTGGTTGAAAGCACCCTTGTTGCGAAAGGCAGTATTATGGTTGCGGGACAACAGTAAAGGAGATCATCATGAACAGCACCATGCAGGAAACCATCATCCGGCGCAGCGACGTAATGGACCGCCTGACCGGCCTGTTAATCGAAAGCCTTGACCTTGACCTGAAACCGGAAGAAATAACCGAAGATGCAGCTCTTTTCGGAATAGGCCTTGGCCTTGACTCGGTAGATGCCTTGCAGCTTGTGGTTGGCGTGGAAATGGAATTTGATGTGAGCCTGCCCGAGGACGACATGAGCGTCTATCGCTCAATAAACACCCTGACCGACTTTATACTCAACAACACCGTGCAGCAAGGAGCCTGACCATGCAGAATCCCGTCCTTCCCATATACAAAGGCGTTAACGCACAAACGGAAAACATCGACGGCTACGACATTATTACATCTACGTCCGGAGAGGAACAGGAGTACAGCGCCATCCGCAACCATATCGGCATTACCGATCGCTCCGACGAAGCGAAATTCAAACTGGTTGGTGACGGTGCCGCCGACATGCTGGGTGAAGTACTGACAGGCAACATTATAAACCTGCCTGAAAACGCCCTGCGTCACACCCTGCTGCTTGACGATGCCGGGGCTATCATCGCCGATGTATATGTGTATAACAACTTCGACTATTTTCTTGTTCGCTGCTCCGGGCACTGCCGGAGCCTTGTCCGGCAGCAACTGCAGCAGCACATAGGTAGCGGTGTAGAGATGGAAGACATTACCGACCAGCTGGCCGTTCTGTGCTTGGACGGTCCCTATGCCTGGCAGATTCCGGTTACCCTGACAGGGGCGGCAGCCGCCGGGCTGCCGGTTATGCACTTTATGGAAGCCCGAATTGCCGATATCGATACAACCCTTGTCCGGGCCGGTCGGGCCGGGGAGTACGGCTACGAATGTGTCGTCCCTGCTGAAACGGCTGAAGATGCACTCAAGCATATACTGGGAGCCGACCCTGACGCACTTCTCTGCGGCCGATCTGTTTTTGATCTGCTGCAGCGAGAAACCCGGGCCTTCAACCTCCAATGCGATATTCCCAACGGCGAAAGCCCCCTTCAGGCCGGTTTGCACTGGGCCATCGATTTTCGCAAGGACTCGTTCATTGGAAAAAATGCCGTGATGCGGGAAATAGAATCCGGGCTCTCCCAAAAAATGGTCGGCCTGAAAATGACATCCGATGGCATCCCTGCTACGGCGGGAAAAGTATATGCCGACTCCGATGAAGTCGGATACATTGCCGCTGCCGGCTATTCACCGACTCTTCAAACCGGCATTGCCCTGGCATATCTTAAAAAGGAGTATGCCTGGGCAGGGATCGATTTTGAGGCGGACACCGACCGGGGCATCGGCAAAGCCGCTACGGTCTCGACGCCGTTCTTTGTTATGAAAAGCATGACCATACCGATAACCTGACATGAACAAAAAGCAACGCATCGCCATAACCGGCCTTGGCGCCATAACCCCCCTGGGCCTCACCTGTCAAAGCACCTGGGATAACTGCATAGCGGGCCGCTGTGGTATTTCAACGGTTAAGGCCTGGGATACATCCAACTATAAAACAAATTTTGCCGGTGAAATTTCCGATTTTAACCCTCTAAACCATTTCTCACCCGAAAAAGCCCGACGACTGGACCGCTGTAACCAGCTCGCCATTGTGGCCGCCCGCGAAGCGGTAACTGATGCAGGACTGCACACCGATTCAATAGATACCAGCCGTATCGGCATCAGTGTCGGCACCTCTCTGGGAGGCATGATTTCAGGCCAGATGTACGACAGGCTGCTGCTCACCAAGGAAATACGCAAACCGTCCTACACATATCAATATCCCATATATGTCACTCTTAACGAGATGACCGAAGCCTTCGGTTTTTTAGGGCCTCGCTCCGTGATATCTACGGCCTGCACTGCTTCGACCATAGCCATCGGGCAGGCAACTGAGATGATTCGCTCCGGCAAGGCCGATTGTGTTCTTGCCGGGGGCGTTGACCCGCTGGCTGAATTTTCCTTTGCCGGTTTCAACAGCATGCAAAACGTCTCTTCTCAGCCCTGCGCCCCCTTCAGCGAGCCTATCGGCCTGAATACCGGCGAAGGGGCAGCAATGCTTATACTTGAACGCATGGATCTTGCATTGCAGCGCGGTGCCACAGTGTATGCCGAACTTTTGGGATATGCCCTCTCTGCCGATGCTTTTCACCAAACGTCTCCTGATCCGTCGGGCCGCAGCCAGCAGCGACTGCTCTCCGAAGCCCTTACCGCCGGCGGGGTTACAAAGGAAGAAGTAGACTACATTAATGCGCATGGTACCGGCACAACCGGCAACGATGTAACTGAATCCCGGGCGCTGGAAGTCTTTTTCGGCGACACCATCGCTCATATCCCCGTATCGTCAACCAAGGGCGCCCTGGGACATTCCCTCGGAGCAACGGGTGCCGTTGAAGCAGTACTTACCGCCCTTGCCGTGCACCACGGACAGTTGCCCCCCACGGTCAATTTCACCAGCCCACGCAAAGGATGCGCTCTTAACTACCTCCCGAACACCTCTCAGTCTAAAAAAGTATCCGTTGCCGTTAGCCAAAATTTCGCCTTTGGCGGCAATAACGCAGCCCTGGTTTTTGGGCACTCTGAACGCACCGCTACAGTACAGCCAAAAGAATACCGTGCTCAGCAAGTTGTTGTTACCGGCTTAGGCCTGATCACGCCCATTGGTTGCGGCAAGGATGCATTTTTGGCATCAATGCAGGCCGGAATTTCAGGCATCGGGAAAATAAAGCGCTTTACCGCCACCGGCAAAGCCAAAATCGGCGCGGTGCTGGAATCATTTGACCCTCGAACCTATTCCCGCGCACAAACCAGAAAAATGGATCGACTGGGACAGTTTACGGTTTGTGCCGCCGAGCTTGCCTGCAAAGACGCGGACATTCGCGTGACCCGTGAGCTTTCTGAACGCATGGGCCTTGTCCTTGGCAGCACCCTTGGCCCCATTGAAAGCTGCAAAAAATTCCACCGCGAACCGGCACTGGGCATACCGCACAAAGCAAATCCATCCGTATTTCCCAACACGGTTTGTAATGCCGCCGGTGGGCTGGCTGCTATTCACCTACGTCTTAAAGGCCCAAACGTAATGGTTATGGTGGGAGATGCTTCCGGCTTGAGTGCAATCTCCTATGGCTATGAACTCATTAAAAACGGTGCTGCCGACGTACTTATTTGCGGCGGCGTTGAACAACTTGAACCGTGCTCCCTTGACGGGTACGATGCTGCCCGCCTGATATCACCGCACCGGGGGAAAGGGGGTGCCGAACAATCCGGCCCCTTCGGCAAAAGCAGTAACGGTATGGTGCTTGGTGAGGGAGCAGGTTTTGTTGTTCTTGAGTCACTTGATCATGCCCGGGCGCGAAAGGCATCTATATATGGTACAATCACCGGCTATCACAGCAATGCCGACCAGCCGGTAACACAGGGTCGTGACCCGGAAGGTTCCGGCATGGTTCGCTGCATGAATACTGCCCTGGAACATGCCGGTATTTCCCAAGCCGAGATTGATTATATCGCCGCTGCGGCATCATCGGATCCCCTCATCGACCGGGCTGAAGCCATGGCCCTGCTGAAGCTTTTTAAAAACTCTCCTCCGGTTGGGGCTCTTGCATCGGCTCTCGGCACATCATCTGCAACCGGCTCCACAAGCCTCTGCGCCGTTCTGCTGGGAATGCAGAGCGGGTTTATGCCCTGCAGCGTCAGTTATACCGATTCAGAATATAATCTGGATATTGTCTCGAAAACACCCCGGCATGATTCTATAAAAGCAGCACTGATAAATGCCATGTCTCTTGGCGGCACCAACGTATCACTGGTTGTAAATAAAGATATTTAATGCGGTTTATACAAAGACTGCTTATAGACATTTCCCTTTGCATTTTTCAAACGACCGCATATCCCCGACGGAATACACCTTTCTTCGGCGGTCATTGCTGAGCACCAGGCCCTTCAGCACATGTCCCGGTCCGATCTCGACAAACAATGCGTTAGAATAATCCCAACCAGCAGATTTGATGCATTCAGACCAAAGCACCGGCGAGCAGATTTGTTTGACGAGATTTTCCTTCAGCGTAACTGCATCCCGGACCGGCCGCGCATCCACGTTACAGTACACAGGCCGAACAGCATCGGAGAACGTGTGTTTTTTGATTTCAGCCAGAAAGCGCTGCTGCGCCTCCGCCATCAGGGGGCTGTGCCAGGCACCGCTCACTTCCAGAAAACGTGCACCCCGGGCTCCGGCAGATAGAACAGCGGCCTGGATTTTTTGCAGGGTCTCAAGAGATCCGGAAAGCACAACCTGATCCGGCGCATTATAGTTTGCAACAACCAGGGTCTCCGCCGGTCCGGAATCATGAACCATATCCGCAACTAGGTCCGGCCGCATCCCACTTACCGCCAGCATTGATCCCGGATGCCGCTCGGCACACCCTTGCATGCAGCGACCCCGCAGGTCGGCCAGGCGGATTAAGGTATCATAATCAAAAACCCCGGCGGTATACAGGGCAGTCAGTTCACCAAGGCTGTGTCCCGCAACTGCGGCAGGCACTATAGGTGTTTCCTTAATCAGTTCCAGACAGGCGGCGCTCACGGCACATACCGCCGGCTGGGCATTAACCGTTTGAGTAAGGTCCCGCATCGGCCCTTTGAACATACAATCGGTAAGGGATCTGCCGAGAATTTCGTCGGCCCGGTCCAGCATCTTCTTTGCGCCGGCATGCTTCTGATACACATCCAGCCCCATACGGACCGCCTGAGACCCCTGCCCGGGAAACAGAAACACAAACGATTCATTCTGAGCATGCGAATTCATTGGTATCTCTTTTACAAAATGCGGTTACCGCTTTATTACGCAAGGTTTCTGAAAATCTCTTTGCTCATTTTCGAATAGAGCTGTTCTTCTGCAAGGTGGGATTTAATGCCGTTCAAATACTGAAGCACCAGAACATCGCCGTCGCTATACTGCGGAATAAGCGTACAGTACTGAAAGCCTGTATCGACAAGCGCATCCACGATATCGTTGATATCACATTGAGAAAGCGGCACATAGACATGGATTAAATCAAGCATACCGTTTTTCAGGTTTTCAACCTTTTTAAAAACCGCTTCTTTCGTATCCGCCCCAACCCGCACAATATCAACAACCCCCAGGCTGCGGGGATAATCGAAACGGCTTGCAATCTCTGTTGCACCAGATGGCACTGCCGACGGTTCATAGCCGACCTGCAGATTAAGCTTCTCATAAATCTTTTTCAGCAGGTCGGCAAAGCGGCGGGGTGCGCAAACGTTGTACGGCTTTATCAAATCCTTAAAAACCGCAACCGAGACCGTCTCCGCCTTACGTTCAAACATGGCCGTATGGGGCACAGCCCTGCCCTGTCGCCCCCCGGAAAGAGTACTCTGAAAAGAACGCATGCGCCCGGCCCACCCCGGCACCCACGCCAGAAAAATACCGCAGGGCACAAAGCCGACCTGCTCAAGCAAACGCTGGCTTACCTGGTGCACGGTCACTTCTGAGCTGACCATGGCCCGCAAATTGCTCGTTTCGGAAAGTTCAAATGCTTTTCGATGAACTTTTTCGCTCAGTTGCTTGAAAAGCAGCCCGCTTGCAATACCGCGGATATCAGGAGACGTCAGCAGGGTGGTCAGCACACCCACCGACTGCGCGGGGTAGGGGAACATAAGACCCAGGCATCCCTTAACTTGCTCATGTTCGTCTTCTGCTACAAAAAAAAGAATACGCCCATCGGCAACCGCCTTCAAGGCATCGTCAGGCTGATACATCCAAAAATGCTCATGCGTATAGCCATAAACGGCGTACACAAGCTCTGTAAAAGATACCACATTGTCGGTTGTGAGTGGCTTGATTGTATATTTCTGCCGTGACATAGCGACCTCGCCTTATTCACCCTATTTTTGCGGTGATTCCTCAACTACCAGGCTCGAATTTATTCCCCCGAATCCCAGTGCCGTCACCAGAGCCAACCGCGGCTTCTGTGCTGCAGGTTTCCACCGTGTGGCTTCTGAAACATAGTGCAGGGGTCCATGATTACACGTTAACGGTACCCGCGGAGTTTCAATATGCTTCAGGGGAGGGATCGTTGCGTTCTCAAGGGTAAGCACCGTTTTAATCAGCCCGGCAATTCCTGCGGCTGTGTGGGTGTGGCCGATAAGCTGTTTATGACAGCCCACGGCAATACCCTGGGGAACGGTTCCGCATTCCTGCACAAGGAACTCAAGAGCCTGCAATTCGGTCTCATCACCCAGGGGTGTGCCGGTTCCATGGGTTTCGATATATCCGATATCATTAAAAGACGAACCGGCTTCGCTGAGCGCACCCCTGATAGCCCTTGTGATGCCGTTTACCGAGGGTTGGGTTATTGAAACACTTCGTCCGTCACTTGCAATTGCACCTCCCCGCACAATGGCCCGCACCGGATCATTGTCGCGCCGGGCATCGGACAGCCGCTTGAGCAGCACCAGCCCGCAGCCGATACCCGGCAGGGTGCCGTCCGCGGCAGTATCGAAAGGCCGGCAGTCCCGGGCCGTAAGCGCCCCGGCCGCTGAAAAAAGCATCAGCCCCTGGGTTGTTGCCATGGCATAATCGGTTGCCCCGGCCAGTACCAGATCGCACTCATTGCCCTGCAGCCAGCGGCACCCCTCCATCACCGTCATCAACGATGAGGCGCAGGTTGTCGACAGCACCGAGCAGCCACCCTGAAAATCGAGCCGGTTTGCCAGCCTGCCTGCCGCCCGCAGT
Source organism: Thermodesulfobacteriota bacterium (assembly GCA_028282925.1). Classification (GTDB taxonomy): domain Bacteria; phylum Desulfobacterota; class WTBG01; order CAIYCZ01; family CAIRTM01; genus JANQGV01. Next base: position 17,272 of record JANQGV010000129.1, read on the forward strand.
GTGGATGATCCCATACTGGAATCGGTGGTAAACGGTAATACGTCTCCGCCGACTCCCCGGGTAAATTCATCCAGGATGCAATCCTGGGTTTCCCGGTCGAGACTTGCAAACCGGTCACTTTGCTGCAATGCAGATACAGCCCGCCTGTTGGCCAACCAGGCGGCATAGCGCTCCATGGCAGGCGAAACAATTCCACAGCCCAGGGAAACCCTGGCCCGCGTTCGGTCGAAATCGGCCTTGACGCCATACCCCGCCCGTTCCAGCATCCTGAAGGCCAGATGCAGTACTTCCAGTATGGAACGGTCGGTATATGCAGCGGTTTTGGGAGGAATGCCGATTTTTAAGTAATCGATTGCAAGCGGCTCAAAATATCCGCACAGGCGGGTAACACAGCGCCCGGGATCAGCTCCTGCGGGGTCATATTCCAGCACAGGATCAATAATAGCATCAGGAAGGTGCACAAACCCTGGACGCGCTTCGACAGCCATCTGCCAGTATGCATCAAGTCCGGTTGCACCTGCAAAAAGGCAGTCCATATCAATTACGGCAATGGTTTCATTATTGGGCGTCCGATTATTCATGTAGACCAAGCACTGTTTTTATGTATCAAACCCCTGACTACTATATGGTTATTCAGCTTTATAGTCAATGGTGCCCTAGTTATTCTTTAGCAATTTCCATATCTGCCCATTAATTATGCAGCTTAATATAAAAGGTTATTATTCTTGAATTACTACAGGTCTTTTCTAGTCCCTTTGCAACGCAGCCGAGTGCAGCGATTTCAGACGGAAACAAGGGTCGACATGTCTGAGCCCCGCTTTCCGGGGCGAGTTTGTTGACCCGCCGACTGAAATCGTGCCGCGAGGGTATCTCGCCGCTCTTTGGCGGGACTAGTTGCAGGGCGCCTTTCTTTTGCCCACTTTTCTTTGGCGCGCAAAGAAAAGTGGGAGGCGCTTGCGTCTTATTAAATCATTTTTTTCTTCAAGCACAAAGCGCTATCTAAAAACTACATTTGCAAACACTTTACTGATGTATTTCACTTCATTTTCTCATCTACATCTCATAGCCAACTTCATCACCATGGTCAGCATCGCCATAGATATAATAGCTGAAAAAAGTCTGCACAAACTCCTTCAGTTTCGCTTCGTACAGCGGATAGCGCCGCAGAGTAAAGGAGACCATTGCCTGCTTTCCCAGGCTGCGCCGCACAATATTGGGGCTCAGATATAAAGCATCGACCACCTCTGCTTCACCGATGCAGGTGACCGGTTTTTTATAGACCACTTCCGTAACGCTTATGAGCGGCAAAGGACGTACCCCTTCCCTTTCGATTGCCGCCTTTAATCCGTCTGCTGTTTCTATAAGATTTTCTGCCGAGAACGGCATTCGCTTTACTTTATTCAGTTCATACACAAACTGCATATAGAACAGGAAGTTCTTTCTGCCCTCGGCAAAACGCCGGGATACCGCCTGGGCAGCGCTCTCTATGTCGCTCAGTTCGCTCTTCAGCAGCGGCACCCCGACCGGAAAAAGCACATTACCCCATGCACCCTGCAGATCGGCCTGTTTTCGAAAATCAACAGGCATACTGACGGCAAAAAAATCATCGTCATCGATGCGCCATCCCTGCCATGTTCGTTCTATGGCAAGGCCCAGGCAGGCCGCCATATACTGAAGAGTCCCGCATTTGAGGGCCATTATCCGGTTGAACGCCCGGGAAAATTCGTCTTTGTTGAGTATTTTTCGTATCAGGCATGGCTCTGGTGTCGCACTATTTTCTCTTGTTTCTCGAACCTGCATGAACGGCTTGGTTGCAGACCTTTTTTTTAACTCGGTAAAGGGGTTTGGTGCCGGGGGGCAGGTGCGGCGCAGCCAGTCCGACGAGAGAGAGTATCCCGGCCAGTCCGATTGTGTACCAGATGTATCTGCCGGTTTCAAATTCCGGTACATATCGGCAAACAGGGCATCAAAATACCCGAAGGTAACTCCATCTCCGGCAACATGGGACCGCTGCAAACCGATCAGGGGTTTCGGTCCGGAAACATAATGGAACCGGAACAACCCCTCGGTAAATGGGTTAAGGGGACGGGCAAGGACTTTTTCCAGAAAGTCCCGCGGAGTGCCTCCCCAGGCATCATGGACAACCAAAAAGTCGTCGATGGGGCAGCCCTTATCAAACAGGGCAACAAGGCTCAGGCCGTCGTCACCGGTCTCCACCCGGGAAAAGAGCACCGGACACAGAGGCCGCAGGGCAGCCAGGGTCTCCCGAATGCGTTCGATGGAAAGCGTTCGATCAAGCACCCGCAATGAACTCGTCATAAAAGACGGATCGGCCGCTGAACGTACCAGAAAATATTTTTCAAAAGCCCCGAGGGGGATTTCTATCACAGTCCCTCCTGAAGAAAATACCACAGAGTGCATGACACCTAACAAGCACCTCTAAAAACGTTCGGATACACGGCGCTCATGGTTTCATACAATCATAATATTTTCGGAATAGCCATGCCCTTGCAGCATGCCGGTTAGTCTCAAGCCAAACGATAATTCGTCGCGAGGGTACTGAAATGCCCGGAGGTGGTGGCTGCACAGACCGAAAGCCGAAGAATCGTACTCTTCTGTACGTTGATGAGGCTGTAGGGAGTACAGTCAGCAGATTCGGGTATTTCGGAATCCGCAGCAGAATTCTTCGTATGGCTTGGGACTAATATTAACGTTCGGTTTCAAAGAAAAAGTTCTCAACCACTATACGTTTTTCATCTTGCCGGGAAAGGTCATACACATATTTTCCAAGGGCAAGATCGAGCATACCCAGACCGAAGGGAGAAAAAACAAAGGGCTTATCAGAAGCCTGTTTGATCTGATCTGTCATCAATTCATACAGGGTTCCATCGAGAAAGTTTCTGTTTCCGGCCAGGTCTTCTGCAAGCTGCAGCGACGTACCCTCCCGCACAGCATGATCCACATCGTCGGTAATGTTTCGACACGATATGATCACCTCTGGTGTAAGATCGCGGAGGGAGATATTAAGGATTATCGGATTGTGTTGCAGCACCGTCGGGTCGGTAATATGGGGGCCAAGCGAATCGGTGGCAAGCACGATGATATCACTTTGGGCCAGCAAAGATGCGCTGTCGTCACAGACAGTAATTTCTGAATGCTTGTCTCTTTCCAGATGTCCGGCAAACTTGTCCGATTCGGCCTGGGCCGAATCATACAGGCAGACCGTATTGATCTGCCAGTCGCAGCCCATAAAGTGTTTATAAATATATTTGGCAATCAAGCCGTTGCCGACAAAACCAAGCCGAGCGCACCTTTTCTCTCCGCCGGTCATATAGTCGGCGGCCAGCACCGCCGAGGCGGCGGTTCGGACTGCGCTGATGATGGAGCTCTCCATGCATACCAGGGGATAGCCGGTTTCATAATCGTTGAGTATCAGCACCGCAGATGCTCGGGGAAATCCTTTTGCACGGTTTTGAGGGTAGCTGGCGATCCACTTAATCCCGGATACGGCGAATTCTCCGTCGACAAAAGCCGGCAGGGCTATAATCCGGCAGCCGGGCTTTTCGGGAAAACGCAGAAAGTAGCTGGGTGGATTAACGGTTTTTTGTTCCCCGTGCAGAAGGTATGCGTATTTGATGACTTCGCAATTTTTAGCATACTCTGTTAAATATGCCGCTACGGTTTCCCCTGTTACCACGCTGAAATCAAAATTCATTCCTGAAGACCCCTGTAGTGTTGCTCAACCCATTCCGGATTATAGACCGTATCGATATACTTGTCTCCTAAATCAGGACTGACCACCACCAGCGTAGCGCCTGCCGTCAGCTTTTCACGATACGATTTCACACCGTGCAGCACAGTGGCCGTTGAAGGGCCCACAAACAGGCTGTAATCAACAAGTATGGAACGGCACATTCTGATCGTGTCTTCTTCCGCAACGGTCAGCACATCGGCAACATTATCTCGGGAAGCGATTTCAGGAATGCGGCTGGCACCCAGTCCCGGTATCAGCCGCTGGGCAGGCTTGCTGCCGAAGGTGATCGATCCTTCCGGGTCCACGGCAATTACCTTTGTTCCGGGAGAGTGTTCTTTAAAATAACGCGAGCAGCCAACCAGGGTGCCGGTTGAGCCGGTTCCAACAAAAAGGTAATCAAGATTTGGAAACTCTTCATGAATCTCCCGGCCCGTTTTTTTATAATGAGCCAGGGCATTGTCCTTATTGGCATACTGATTAGCCCAGACCGTAGCGGGGTCTTTTTTGACGATCTCCTGAATACGTCTGATTCGGGTCTGCAAATAACCGCCGTTTTCGTCCTGTTCCGTTACCTTGATAATTTCACCACCATAGCATTTAATCAGTTTCAGGCAGTAAGGGGGGGCATTGGGGTCGACCACACAGGAAAAGGCATAGCCCTTCTCTTTACACACCAGGCTCAGGGCAATACCGAGATTCCCCGATGAGGACTCAATAATTCTATTTCTTCCGGGCTGAATAATACCGCGCTGTTCAAGCCCTTCAATCATGGAATAGGCGGTTTTCAGCTTGATTGACCCGGTAAAGTTGAACCCTTCAAGCTTGAGGTAAACACGACACCCTTCAATAAAATTACTCAGCTCAAAAAAAGTTCTGTCGTGGTGCAGGTCCAAAACATTATCGAATTTCATATCCCCTCACGCATGTGTAATAACCGCCTGACACAAGGGTTTTCACCACATTTCGCCCAAGAGTTTCAAGCTTATCAGAATATAGTATCGCGGTCAAAACAATCTTAGCTGTTTTGACCCTCACGTGATCTTTTTATCCGACGCAACTCATACCGTAGCCAAAGCGCTGTAAAAGTAATTTCCACAACCGTTGTGGCCAGCTTCAACCACCAGACCGCGTGAAAGCCCCAGCCAAATCTGTGGGGCAAGGTCAGCACCAGCAATGCAAACAGCACGTTGTCAAGCAGCGCCCCGATAAATACCGGATAGGTTTTACCGATGCCCTGAAATACCGCTGAAACCGCCATAAGGCTTCCAACCAGCAGATTCCCCAGAGACATAATAACCAGGTAGGTAACGCCGAAGCGCACAACTGCTTCACTGGCGGTAAAAGCGCCGATGAGCGCCCCAGGAACCACAAGGCATACAACCGTACACAGCAGCATAATAGCCGCCGTAATAAAAAACCCGCTCTTTAAGCTGCCGGTAATTCTCTCATAGAGCCGGGCACCGTAATTCTGTCCCACTATGGCGGCCATTGCCATAGTCAGGGCAACCGCAGGCAAATAGCAGGTCTGGATGATACGATACCCGATACCCAGTGCTGCAACCGCTTCGGTTCCATATACCGCTATAACCCGGTATGCTATCAGCAGGTTGACGGCTACCGAAAAAAACGATAGGCCCGACGGAACACCTATTTTCAGGCTCTTGGCCATGAGTTCCCCGGAAAAGCTGAGGGTTACGCGCAGCCTGAACGTATCTCTTTTAATCAGAAGCAGGTATGCATAGACGGCCAGGCTGTACAACTGGGCCGCCAAGGTCGCAATTGCCGCACCCGAAACTCCCAGAGCGGGTACTTTCCAAAAACCGAAGATCAACAAAGGATCCAGTGCAATGTTCAGCACGGTCGACTGCACCAGAATAAGCATGGGAGTCCGGGTGTCCCCCCGTCCCCGGTAACAGTTGCCGATCACAAACTGCAAAACAAACAGGGCAAGCGAAAGGGCATATATGCGGAAATAG
>JANQGV010000136.1 GCA_028282925.1 Thermodesulfobacteriota bacterium
TTCGATCTATTAACTGCCATAAGCTTTTGCTTGCTATCGACAATATATACTGTTGTTTTTTAATATACAAGGGGCGTCTCTCCGTGCCCGCCCGTTATACATACATTTAAAAAAGGGCGCCCACGGAGACCCGCCTACATTCAGGATCTGCAAGACATGTAGTTTTGTGAAAAATGAGGCATACGTATTGTTCGTTCCTCGTCCTGGGTACTAAAATACTCCCCGGCAGGAAGACGGGGAGCATGAGTAATTCTATCCGTTTAATGCAAAAAGGCTTTTCGCCTAATACCGGTAATGGTCCGGCTTGTACGGCCCGTTGACGGCTATACCCAGATAGGCCGCCTGTTCCGATGTCAACTTGGTAAGCCTAGCGCCCAGGCGGCCCAAGTGCAGCCGGGCCACTTCTTCATCCAGCACCTTGGGAAGCGTAAACACCTTATTCTCATAATCCTTTGTGGCCAGCTCAATCTGCGCCAGGGACTGGTTGGTAAAACTGTTGCTCATAACAAAGCTGGGATGCCCGGTTGCGCAGCCAAGGTTCACCAGCCGTCCCTCGGCCAGCACGATAATCGAACGGCCGGATTCGCAGGTCCATTTGTCGACCTGGGGCTTGATATTATCTTTGGTACAGGCATCATTACCCTCAAGGTATGACATTTCAATTTCACTGTCGAAGTGGCCGATATTGCAGACAATGGCCTCATCCTTCATCTGCTCCATATGCGCGCCGGTAATCACATGATAATTACCCGTTGCCGTTACAAACAGATCCGCTTCGGAAACAGCGTCTTCCATGGTTGCAACTTCAAACCCACTCATCACCGCCTGCAGGGCGCAAATGGGGTCGATTTCCGTGATGATTACCCGGGCGCCGTAGCTGCGCAACGACTCGGCACATCCTTTGCCCACATCACCGTAGCCCAGCACCACACACACCTTGCCGGCCAGCATAACATCGGTGGCGCGCTTGATGCCGTCGGCCAGCGACTCCTGGCAGCCGTAAAGGTTGTCGAACTTGGACTTGGTAACCGAATCGTTTACGTTGATGGCGGGAAACAGCAGCTCGCCGTTGGCCATCATCTGGTACAGCCGGTGTACGCCGGTTGTGGTTTCCTCCGAAACGCCGCGAATCTTCGATGCCATGTTCGTCCAGCGCTGGGGATCGCTTTTAACACTTTCACCCAGGCGCTCCATGATGATTTCCATTTCGCGGTGGTCGAACTTCTGCTCCAGCAGCGAGGGGTCTTTTTCAACCTTTACGCCCTGATGGATAAAAAGGGTGGCATCGCCGCCGTCGTCCACAATCAGGTTGGGTCCGGAGCCGTCCGGCCAGGTCAGGGCTTGCTCGGTACACCACCAGTACTCTTCCAGGGTTTCGCCTTTCCAGGCAAACACCTTGGCGGTACCGGCCTCGGCAATGGCTGCCGCGGCGTGATCCTGGGTTGAAAAGATATTACACGATGCCCAGCGGATATCCGCGCCGAGTTCATACAGTGTTTCTATAAGCATGGCCGTCTGAATGGTCATATGCAGACTGCCCATGACCTTCAGCCCTTTGAGCGGTTTTTGGGGCCCGTATTTTTCACGTACGGCCATGAGCCCCGGCATTTCATTCTCGGAAAGTTGCATCTCCTTGCGGCCCCATGCGGCTTGGGAAATGTCGGCAACTTTATAGTCAAGCGTCAAATCCAGCGGTATAACGGTAGCATTACTCATTGTTTCCCTCCATTGTGGTGGTTACCCTGCAGGTTCCTGCTCAGTTTATATACCTGCAGTATAGCGTACAGATGAGCACGTATGCTCCTGTTTTGACATTATTTCCCGATATTAACCTGTAATCGTAAAATGTCAATGGTTTTCACATAACCGGCTTGCTTTTGGGAAAGTATAATGGTAATTATTTGGATTACCGTAAAATCTTACTGTTTAAACAAAAAGCTGTTCTGCAAATAAACAACCACCGGTTCAAAACGAACCCGGTGAGGTTGAAGCGCACCGCAAACCGGGCATAGCACGACAAAACGCCCTGCAGCCAAAAGGAATATCATGGCGGAAATCATCAACGAAGCTTTTAAATACCGGGAACTTCTGGAAGAGCTGATCGACAAAGGGCAGGAGATAAAAATCCTGACCCTGATAGCGAAGTTCCATCCCGATGATATTGCCGACCTGATAGACGCCCTGGAGGAGGAGAAAAAGGCCAAGCTGTTCCGGCTGCTCGACGTTGAAACGGCCTCGGACGTTCTGATGGGCCTGGACGATATCTCCCGTGAGCTGGTTCTGGAAGACATCTCTCCGGAAAAGCTGACCGAAATCGTCGACGACATGCCCACCGATGATGCCGCCGACCTCATAGCGGACCTCCCGGAAGAACAGGCTCAGGAAATCCTCAGCCACATCGATCAGGAAAAATCGGAAGACGTCCAGATGCTGCTTGAATACCCCGAGGAATCGGCCGGCGGGATCATGCAGACCGAACTGGTTTCCATTAACCAGCACAACACGGTTAAGGATGCCGTCGAGCAGATCCGGGAGGACTCCGAAGGGCTTGAGGATCTTCACAACCTGTTTGCCACAAACGACGACGGGCAACTGGTTGGCGTAGTACCGCTGAGAAAACTGATTCTGGCCAAGGAATGCACCCAGGTTGAAACCATTATGGAACGCCAGGTCATCTATGCCACCGCAGACCAGGACCAGGAAGAGGTGGCAAGCATGTTTAAAAAGTACGACCTGATATCCCTGCCGGTGGTCGACGCCGAAAAACATATCCTGGGCAGGATCACGGTTGACGACATTATGGACGTTATCGAGGAAGAAGACTCCGAGGACATTTTCAGAATGGCCGGTATTTCAGAAGAGGAGGACGTGGTATACAGCGGCCCCACCATGAAGGTCTGCATGACCAGGCTCCCCTGGCTTATCTTCAACTTTTTCGGAACGCTCATAACAGGTTATTTTCTGTGGCTGTACCAGTCAAAACTGCCGAATCTGCTGGCGCTGCTGGCATTTGTTCCGGTGATTATGGCCATGAGCGGCAACATCGGGGTCCAGTCCACCTCTATCATCATCAGGGGGCTTGCCATCGGAAAAATCGACCTGCTGAACGTGCGTAAAACGTTTATCAAGGAATGCATCGTGGGCCTCATAATAGGTCTTGTGTGCGGAACCGTGGGGGGCCTGATCGGACTGCTGTGGCACCACAGTATCATTTTGGGGATTGTGGTATTCTTTGCCATGTTTTTTGCCATAACCTTCGGAGCGGCCATGGGCGTTATCGTTCCGCTGTTCTTCCGAAAAATAAAAATCGATCCCGCTGTTGCTTCCGGCGCCCTGATCACCACGGCAAATGATCTGGTTGCCATAAATATCTACTTTCTGCTTGCTGCACTGCTCACAAAAATGTTCGCCGGCGCCTGAACAAACCACAGCAAGCTCAAAACCAGTAGTATGATCGCTCTTATACCGGATAAGTACAATTTATAGCAGAAAAGCCAATCTTATATTGTTTTTTTAAACAAATCCGGCTACAATATATAATTTCATTAAACGGCTTCCGGAAACCTCTGTACCGAAGGCTGTTGGCGGATGTTCAGATACAAGGAGCGCCATTCCCTGAGGGATGCGGCGCGTTAGTCCCAAATTAAGCGAGGATTCGTTGCGAGGTTGCTGGGAGGGCGCAACGCAGGAGATGGACGTTCTCCGACCGTCTGGATGAGAAAAACAGCAATACTCTGACAGGTAAAACTCATGGCCCAGAAATCATCCCAGGCCATCGTATTGCAAACAACCGACTACGCCGAGTGGGACAGGATAGCATCACTGTACACTCAGGATTTCGGCCGTATCAGAGGCATTGCCAAAAGCGCCAAGCGCAGCCAGAAACGGTTCGGCAGCACACTTGAGCCGTTTTCCCACGTAAAGGTTTTTTTCGTTACCCGGGAGCATCAGGGGCTTATTCGGCTTGAACGGTGCGAAATCGTCCGGGCGTTTCCTGAAATTGCCCGGGACCTGAAAAAAATGGCTTACGGCCATTACATTCTCGAACTTGTCCAGATGCTGACCCCGGAGCGTCAACAGTGTCGGGATATTTTTTCGTTAATGCTGTTTTTTATTGAGCTGCTCTGTGAAAACAATTTCCGGGAAGACATGATGCGTATTTTTGAGTTGCGGCTTTTTGCGCTTCTTGGTTATCAGCCGCAATTTCTTTCCTGCGTAGCATGCGGGGGAACCTTCAGCCTGAGTGAGTCGTACCGCTTTTCGGTAAAGCACGGCGGCATTGTCTGTTCGCGCTGTCAGTCGAAGCTGCACGACCTGCTGCCTCTTTCCAAAGGTTCGATCCGCATATTTCAGCAGGTGCAGAACCTGGATCTTTCAAAACTGAACAGAATATTCCTTTCCCCGGCAACGCACGAGGAAGGCAAGCTGATTTTCGGCAAGTTTCTCGAATACCATATCGGCAGACGGCCGAAGTCGCTGAGCATTATAGACCAATTACGGTAACAGGAAACACGATAAACGATCTGTGGAGGACTCTGTTTTGACTTTTCAAAATCTCATACTGGCATTACAAAATTTTTGGGCCCAGAAAAACTGCATTATCCAGCAGCCCTACGACCTGGAGGTTGGTGCCGGCACATTCAACCCGGCAACGTTTCTGCGGTCGCTGGGCCCCGAGCCCTGGAACGTGGCCTATGTTGAACCGTCCCGGCGGCCCGCCGATGGGCGCTACGGCGAAAACCCCAACCGGCTGCAGCACTACTACCAGTTCCAGGTCATCATGAAACCCTCGCCCCTGGACATCCAGGAGCTGTATCTTGAAAGCCTGAAGAGCTTCAACATCAACCCCCTTGAACACGACATCCGGTTTGTTGAAGACGACTGGGAATCCCCAACCCTCGGCGCCTGGGGCCTGGGCTGGGAGGTGTGGCTGGACGGCATGGAAATAACCCAGTTCACCTACTTTCAGCAGGCCGGCGGCATCGACCTGAAGCCGATTTCGGTTGAAATCACCTACGGCATCGAGCGCATCGCCATGTACCTGCAGCAGGTCGACAATGTCTACGACCTCGAGTGGACGGACGGCATCACCTACGGCGACGTACACCACCAGGGCGAAGTGGAGTTTTCCACCTACAACTTTGAAAAATCAAACCCCGAGATGCTCTTTAGCCTCTTTGACATGTACGAAAAAGAGTCTCAGGACGTTCTGGAACAGGGCCTGGTTCTGCCGGCCTATGACTACTGCCTGAAGTGCTCCCATGCCTTCAACCTGCTGGAAGCACGGGGGGCCATCAGCGTAACCGAACGCACCGGCTATATCGCCCGCGTGAGAAATCTTGCCCGGGGCGTGGCCGAAGCATATCTCAACCAGCGCGAACAACTCGGTTTTCCGCTTCTTAAAAAAGGATAATCATTTTACTTTCAGGGAATGGAACAATGACTGAAGATCTACTGCTTGAAATAGGAACTGAAGAAATACCCGCCGCCTTTATGCCTAGCGTTCTTGCCGCCATAAAGAACCTGACGGAAAAAGAGCTGCAGGCCAACCGGCTTGCCTGCCGGGAAATAAAAACATATGGAACACCGCGCCGCATCGTGCTCATGGCTTTTGGTGTGCCCACCGAACAGGAAGACCTGGTGACCCGGAAAATCGGTCCCGGGAAAAAGATTGCCTTTGATCAGGACGGCAACCCCACCAAGGCCGCCATCGGCTTTGCAAAAGGACAGGGCATCGATGTCAGCCGGCTCGGCACCGTTGAGACCGACAAGGGCGAATACATCTGCGCCGAGGTTAAAGAGCTGGGCGTTAAGACCACAACCCTGCTCCCCGAATTGCTTGCCAAAATAATCAACGCGCTGCCGTTTCCCAAGTCCATGCGCTGGCGCGATCTCGACATCCGGTTTGCACGCCCCATTCACTGGATTGTGGCCCTCTTCGGCGGCACGACCGTACCCTTTACCGTCGGAAATACCGAGGCCGGCAATACCACCCGCGGCCACCGGTTCATGGCACCCAATGAGATAACGGTTTCCGACATCGACTCATACATGGATGCTGTTCGCAAAGCCCACGTGATCATTGATCCGGAAGAGCGCAAAAGCATCATTACCAAAAAAATTGAAGAGTTTGCCCAATCGGTGAACGGCACCCCCGACAACGATGAAGCCCTGCTGGACGAGGTGACCTGGCTGGTCGAATCGCCGTTTCCGGTGCTGTGCCGGTTTAACGACGAGTATCTTGAGCTACCCGCCGCGGTACTGCTGACCACCATGAAAAAGCACCAGCGCTACTTCCCGATGCTGGGCTCCGACGGCAAGCCCCTTTCGTCCTTTATCGCGGTTAACAATACCGACTGCACCAACCCCGAAACCGTGATCAACGGTCATGAGCGGGTGCTGCGGGCCCGGCTGGCCGATGCCCGGTTCTTCTACGCCGAAGACCAGAAAACATCCCTTGAGGGCATGGCCGAAGAGCTGAAAAATGTTGTTTTCCAGGCCAAGCTGGGAACGTCGCACGAAAAGGTGGAGCGGTTCCAGAGCCTGGCGCTGCACTTGGCCGACGTTGCCGGATGCGCATCCGTGAGCAGCCAGATCGAGAAGGCAAGCCACCTGTGCAAGGCCGACCTGGTATCTGAAATGGTTGGCGAGTTTCCCGAGCTGCAGGGCATCATGGGGCGCGAATACGCCCGTCTGGCCGGTGAGCCCGACGAGGTGGCCCTTGCCATCCTTGAACATTACCTGCCGCGTTTCGCCGGCGACGTACTCCCTGCAAGCGACATCGGCGCAATGGTCAGCATTGCCGACAAGCTCGATACCATCACCGGCTGCTTCGGCATCGGGTTGCTTCCCACCGGCACCGCCGACCCCTATGCCCTGCGCCGCCAGTGCCTGGGCATCATAAACATTATTCTTGAAAAGAAATACACGGTCTCTCTTAAAAGTGCCGTTACAAAGGCGTGCGATCTTCTGAAGGAAAAGCTCACCCGCCCCGCAGACGAAACAGCAAAAGATGTGCTGGAGTTTTTCAGCGGGCGGCTGGCTAACATGCTCACCTCGCAGAGCTATTCCCATGATGTGGTGGATGCTGTTCTGTCCCTGGGCATCGATGATCTCACGGACAGCCACAACCGTATCGAGGCCCTGCACCAGATGAAGAAAGACCCCGACTTTGAATCCCTGGCCGTATCATTCAAGCGGGTTGTAAACATCCTGGCCGACAATGAACCAGTCAGCCTTGATACCGAACGCTTTGAGCAGGATGAAGAGCGCGGCCTGCACCAGAAGTATCTCGATATCCGCGATCAGGTTAAAAACAATATGGACAAAAAAGCATACGTCGATGCCCTGAAAGACATTTCAACCATTCGCCAGGCGGTCGACGGCTTTTTTGACAATGTACTGGTTATGGCTAAAGACGAAAACGTCAGGCAAAACAGGCTTGCACTGCTGCAGGCGGTAAACTCTCTGTTTACCGATTTTGCCGACTTTTCCAGGATTTCAACAGAATAGAAACATACTAACCACATTAATGCATGAGGAGGAAACACTATGGCCAAACATGTATATTTCTTCGGAGGCGGGAAGTCTGAAGGAAAAGCGGACATGAAGGAACTGCTGGGCGGCAAGGGTGCCAACCTGGCGGAAATGTGCAACCTGGGCATGCCGGTACCTGCCGGGTTCACCATCACAACGAAAACATGCGACGAGTTTTACAAAAACAAGAAAAAATGGCCCAAGGGATTGAAGGAAGAAATCCAGAAGAACCTGAGGAAGCTGGAAACGGTTATGAAAGCCAAGTTCGGCGACCCCGACAAGACGTTGCTGGTTTCCGTGCGCTCCGGCGCCGCCGCTTCCATGCCGGGCATGATGGACACCGTACTGAACCTGGGCTTGAGTGACAAAGTTGTAGAGGGCCTGACCAAGAAGACCGGCAACGCCCGCTTTGCCTGGGACGCCTACCGCCGGTTCATCCAGATGTTCGGCGATGTTGTTATGGACGTACCCCACCACGATTTCGAGCACATCCTGGAGACCAAGAAAAAACAGGTTAAGGCCAAAATCGACACCGATCTGACCGTTGAAGATCTGAAGGACATTGTTAAAAAATACAAAGCGATTTACAAAAAGGTTACCAAAGAAAATTTTCCGACCGACGCCTGGACCCAGCTCGAAAAATCCATCAACGCCGTTTTTATTTCCTGGAACAACGATCGCGCCAATACCTACCGGAAGCTGAACGACATCAAAGGCCTGCTGGGAACCGCTGTTAATGTACAGGCCATGGTTTTCGGCAACATGGGCGAAACCTCCGGAACCGGCGTTTGCTTCAGCCGCGACCCGTCAACCGGAACCAACAAGTTCTACGGCGAATACCTGATGAACGCCCAGGGCGAAGACGTTGTGGCCGGCATCCGCACCCCGCTGCCCATCTCCACCCTGGCCCGTCAGAACAAAAAACAGTACCAGAAGCTGGTAGGCCTGAAAGACCGCCTTGAAAAACATTACCGCGACATGCAGGACATGGAGTTCACCATTCAGGACGGCGACCTCTACATGCTGCAGACCCGCTCCGGTAAAAGAACCGCAGCCTCCGCGCTGAAAATAGCCGTTGACATGGTGAAGGAAAAGCTGATCTCCAAGGAAGAAGCCCTGATGCGCATTGATCCGGCCCAGCTCGATCAGCTTCTGCACCCCACATTCGATCCCAAGGCTGAGAAAGACGCAAACCAGATTGCAAAGGGCCTGCCCGCATCTCCCGGCGCTGCAACCGGCAAGATCGTATTTAATGCCCACGACGCCGAAGTATGGGCCGAGAAGGGCGAGAAAGTAATTCTTACCCGCATCGAGACCTCACCAGAAGACATTGCCGGCATGAATGCGGCGGTCGGTATCCTGACCTCCCGCGGCGGTATGACCAGCCACGCGGCGGTTGTTGCCCGCGGCATGGGCACCTGCTGTGTTGCAGGAGCAGGCGAAGTCAACATAAGCTACAAAAACAAAAAACTCACCGTCGGGAAAGTAACCCTGAAAGAGGGCGACTATATCTCCATCAACGGCTCCACCGGTGCCGTGTATACCGACCAGATCAAAACCCAGGACGCCAAGCTGTCCGGCGATTTCCAGAAGCTCATGTCCTGGGCCGACGGCATCCGCAAACTGAACGTCCGAACCAACGCCGATACGCCCAAGGACGCCGCCACCGCAGTCAAGTTCGGAGCAGAAGGTATCGGCCTCTGCCGCACCGAGCATATGTTCTTTGAAGAAGACCGCATTATCTCCGTGCGGAAAATGATCCTGGCCGAAGACCAGAAATCACGCGAAGCAGCCCTGAAAGAGCTGCTGCCCCTGCAGCGCAAAGACTTCGAAGGCATCTTCAAAGCTATGGGCGGCCGTCCGGTTACCATCCGCCTGATCGATCCGCCGCTGCATGAGTTTGTTCCCCACGATGATAAATCCCAGAAGGAAATGGCCAAGGTACTGAAAGTTTCCGTGCAGCAGGTGAAAGACAAAGTGGCCGACCTGCACGAGTTCAACCCCATGCTGGGTCACCGCGGCTGCCGCCTGGGAATTACCTATCCGGAAATCATCAAGATGCAGGCCCAGGCCATCATTGAAGCCGCTATCAACGTACGCAAGAAACGCATCAAGGTGCAGCCCGAAATCATGATACCGCTGGTCGGTGAAATGGGCGAGCTTGAGATCTGCAAGCAGGTTATCGAAGAAACCATCCAGGAAGTTTTCAAGAAAAAGAAAGCCAAGGTTTCTTACATGATCGGTACCATGATCGAAGTGCCTCGCGCTGCGCTCATCGCCGACGATATCGCCACAGAGGCCGAGTTCTTCTCATTCGGCACCAACGACCTTACCCAGATGACCTGCGGGTTCAGCCGCGACGATGCCGGCAAATTCCTCAAAGAGTATGTCGACAAAGGCATCTTCGAAAAAGATCCGTTCCAGGTCCTGGACCAGGGCGGTGTTGGTCAGCTGGTTGATATGGGTATTCAGAAAGGTCGCAGCACCCGCAAAAACCTCAAAGTGGGTATCTGCGGTGAGCATGGCGGCGAGCCCAGCTCGGTTGAATTCTGCCACCGCGTAGGCATGAACTACGTGAGCTGTTCACCCTTCAGGGTGCCCATTGCCCGTCTGGCTGCGGCCCAGGCCGTTATCAAGGAAAAACAGGCCAAGAAAAAATCAAAAAAGAAGTAAATTCGGCCTGTAAATAAACACAAAAAAAGGCACTGCACAGTACCCGGCAGCGCCTTTTTTTGTGCCTGAATCATGCTTTATGTGTAATTTCTGGAAAAAGGCTGGACAGGACCTTTTCCAGCCCGTTTTTGTTTATCTGATATTAATTCAAATTAATGCTGCACACTTCAGCATGAAATATTAAAAAAGAAGTAAATTTAAACACTTAAAAGAACACTGGTCTACATGAAATATCGCGATTTAACGCCTTATTGCACACAATTTTAACATTATAAAAAAAACTTGACATTATTATATCAAGTTTTATAGTTGGATGCCGAAGAGACAATAATCTGATACTTCGGTCTTAAATTGCAGCCCTGGCTGCACAGGCAAACTAATACTTTAGCTAACCCTAATAAAAAATGTTAGAGAGAGGGGGTGATCTTGGCGGAGGAGAGACAATGAAGTAGCTAACGAGCAAGTCAACTTACTAATCAAACCCAGTTAAAAGGAGACCAACATGAAAAAACTTACTCTTGCTTTGATAGCTGTAGTTATGATGGCTTGGGGATGCTCCCACAGCTATAATTCAATGATGACTTCCGGTGTAGGCATTGACCTGAAGGGAAATGCCAAATATGAAATTCTGGGTGACACCGAAGCCTCTGCTTCCGTTAAAAAGATCCTGTTCTTTTACCTTGGCGAAGATGCCGGTATCTCCGGTAGCTTCCCTGCTTCTTTGGGACCGCTCGGTGGTGCTAAAGTAGTCTGCGAGCAGGCTGCAGCATACAAAGCAATTCAAAATTTTGAAGGCGCCGACCAGATCATCTGCCCTCGCTTCAAAACTGAACTGGTATTCGGCATCGGTCAGATCTACCAAGAATTCACTTCAACAGTAAAAGCCAAAGCAGTCAAGATCAAAAAATAAGCTGCCGGGCTCTAGATATCAGCAAAGGCCCTGCCCTAACCGGCAGGGCCTTTTTTAAACCTCACCCATATAAAGCAGTTTGCTGAAAAAACCCTCATAGAGCAAAGATGATTATGAAACGGAATGCAATGTTAGCGCTACTTGCCTGCCTGTGCTGTATATACATGGCGGCAGGGTGCGCATCGGGCCCCCACCTGACCAGCGAACACATTCAGGTCCTGAATCCCCGCGACGGCTTCCCGCCCTCGTACATCGATCCGCTGACCGGTATCGAATTTATCCTTGTCCCTCAGGGAACCTTTATCATGGGATCTTCCCCAGGCGAAAAGGGGCGCGACACCGATGAAGGACCGGCCCATTTCGTATCCCTCGATTCTTTTTACATCGCCAAGTATGAAGTGACCCAGGCCCAGTGGCAGCAGATAATGAAGGACAACCCCTCGCGCTTCAAAGGGCACCCCCAGCTGCCGGTGGAAACCGTTTCATGGAACAACGTACAGAAGTTTATAAAGCGCCTGAATAAAAAAACCGGTATTGCCTACCGGCTTCCCACCGAGGCCGAATGGGAATACGCCTGCCGGGCGGGAACCCAGACACCTTTTTTCCCAGGCAGCGACAACAAAACGCTCATTGAATATGCCTGGTTCGATCAAAATTCCGGTGGAGAGTCTCACCCGGTGGGGACCCGGCTGCCCAACACCTGGGGCCTGTACGATATGCAGGGCAACATCAGCGAGTGGGTCGGCGACGGTC
>JANQGV010000217.1 GCA_028282925.1 Thermodesulfobacteriota bacterium
TTATCGCTCTGAGCAGGGTTATATGTATCGGGGCAATTATCCACGGTGTCGGCAATGTGGTCGCAGTCTTTATCGAGTGTTGTATCGCAGTCGTTACAGGGGTAGTCTTCACAGGGGTACAGGGTTGAAATCCCTTCAATATCATCGGTGGTAACGGCATGCTCCAATAAAATTCGGGCCTGCATAATGGCGCCGGGTGATATGCTGTGCCCGAGGCCAAGCACGTGTCCCAGTTCATGCAAAATGACATTCTGCATTCTTTCTTCCGGCACATCGGCGGCAATCCGGATTTCGGCACCCCGAATAGTGGTTCCGGTGGTTTTAAGCAGGCACTTTCCTAGGATTGTGCTCGACTCACCGAAGTCGTAGTCGAATTCAATAAAACAGGATTCGTCTTCGGCAATGCCCCCGTAGACAAAGGTAAAACCGGAGGTGGGAATATCGTTCCAGAGATCAACAGCATTTTCAATACGGTTTTCCTGTTCGGCGGTTGCACCGGGACGGCTGTACACTTCACAGTATGGGGTATCCCAGCGGTATTCGGTGGTGCCGCCCTGCCAGTATTCCCAGCCGGAGGAAACCCCGGTCGACAAAAAGGAGATGGTTAGGGTAATGAGGCAAAGCGCTTTTTTCATTACGGCTCCGTATATACTGGAACAGTTTTGGAGGCATCCGTCAACTCAAAGGCAATGCCGGCACAGTCGTCCACGCCGGCGGCATAGGTGCCGCTCTCGGCAGACGGAGATATCAGCACCAGTGCGGCCAGGGTATTGGTGCTGAGGGGTAGTGTGAAAAGAGATGTAATTGTATCAGTTGCAAAGGAGAGTGTGCTGCCCCGGGAAAACGCGGCGTGATCATCGCCGTCAATACGCACCCGAACTATTTTCGGCAGAAGCGCCGGCACTTGTATTTCAGCAGGCTGGATCCGGGTAAGCATGCATTGGGTATCCGGATCGGCGACGGTGAATTTTTCGGTAAAAGCCATGAGGCCGTTATAGTACACACTAACCGACCAGTCACCGGTTAGAGGCAGGGTGTTGTTGGCGTTGAGGACGATTCCCGACCAGAGGCAGATCAGGCCTTCAGCAGTAATCTCCTGCGTATCCAAAGCAAACAGATCGCCCCGGGAGTCGGTCCAGTGCCATTCAATGTAGTCATTGGGCACAATTCCTTCGGCGTTCAGCCAGCACCAGGTGGTGTTGTCGGCAGTTGAAACAGTGACGGCAGGTTCAGGGTATGTACACGAGCTGTCTGGTTGGTCTCGGGTAACCATGTGCCGGAGAACAACGGCACTGTCCGCCGGAGGGCTGTCGGTAATGGTTATGGTTGTAGAAGCGTTATCTTCCACGGAGTAGCCGATGCCGGGCAGAAAAAAGATGTCGACGGTCTCGTTGTCTTCAAAGAGCCGGTCGACAAGAGGGGTAATGGAGAAAGCGGCCGTGTTGCTGCCGGATGGGATACGAATCACACCGTCAAGAAATGTATAGTCAGTTCCGTTAATTGCTGTTCCGGTTGTTTTGTAATGAATATCAATGGCGGTAGAGTTGTCGCCAGTACGAGCGACGGTGCATATTGATTCCTGCGGCCCGGTTTCTGAAATTGTGGTGCCGGAAACGGAAATGGAAACTGTGCGCATGCGGGTTTCAAGAGCGGTCAGGGCCTGATCGATCCTGATTCTCGGGATTGTAAGGCCGTTTCTGTTATCAAGGATACCGATACCGGTAGACTGTAATGCAAACAATGCATCATCGACCGCAGCCGGGGGCCACTGGGATTTTAACACAGCCCAGGCACCGGCGACATGGGGTGCGGCCATGGAGGTGCCGCTGTGATACGCATAGCCGCCGCCGGGAACGCTCGACTGAATGGTCTCTCCCGGGGCCAGCAGGGAGAGCTTTTCAGAACTGTTTGAAAAAGAGGACACGTTGTCGAATTTTGTAGTCGATCCCACACTTATTATGGATGAAATACAGGCCGGAACACAAAGGGCATCGTCATGGTATCCGTTGCCGGCCGCGGCAATTGTTGCAATGCCTGCGGAACGAAGCACATCAACGGCACTTTTAAGGGCTGCATGTTCCAGGTCGCAGTTTTCCGGCTCTTTCCCAAGGCACATGCTGATATTGACGGCGGCAATAGCATAGGTATCTTTCACTGCATAAACATATTCAAGCCCCCTGAGCATGTCGGAAGTAAAGGTCATGTTGTAGCAGGGAGGATTGCCGACACACAGTTCCTCGCTATCGATACGGGAGGCTATCTGTATCAGCAGCAGGTCCGCATCTTCGGCAGTGCCGGAAAAGTCGCTGCTCCGCCCTGCCGCGATACCCGCTACATGAGTGCCGTGAAAACAGGCGTCGTCGCTGCAGTTGACGGCACTGCCTGTGCCGAGCTGTGAATCTTCGCCATCGGGGCAGAGCGATGTTATCTGCTGCTGCGGATCGTTGGAGGAAAAGCAGGCCTCAATAATTGTTTTTTCGGAAAAGAAGGGATGGCGGGTGTCGAAACCGTTATCAAGAACCGCCACAACCTGACCCTCGCCGGTTTGTCCAAGGTCCCATGCCGCCCTGCCGCCTACAAGCGGTACGCTTTCATCAAGGCAGGTGGTAAAAAGCATATCCTCTTCAAGCCAGGCTATGCCGGGGTCGGCAGAGAGCCTTTGCAGCAGCACCGGATCTGCGTTTAAGGCGATGTAGGGAATAAAGGTGAACTGTGTAACCGATATCGAAGGAACTCCCAGACGTTGCAGCACAGCCTGCCGCGTTGTCCTGGTGCTGTGGCTGGTGCCGCCTGTTTTCAGACGGGCAAGCAGGCGTACGGAGCCACGAGAGTCGGCTTTTGCCGCCAGGGCACGGTAGGTTTTCTCCGTCTGATGCGCAACGGTCAGGGCGGGGCAAACCTCGCAAAAAAGAACCAGGGTGAAGATGCTGCAAAAGATAGCATGTAAACGTTTACTCATATGCCTGCCGGACAAGACGGAGCATTTTTAAAAAGTATGAATAAAGACGTAATAACTATAAGGAATAAAGACTGTTTCTGTCAATAAAACAAAAGGCCGGAAGAAACGGTCTTTCTTCTTCCAGCCTTTTGTGAAAAGCATAAAAACTAATTATGTTATCTCAAGCCCGAAATGGACTCGGCAATGTTGAAAGCATGGTCGCCGATCTTTTCAAAGCTGCTCAGCATGTCCAGAAAAACAAGTCCCTGGTTGACTCCACAGGCACCTTCGTTTAAACGCTTGATATGGCCTTTTCGCAGGTTGTGACGCATTTTGTTTATGACGCTTTCAAGGCTTTCAGCGTCAATCATAATGTTGGTTTTGCGCATGGTTATATGATCACTGATAAGCACCAGCATATCACGGACTTTAGATGCTATTTCGTTAATGTCCGTTGCGGCCTCGTCGGTGAAGGTCAGGTTCTTTTCATGCAGGCGGTTCATCAGCTTCAGCAGCGATTCGCAGTGGTCGCCGATTCGCTCGAGGTTGTTTACTGCGTTGAGGATTTCAGAAATTTCCTCACTCTGATCCCGGGAGGTGGTGTTGCGGATAATCCGAACCAGAAAGGATGAGATGTCCCGTTCAAGGTTGTCGGTGACGGTTTCCAGGCTGGTTATAGCCTGGGTATATTCATAATAGTCCTTTTGGGTTTTCTCCTTTTTGTTGAAGAGTTCCATAACGGTGTCGTGCATTTCCAGGACTTTTTCAGCCATGCGGGCCAGCTCACGCTTTGACTCCTCAATGGCAAGACCCGGTGTATTGATCAGGGTTGAGGTGATATAGGTGAGATGCCGCTCGCCGGCTTCCTTCTGTTCAGGAACCAGAAATCTGGCACCCGCGGCCAGCAGGCTCAGCAGGGGGAGAAACACCAGGGTGTTTGCAATATTAAACAGTGTGTGGAAGGCGGCCAGGTGATCCGGCATCACTTTACCGGCTTCAGCAGAGGAGGGTGCAAATACATTTCCCGGAACGATGTTGTCGATAAGGTGCAGAAAGGGCTGAAAAAGAATCAGCACCCAAACAACACCTAGAATATTAAATATCATGTGGGCCCGGGCCGCACGCTTGGCGGCGGTTGAGGCGCCGATAGCCGCCAGGTTGGCGGTAATGGTGGTGCCGATGTTTTCGCCCAGAATCAGGGCGGCGCAGGTCGGGTAGTCGATAATCCCCTGATTTGCCAGGGTCAGGGTCAGTGCCATCGTGGCGCTGGAGGACTGAATAGCCATGGTTACCGCTGAGCCCACACCTATAACCATGATGGTAGAGAAGATGCCGGATGCCCGGAAGGTGCTCATAAAGGCAATCACTTCCTGGGATTTTTTCAGGTCACCCAGGGCGTCCTTCATCAGGGTCAGGCCGAAAAAGAGCAGCCCGAAGCCAAGGAGCACTTCGCCCCAGTCGGTCAGTTTTTGCCGTCCTAGAAAGCGCACAAAAAAGCCGACAGTAATTGCCGGCAGTGCGAACATTGCTATTTTCACTTTGAAACCAAGCAGGGCCACGAGCCAGCCGGTTACGGTTGTGCCGATGTTGGCTCCCATGATGACGCCCAGTGATTGGGTTAGGTTGATAAGACCGGCATTGACAAAGCTGACCAGCATGACCGTGGTGGCGCTGGATGATTGAATGGCTGCCGTGATGAAAAAACCGGTAAAGACACCGGAAAGCCGGTGGTTGGTTATTTTTTGCAGGGTTGTCCGAAGCCTGTTGCCGGCAACCTTCTGCAGACCTTCACTCATAACCTTCATTCCGTAAAGAAAAAGGCTGAGCCCACCGAGAATAGTAACTACCATTGATAAACTGATCATGAGAATCCTTCCTGTTCGTATTTATTGCAATTTAAAGTTATTTTACCGGTGAAGACTAAAGTTATTTTACCGGTGAAGACCTCTTCCTGCTGAAGGCATAGCGCCAGGTAAATGAATTGTGTCGAAAGTTTTTTGATTGTTCGGTTTTCTCAGGTATTGTTCTTTTTCGTTCCCATGAATTCCGGCATGGTTGCTTCCCCGGCATGGCTGATTCCTTCGCGCTTCAGTACTTTCAGGGCGGTAAGGCACAGTATTTTGAGGTCCAGCCAAAGAGTGCGGTTGTCTACATACCAGATATCAAAGGTAAATTTTTCTTCCCAGGATATTGCGTTGCGCCCGTTAATTTGTGCCCAGCCGGTAATACCGGGTTTAACCTCGTGGCGCCGGGCCTGTTCAGGTGTATACCGGTCGAGATACTGCATCAGCAGGGGGCGCGGCCCGACCAGGCTCATATCACCGTTTAAAACATTCAAGAGGGTCGGCAGTTCATCAAGGCTTGTTGCCCGAAGGAGCCTGCCGAGCCGGGTTATGCGCACCGCGTCTGTTTTTGCAGCATCTTCTCCCGGACGGAGATGCCGCATGGTGCGAAATTTGTTCAGGTAAAAGGTCTTTCCGTGGAGACCCGGCCGCTGTTGTCTGAACAGCACCGGAGAGCCCATGGTCAGGCGAATCAGGCCCGCAATGCCGAGGAGTATCGGCAGCGTCGCCAGAAGACCGGTCAGGCTTACCATGCCGTCAAGCAGCCGTTTGATAAACGTATCAAAAGTAGTCATTTTTTGGGCAGCAAGTATACCATACATTGTGAAAATAATTAATCATATTTTAACCTAAAAACAACCTGGAATTAACAATCAGAGAAACAGGAGCGGCAGGCTGTCGGCTACGAGAAATCCCCGGGTGGTCGGCTGTATCCTGTTTTCGAAAATCTCCAGCAGGCCCTTTTCTACGAGGCCGGGCAGAACGGTTTTTCCCTGTGGATATGCCGACAGCGTATCAAGCTCTATCCCCCGCCGGGTTCTCATGCCGAGTAACAGCTTTTCCAGGCGGCGCTGGTCGGCAGAGAGGTTTTCCCTCTTTTGCACCGGGGCCGTCCCATGCGAAATCAGGTCTATGTATTTGGAAACAGAGGCATTATTCCACCAGCGAGCCGTTCCGTCAAAAGAATGGGCCGAGGGCCCAAGGCCCAGGTAGGGCACATGCAGCCAGTAGTTGGCATTGTGCCGGGCATAGCACGCCTTGTTTTTGGCAAAATTTGAGATCTCATAGTGTATATAACCGTTTTTGCGAAGAAAATCAGATGTTTGCAGGAACAGTTCTTCCTGGGCGTCGTCAGGAAGTGGTTTCAGGGTACCGCTTGTCTTTAAAGTGTGGAACGGGGTCTGCTTTTTTATGGTCAACTGATAGCAGGAAAGATGCTCGGGGGTACATCTGAGTGCTTGCTGCAGGGAGTCCCTCCAGCTTGATTCAGACTGGCCGGGAACGGCATACATGAGATCGAGGGCCAGGTTGTCAAAGCCGGCTTCCCTGATAATGGATACGGCTCTTCCTGCCTGGTCGGCTGTATGTCTCCGCTGCAAAAACTTGAGTACCTCGTCGTCAAAGGACTGAATGCCGAGGCTGATCCGGTTGATGCCCAGGTCCCGATATAAAGAGGCCTTTTGGGGAGAGATGTCATCCGGGTTTGCCTCTAAGGTGACTTCAACCGATTCTGTAAAGGTGAAGTGGCTTTTGATTATTTCCAGAAGCCGGGTGCAGGCCCGGGCGGAAAGAAGTGAGGGAGTGCCCCCGCCTATGTAGAGCGATCCGAAGCGCTTGAACTGTTCCTGATACAGCCGGGCTTCATGGTCAAGGGCATCCAGAAAGGAGTCGATCTGTTGCGTGTCTTCAGATGAATAAAAGTCACAATACGGGCATTTCCTGACACAGAAGGGGATGTGGATATAGAGCCCGGGGCTTTGGATGTCATTACACATGGCATGCAATGCTCAATAAATTGGACTGAAGCCGGTGAAGGCCGATAATCAGCATTATTCGCTTTCGGTTTTGAGAATCGATACAAACGCCTTCTGGGGTATCTGCACCGCGCCCACCATTTTCATGCGCTCTTTACCCTTCTTCTGCTTTTCAAGCAGCTTGCGCTTACGGGTAATATCACCGCCGTAGCACTTGGCGGTTACATCCTTGCGGAACGGGTTGATGGTGGAGCGGGCGATGATACTGCCGCCGATGGCTCCCTGGATAATAATCTTGAACATCTGGCGTGGAATTTCATCCTTAAGCCTCTCGCAGATGTGCAGCCCCCGAGGCCGCGCATTGTCGCGATGTACGATCAGCGACAGGGCATCCACCGGCTCATGGTTGACCAGGATGTCGACTTTTACAAGATCGCTTTCGCGGTGGTCGAGGTATTCGTAGTCGAAAGAGCCGTACCCCTGGGTAACGGTTTTAAGGCGGTCGTAGAAGTCGTACACGATTTCGGCCAGCGGCATGTCGAAGTGAATTTCAATGCGCCCCGGCGTGGGGTAGTTGAAGCGCGAGTTGATACCGCGTCGCTCGGTGCAGAGCTTCATAACGGCCCCCATATAGCGCTCGGGGATGATGATGGTTGTACGCACATACGGCTCAAGTGCTGTTTCAATTTCGGTGGGTTCCGGGTAGTAGAGCGGGTTGTCGACGGTAACCTTGTCGCCGTTTTTCAAAACAAAACGGTACTCAACGCTGGGAGCGGTCATGATGATGGACTGGTTGAACTCCCGCTCAAGGCGCTCCTGAACGATTTCAAGGTGCAGCAGCCCCAGGAAACCGCAGCGGAATCCCTGGCCCAGAGCAGCCGATGAATCCTTCTGGTAGTGAAAGGCGGCATCGTTGAGCTCGTATTTTTCCATGGCTTCCACCAGCCCCGGATAGTCGTCGGAGGCGATGGGATAAATCGAGGAAAAGACCATGGACTTTGCTTCCTTGAATCCCGGAAGCGCTTCGTCACAGGGGTTGCTGTCAAGGGTAATGGTGTCGCCCACCCGGGTGTCGCTGACGGTTTTGATGCCGGCGATAATATATCCCACCTCTCCGGCGCTCAACCGGCTGCGGCGCTCCAGCTTCAGGCGGAACACGCCCACTTCTTCTACTTTATAGGTTGCGCCATTGGACAGAAAGCGGATGGTGTCGCCCGTTTTAACCGATCCTTCAAACACCCGGCAACTTACCACGGTTCCCCGGAAGGAGTCGTAGTTGGCATCGAAAATCAGGGCCGAAAGTGGGTTTGCCGCTTCGCCTGCGGGCGGCGGCAGGCGTTTGGTTATGGCTTCAAACACCTCCCGGATGCCGATACCTTCTTTGGCCGAGCATTGCAGGGCCTGATCCGAATCGAGCCCCAGTTCTATCTCTATCTCCTCTTTCACTCTCTCTACATCGGCTGCGGGCAGGTCGATTTTATTGATGACCGGGATGATCTCAAGGTCGTGCTCCATGGCGGCATACAGGTTGGCGAGGGTCTGGGCCTCAACGCCCTGGGCGGCATCAACCAGCAGCAATACGCCTTCGCAGGATGCCAGAGCCCGGGACACCTCATACGAAAAGTCAACGTGCCCGGGAGTATCGATGAGGTTAAGCTCAAATTGCTCGCCCTGGTCATTGCTAAAGGGCAGGGAACAGGTCTGGCTTTTAATGGTAATGCCCCGCTCCTGCTCTATGTCCATGGTGTCGAGCAACTGGTCGTGGAACTGGCGTTCGTCTATGAGGCCTACCTGCTGGATAAGCCGGTCGGCCAGGGTCGATTTGCCGTGATCAATGTGGGCGATGATGCTGAAGTTTCGTATCCGTTCCATGCTGCGCGTATTTTTTTCAAGCGATTAATTAAATTTCTAAAACCACGGCTTTCAGCCGTGCGACCCGAATAGCTTTGAGCGATTCAGGGAGAATATGTTTATAAAACGCTACGCGTCTTCTCCCCCTTTTCTTTGTTCGCCCCAAAGAAAAGGAGGCAAAAGAAAAGGTGCCCTGCAACTTGTCCCGCCAAAGGCGAGATACCCTCGCGGCACGATTTCACTCGGCGGGCCAACAAACTCGCCCCTGAAGAACGGGGCTCAAACATGTCGACCCTTATCTCCTCCTGAAATCGCTGCACTCCGCTGCGTTGCAATGGGATAAAGAAAGCCCGTAGCTAATAAAAGGTAAACACTTTTAGTAGGCACTGCTTTATGCGTGGAGGGAGGACATGCCCTTATTGCGTTAAAGAAAGAATCGGGGTGTAATCCATCACTATTCTAGAAAGTTGTAAGCCCTTCTGCAATTTCCTCTATGGACAGGCCCAGGACGTGGGCTATGGCCGCTGCCGCAACAACGGTGTTCATGGTACTGTCGTTCGGAAGGGTCATGGAAACGGACTTTTTCTTTTTAAAAACATGCAGGTCAAAAGATACTCGCCCGGGGCTTGTCTCGTCAATGTTGCCCGCATGAATATCCCCTTTTTCAGTGCCGAACGTGAGAACCCGGGCTTTGGTTTCTTTGTCAAGGTCTTTGGAGGCCGGGTCGTCGATGTTTATCAGAGCAGTATGTTCTTTGCCGAGATAGCGAAACAGGGCCGCATGCTTTTTGACTGCAGAAGAACTGGTGCCTGAGATGAGTCCGGCCGTTGGGTCGCTGATCTCAGCCAGCCGTTCAACCTCGTCCGGATTATCAAGCCCCAGAGTGTATACGGCGGCGCGGGTTTCGGCATTGAGCTGCGCCAGGCAGAGAGATACCCCCTGAATGTCTGATTCTGTATTGATATGGGTGCCGAGGTGGTCGGCAGTGATGTGCGCCGCCAGTTTTTGTATGGCTGTGGCCGATGCATCTCCGGTTACCCCAACCAGTGGCATAGCCCGTTTCTGGCGCCAGAAACGGGCTGCCTCTCCCATGGCGGCAAGGGGGTCGTCGACCTCTATAACCATTTTTCCGGTCAGGCTCTTTGCCATGCGGACAACCGCACTGTTGCCCGGCCGTACAAAAGCGGCTATGGCGCCCTTTTTAAAGGCATCCTCAATGTGTTTCGCAGAGCGTGAACGGGCACCCTCAACGGGGACATACAGGCTGTTGGAGGGTGCCGCTGCCGGGTCGATGCAGATTGCCTCAACCATGCTCATACCGAACCCCGACAGGAGTTTTCCTCCGGTGGCTTTGATGATTTCAGAAATTGTCAGTTTAATGCTCATGGGGCATGCTTTCCTGTGAGAAAATTTTTTTGCTGGAGTAAATTAAAAATTATACCGGTGTAAAGAAAGGGTGTCAAGAAAAGGACGGATCTGCGGAAGCCCTGCCGAAAAAGGAAGAAAAGTCACAATCCGTTTTTTGTTGCAACATACTGTTAAAACGATATATTTTTGAAGTGCCGTATCGCGAGTGCGGCAATCTCTTGCCGCTATGCAGGCTGATTTTTTGGGTATTCACATTAGTGTCAAGATACGCTATTATAGAGCTTTTTTGTGTGGCAGGAGGCTGCCGGAAAAGAAAAAAATCGACAACAATTAACGGCGCATGCTTTTATTGCGTATCGTTTCATGAAACAGTAGCCTCGTATGTGATAATTTTCCGCTAAGGGAGAGAAGAAATGAATAAAATTACCATTGAATCTGCGCCAAACGGATACCGCCTGATTAATCCCGGGGCGGTCGTCATCATCAGTGTGGGCGACGGATCGCAGGACAACCTGTTTTCCGTTACCTGGAACATGCCGCTGCGCCGCGACCCGGGAATGCTGGCAATCCTTTCCGGCAAACGGCACTACTCATATCCGTTTATAGAGCGGACGGGTGAGTTCGGGGTCAATATCCCCGGCGCTGAAATCGTCGACGCCGTGCTGGGCTGCGGACGCACCACCGGCAGTAAGGTGCCGGACAAGTTCGAGCGATTCGGGCTGACGCGCCGGAAGGCCGATACAATCAAAGCACCCCTGGTAAATGAGGCGGTCGGCAACCTGGAATGCCGGGTCTGCCAAGTGGTTGATATGGGGGCGTCATCACTGCTGATTGCTCAGATTCTTGCCGCCCATGTGGCTGAGGATCACTTCAAGGACGGAGGCTGGTGCTATGACAACGGCCTGGAACTGGTGCATCACCTGGGCGGCGACAAGTTTGCCGTAAGCACCCGGGAAATTACCCCGAATAAGGTATAAGTGAGGTTTAACCCATGTCCAGACAAGGTGCTGCCGTCAAAAGGCTTCGGCAGTTGCTTGAACAGCCCGGCATCCATTTAATGCCCTGCTGCTTTGATGCCCTGAGCGCCAGGCTGATCGAGGAGGCCGGTTTTCAGCTCACGTTTATGAGCGGGTTTGCGGTGTCGGCCGCCCGGTTGGGACTGCCCGATACCGGCCTTATTTCCTATGGTGAAATGGTCGACCAGGGCCGCAGCATCTGCACGGCCACAACCCTGCCGGTTATCGGCGACGGCGATACCGGCTACGGCAATGCCGTAAATGTAAAGCGGACCGTGCAGGGTTATATCCAGGCCGGTTTTGCCGGTGTTATGATTGAGGACCAGCGCAGCCCCAAGCGTTGCGGACATACCCGCGGCAAAGAAGTTGTTGAGCGTGCCGAAGCCCTGCAGCGGATTCGGGCCGCGGTTGAAGCACGGGAAGAAGCCCGGCGGCAGGGAGACGACATCATTATCATGGCCCGCACCGATGCCCGGGCCACGCGCGGGCTGGATGAGGCCATTGAACGGGCCCGCGCTTTTATGGATATTGGTGCGGATATCCAGTTTGTCGAGGCGCCCCAGTCCGAAGACGAGATGCGGCAGGTATGCCGCGAGGTGGGCGGCCGTCAACTGGTGAATATGGTTGAGCAGGGCCGTACCCCGGTGCTGCCCCCGGCAGTGCTTGAGGAGATGGGGTTTAAGATCGCAGCCTATCCGTTGACACTTTTGTCGGTGGCCGCCCGCGCTATGCGCGAGGCCCTGAGGAGCCTTCAGGAGGGCAAAACGCCCGAACAGATGCTCGATTTCAAGGAACTTCAGGCCCTGGTAGGCTTTCCGGAATATGACACTACCCTGCAGCGGCTGGAAGGTGAAGAAACGTCATAAATCGATATGAGTACGTAAATATATTATCAAAGAGGATACGTTATGGAAGAAAACAGTAAAATTATCGGCGAAAGTTTATTCCGGTTTCAATCTGCAATCAATGAGAGCGGTACCACGATGGATGAATTTATCCGTCAGAATTATGCCGGCAAGTGGATTTCGGACGAACTGTACTGTGTTATGGCGATCCGGACCGCTTTTGTCCAGGCGATGAATTCCTATCTGGCCGATGAGGGACTGTTTAATCTTGAAAAGGTCATGATGAGCATCATAACCGACCCCCTTGCCCATGATATCGAGCATACGCCCTCCATTGCCTATAAAGGTCATACCTATTTGACAACCCACAGTATGATCTACAGCAAGTTTATGGCCTGTTCAAACCGCAGCATCAAAGGCGTGTATGTCGACTCGCCCAATATCCGCCTTGAAATCGAAAGCCCTACCAATGAGCAGCGCGGCCGCTACCTGGCGGACTTTTCCCAGATGGATATCGAGCTGAACCGCAACAGAGGTGTCGATCTCGACACCTATTATAACAAGCCCGACCAGGTGCTGGACATCCTGCGGGCCGATATGGACCGGGCTAAAAATTTTTTTGAGCGCCTGATCGTCAAAGCCTGCGAGGCCATCAACGCCAAATGCGCCGATCACCTCAAACAGCTCGGGGTGGTGATTGAAGTGCCCAAAACCCCGTTCCCCAGCTTTACCAAGGACGCCGGTGTGGCAAAATACGGCGCCAAGGGCCATGAAGAGAAGCTGGGTGAGGAGACCGACTCACAGTTCTTCTGGATTACGGGCCTGATGCGTGAGAATTACGATCTGGTGTATCCGTATCTGAATGCCGACGGGTCCAAGGCGGCGATGTCGGATGTACCGTCGGAAAATATTTTTAATTATGATATTTTGGCAAAAAGTATCGATGCTCAAAGCGGCAAGCAATCGCCGGCCAAAGAGATCCTTTCCGGCGCAATCCGCGAATGGCTGTTCGAACCCATTGTTGATCGCATAATCGACAACAAGGTGCTGCCGGTTCGGCCGGTTATCAACAACGGAAATATTGAAAATCTGGATGAGCTGGGAGGCTACGGCCCGTTTCTCTATTTTGTATCCATGCAAGACGAGCAGGGAAAACCCCTTTTCCCGGACACCTTCGGCGGCGGTATCGGCATTGAACGCACGCTGTATTCGATTCTGCGGGGCGGGAAGATCAACAAAATCGACGACGTGACTTTTTTCGGTAAGAACCCCGATTCGCACCCGGTTTATTTATACTAGGTATCAGACGGAAACCCCTCGAAACGGGAGCGGCCGGAACGTCCGGCCTGGATAGAAAGGAACACTGAATGGAAAAGACCGGAATCAAGCATATCCTCCAGATGGAGCCCCAGGAGCAGGAACTGACCGTGCAGGGCTGGATACGCACCAAGCGGGACTCAAAAGGCATAGCTTTTCTGGAAATCAATGACGGCACCAGCATTAAAAATCTGCAGGCAATCGCCGAGCAGACCCTGCCCGGGTACGACGACATCATGAAGCGGATCAATACCGGATGCAGCGTAGCGATCACCGGCAACCTTATCCCCTCGCCAGCCAAAGGGCAGGCCGTGGAGCTGAAAGTTACCGGTATTGAGATCCTGGGCGAGGCACCGCCGGATTATGTGCTGCAGAAAAAGAGGCATTCATTTGAGTTTCTGCGTGAGATAGCACACCTGCGGCCGCGCACCAATACCTTCGGGGCCGTGGCTCGGGTGAGGAGCGCCATGAGCTATGCGATCCATTCATTCTTCCAGGAACGTGACTTCGTCTATATCCACACCCCGATTATCACGGGCAGCGATTGCGAAGGGGCCGGAGAGATGTTCCAGGTAACCACCCTGCCGCTGGAGCAGGTGCCGCTGGCCGACGGCAAACCCGACTACAGCCAGGATTTTTTCGGCAAAAAAGCATCCCTGACCGTGAGCGGCCAGCTGGAAGGCGAAACCTATGCCCTGGCCCTGAAAAATATTTATACCTTTGGGCCTACCTTCAGGGCCGAAAACTCAAACACTTCGCGCCATCTGGCTGAGTTCTGGATGATTGAGCCGGAGATGGCGTTTTGCGATCTGAACCTCAATATGGATGTGGCCGAGGAATTTTTGAAATATATTTTCAGCTATGTACTGGAGCACTGCGGCGATGATATGGAATTTTTCGACCGCTGGATCAATAAGGGCACCATTGCAAACCTGGAGAGTATCATCAAGAGCGATTTTAAGCGGGTTACCTACACCGAAGCGGTTGAAGAGCTGATGAAAGCGAAAGCAGATTTCGAGTTTCCGGTTAAATGGGGCACGGACCTGCAAAGTGAGCACGAAAAATACCTGACCGAGGAGGTCTACGGGCTGCCGGTCATCCTGACGGATTATCCGCGGGAGATCAAGGCCTTCTACATGAAAATGAACGATGACAATAAAACCGTCAGGGCCATGGATGTGCTGGTACCGCGGCTGGGCGAGATCATCGGCGGCAGCCAGCGCGAAGACGACCACGACAGGCTCGAGGCGCGGATAAAAGAGTTCGGGCTCGATCCGGCCGATTACTGGTGGTACCTTGAGCTTCGCAAGTTCGGCGGTGTGCCCCATGCTGGGTTCGGGCTGGGTTTTGAGCGGGTCATCCAGTTTGTTACCGGCATGAAGAACATTCGTGACGTAATACCGTATCCGCGCGCAGTGAATACCCTGGAGTTTTAATGCGCGGCTGCTGGAGTTCGGCATGCCGACAGTGTCAACACCGGAGTGATGGTGCAGGAGGAAACGGAGCATGTGGGAAGCGATTACCGAACGGCAAAGGGGATATCTTAATTTTTCCAAAGAGCTTATTGACTGTATCGGCCGAACCCGCATTGCCGTTATCGGGACCGGCGGGAACGGAGCGGTGCTGGATCAACTGCTGCGGGTAGGCTATCAGCATTTTGAAATAGTTGATTTTGATGTTGTCGAGGCGACAAATCTGAACCGGCTTCCGTTTTGTGCCGGCGCTGTTGGGACGCCCAAGGTTCAGGCGTGGGAAAACTACCTGAAAAGCATCAACCCCGCATGCACGGTGCTGCCGCACCATAAAAGGCTGACCAGAGCTGACTACGCGTGGCTGCGTGACATCATTGCCGCGAAAGATATTGTGGCCCTGGGTACATCGGATATCGAGGCCAACCTGGTTGTGACCCGGATTTGTGCCGAGCTGAAAAAACGTTGCGTGATCGGACCCGGGTCTTCGGGCCTGTGGATTGTGAGCACGGTTACCAATGAAGGCGACCCAGAGGCTGAAAACGCCACCGGCTTCGGCACCGATGAGCAGGCACTGGATGATATCGATTTCGACAACCTGCGCTCCCGGCATGCAAAGCTGCTCATGTTTCCCGGCCGGCCGGAGAAGTACTATCCCGAAGTTCTGGAAAAATTACTTACCCGTCAAATAGACAACCGCTCCTGCAAGATTTTTGTGTCCATGGTGAATGCGGCCATGTGCTGGGAGATTGTGAAAAATACGGCCGTTATGAACGGGCTGGATCTGGAAGGAACCCGGGTGACGGAATTTCCGGTCTTTCAGATATTCGACCCCTATAAGGGCAGCGCTTTCTATTATAACGTGCAGGAGGGGCAGCTCGGCATTCCCAACTGGCTTACCGGTGATATTGAGTGGCATGAGTATAAGCGTCCGAAAGAGTAGGACCACAAAGCAAACAGCCCATATGCTGCGTTGCGTTGCATCCTCGGTCATTGCAGCGTACAGAAAAGTACGCCTCATTCCCTCGAATTTACGCGCCTTGCCTCTGGAGCTTTTTGCTTTGTGGTCTGGAAGGCTGTTGGAGAATGTCCATACGCGGGGCGTTGCGTTCTGCACCCTTGCTTGATTTGGGCCTAATGCGCCTCATTCCCTCGGATTTAAGCACCTATAGCTTCTGGGTACTGCAAACGGTTACTTTACCCCTTTCTTCTTTCTCCACGCATTGCCACTTTTCTTTTGAGAAAACTGTTTCATGATATCGGCACGGTTATCTTTCAGTAGTTCCCAGGCCGGTCCTCGGTAACCCATTTTGCGCAGCAAGGGTACTTTGCTGTTATGGGTGGCGTGAGGATAGACCCGGTCGGTCCGTCCCTTGAAGGCCGTGGTTACTTCCTGACGCAGCCACTCTTCAGACACTTCGGGTGAGGTATATACGAACGGATCAAGCAGGTTACGGTCCGGAGGGATAAGTCCCTCCTGCAGTGCCTTTTCATATAATGGTGTTTTTGGGAGCACCCTGATGCCGGTATCGCCGAAGACCACGCAGTCGGTCAGTTGTTCGACGTTGTGCAGTCCCTCCTTCAGGGTGCGGGCTGTTTCACCCGGCCCGCCGAAAATGATAAAAAAGGCGCTGTGTATACCGGCGCGGTTCAGCAGGCTGCAGGTCTCCATAACATCGTCCCAGGAAAAACCTTTTCCCATCTGTTCCAGGGTTGTGTCGGTTGACGCATCAACTCCTATTTCAACCGAATACAGCCCGGCGCGCTTTAACAGGTCGAGGTCCCTTTTTTTCAGGCCCCGGGGCCTGAGATAGGCGGTCCAGGGGATGGTGATGTCTTTGCGAAGAATCTCTTCGGCAAGGGCAAGATATTTCTCTGCCGGATCATTAAAAACCGAATCGACAATAAAATAGTAATCCATGCCCTGTTGCCGTACAAGCTGGTGGATTTCATTCGCAACGTTTTCACATGCCCGGTGCCGGTACGACCGGCCCTCCAGTTCCGGTGTCGGGCAGTAGATGCAGCGGTAGGGGCAGCCGCGCTTTGTTTCAATGTTAAGCATGCCGCCGGATTGTTTATAGTATGTGCACATTGCATCGTCTCTGACCGGGATGGCGTAAGCGCCGGGCTTTTTGGTGCCGGAGATGATTTTAGCCTGCGGTGGGGAACCGTTGGCTATCTGTTCAACCAGAGTATAAAAAGCGCATTCTCCTTCGCCGATAATTCCATAATCACCTTGCAGATATTCAAGGAGGAATTCGGGAAACAGGGAAAATGCCGGACCCCCCAGGATAATCGGGCCGGGGTGTGCCTTTTTGAGGCTTTTGACGACCCGGCGGTAGTGAGATATGTAAGATGTTTCGTCGGTATAGGGAAGATGACTGAGCGTTTTCAGGGACAGTCCGATGCAATCGGGACCGAGTTCCGCGGCTTGCTGAGCCGTTTCCTCCAGGGTGTGCCGGCTCAAAAGCAGGTCCCATTCGAGTACTTCATGCCCCCGGTTTCTGGCGGCCTGGGCTACTACGGACAGCCCGAGGGGGTATACCGGTGAGGGTTTTGTACTGGTATTGCAGGAAAGAAGCAGTATTTTTGCCATTACAGGGGCCATTACAGGGTGTTTTCGGGTATTGATCTGGCTAACTATATGAAATACTACTTTTTTTGTCAAACAGGGATGCCGGCGCCGTAAGAAAAAATACTTATAAAAAATATATTAAAAAAAACTTGACATAGTCTTTTTATTAGCGATATAAGCACAATATTAATAGACTGCATAAAAATTATTTAAAAGAAATTATTTTATATTTTCCTAGTCTGGAATATACAGTGAAAAATGCTTTTAGAAAAGTAAATACTTAACCGAAAATAAACAGAACACATTTGAAAACCCTCAACACAGGAGGAGGAGTATGAAAAGAAAAGCGATTGTTTTGAGCAGTACGGCATTTGCGATGCTGGTCTTTATTGCAACACTGAGTTTTTGGGGTTGTGATCTTACGGGAAAACCGACCCTTGAAAAAGCTCTGGTAAAAGCCCAGGCCCTGGCTGATGCCTGGGATGCCGACAACAAGCTGACCGGAATTGTTGGTTTCTGGCTGGATGATACCGGAAAGTTGGGGGATGACAACGACAAACCCGGCTGGGGTTTTAATTTTGTAAATGCCGACGGCAGCAAAGGCTACGGGGTTTTTGTGTTCGCCGACGGGACCACCGATGCCGGTGAAGAAACGGTAGTGTTTACCGAGGAGTTGACCGCGACCTACACCACCAATGATGTGGTCGACCACATTAAGGCCGCCGTCGATGAAATTGAAAATCACCCCAACCCCTTGAGCGGTTATGATTATGTCTACCTGCTGGGCGTGCCCGAGGACCACGGTGTTCCCACCTCCATGGTTGTGTTCGTTGAGGAAGACGACCAGCAGCACACCTATCCCGATGATTTTGAAATAGGTGCCATTCTGCAACAGATGCATGCTTATGTTGATGTTAATGCCGAAACGGGTGCCATCCTGTACACGTCCTGGGAAAACGAATTGAGCCTTGAATGGGCTCAGGCCAAAGCCGCCCCGCTGGCCAAGGCTTGGGACTCCGGTGCCATGCTGACCGGTATCGTCGGTTACTGGCTGGACAGCAATGCCGAACTGAGCACGGATGAAAACTCGGCCTGGGGGTTCACCTATGTCAACGGTGCCGGCACCCAGGCCTACGGTGTTTTCGTAACGGCCGACGGCGCTACCGATGCCGGGGAAGAATCCGTTACCTTTACGCAGAAAATACGGCACTACAGCAACTACAGTGCCCGAGTGGTGATGCAGACGGCCACCGGCAATGTCGCCAATCACCCCAACCCGCTGGATGATTATGAATATACGGTGCTGTTCGGCGTTGACCCGGACCATGCTGTAGCCACCGGTATGGTGGTTTTTGTCGACGGCACCACCATGTCTGCCGACCTCGGCCATGATTTTGATGTGCGCGACATCCTCAAAGAAATGTACGGCTATGTCGATATTAACGCCGAAACCGGCGCTGTGTTAAGGAAATCCTGGGAAAGTACCGGCAGTGTTGAGCAGGCCTACCACACAGCCCTGCCCCTGGCACAGGCCTGGGATTCAGGCGCCCAGCTTTCGGGTGTTGTCGGTCACTGGATCGACCAGCGCGGCCACCTGGGCGATGCCGCCGATAATCCGGCCTGGGGGTTCAACTTTATCAATGCAGGCGGTACCCAGGCCTACGGTATTTTTGTGTTTGCCGACGGAACAACCAGTGAAGGCACGGAGCCGGTTACCTATACCGTACCGCTCAGCTATATCAACAACTATGATATCGGTTATGTGCTGGGTATTGCACTTACCGAAATCGAGAGCCATCCCAATCCGATGAGCGCCTATGATTACAATATTCTGGTGGCAGAAGATCCGTTGCATCTGGTTGAGACCGCAATGGTTGTGTTCCTGGAAGCCGGCGATCAGGGCCAAGTCTATCCGAATGACTTCGATGTGAACGATATCCTTAATGACAGACACGCATCTATTTCCATCGATATTGATACCGGCGGCGTGCTGGCAAATTCCTGGACGGGTAATTAAAAAGATCTATAAATATATTTATCAATCCATATAGTATACAAGGAGGTGGTCACGCAGGCCACCTCCTTTTTCTTTCCGTTGCTATATGAGAGTGTTTTTGCCGTTCGGGACGCTGCTATATGAAGAAACGCCATAAGGATTTAACCCGGGGTCCGATAACCGGTCTGCTGGTCGGCCTTGCCGGGCCCATAGCCTTTTCAATGCTGATGTACACGGTGTACATCCTGGCTGATCTGTTTTTTGTAGGACGCCTGGGTCCGGATGCCGTAGCCGCCGTGTCGATTTCAGGCAATGCTTTTTTTATTGTCCGCGGTATATCACTCATTTTGGGTACCGGCGCCATGGCCCTTGTGGCCCGTGCCTGCGGCCGGAACGCGTACGGTCAGGCCGACAACATATTTCAACAGAGCATTGTCCTGAGCTGTGGGGCAGGGGTCGTGGTTGCGGCAGCCTGCATGTATTATGCCCCGGCGTATATCGGCTTCTTCGGAGGAACGGGACAGGCAATGGAGTGGGGTATTGCCTATTTCCGCATATATGCCGGGGCATAATACATGCAGGCTGCCGCAACCACGACCCCTGCCCCACAGCTCAGGACAATGCTCTGTTGAAATATGTTGTCGGCCTGACC
>JANQGV010000297.1 GCA_028282925.1 Thermodesulfobacteriota bacterium
ACTTTTCGGCTCTGCTGAAAAGCGCCATAGAGCTGCTTGCCGGTATCCCCTCGGTGATTTACGGTTTTTGGGCGCTGTTTATCCTGGTGCCCATTGTGCGCAGTGTTGAAATCCAACTGGGCGTTATACCCTACGGTGTGGGCATTTTGACGGCCTCACTGATACTTTCCATTATGATCATACCCTATTCGGCGTCCATCGGCAGCGACGTGATCAGTATGGTGCCGTCGGACCTGAAAGAAGCGGCACTGTCGCTGGGCGCCACGCGCTATGAAATGATTAAAAAGGTGGTGCTGCCGTATGCACGCTCGGGCATCAGTGCCGGTGTGCTGTTGTCCCTGGGGCGGGCCATAGGTGAAACAATGGCTGTGACCATGGTGATCGGTAATTCGAATATTCTGCCGACGAATATTTTCAGCCCCTCCAATACCATGGCCAGTATTATCGCAAATGAGTTTGCCGAGGCAACAGATACGTTATATGTTGCCAGCCTGATAGAGGTCGGGTTGCTGCTGATGCTGGTAACCCTCATTATCAACCTGCTGGGACGGTATATCATCAACAAAATGACGGTGGAGCAGTAGAATACGATGGATGCCACAGTACGCTTCAGACTGTTCAAAGATTATCTTTTTAAACTGATGGTGGTGCTTTTTGCCTGCATTATGCTGGTGCCCCTCTTATTGATTCTCTTTTACATTGTTAAGAACGGTATTGCGGTAATCAACTGGGAATTTTTAACCAGCCTTCCGAAACCCATGGGAGAGCTGGGAGGCGGTATTGCAAACGCCATTGTGGGAACGACGATGCTGATTATCGTCGCCAGCGTTATCGCGGTGCCGGTGGGTATTGCAGCAGGCATTTACCTTTCGGAGAACAGGGTGGGGCGGCTT
Organism: Thermodesulfobacteriota bacterium; assembly: GCA_028282925.1. GTDB lineage: Bacteria > Desulfobacterota > WTBG01 > CAIYCZ01 > CAIRTM01 > JANQGV01. The sequence goes on from JANQGV010000297.1 coordinate 894, forward strand.
CCCGGTGCCGTGCGTTTATGCATGGAAATTTTACAGGGCGTTCCCTCCATTGTTATCGGCATTATTGCCTATATATGGATAGTTATCAGCATGGGAACATTTTCGGCCCTGTCCGGCGGTGCAGCACTGGCCATCATGATGCTGCCGGTCATTGTGCGTGCGACTGAGGAAACGCTTAAGCTGATTCCGGAAAATCTGCGGGAGGCTTCGCTGGCCCTGGGGGTTCCGTACAGCAGGACTGTTCTTAAGGTGATTATGCCCGCAGGCATAACCGGTATCCTTACCGGCATCTTGCTCGGTGTTGCACGCATTGCCGGGGAAACGGCCCCTTTGCTGTTTACGGCCTTCGGCAGCCCATTTATGAATTTGAATATTTTCAAGCCGGTTGACTCACTACCGCTGCTTGTTTTTAATTATGCAACCAGCCCGTATCCGGAGTGGCATGCCATGGCTTGGGGAGCATCGTTCGTTCTGGTTGTGTTTGTGCTTGGAATAAACTTTTTTGCAAAGGTGATAGCCAAAAAATGGAAAGTCCGGTTCTGAAAATTGATTCATTCTGTGCGTTTTTCAGCGAGAATCAGGTGCTGCAAAACGTCAACATGGAAGTACGTCACAACAAGGTTACGGCGCTTATGGGTCCGTCCGGTTGCGGCAAAACAACGTTGCTGCGGTGCGTCAACAGAATGCATGAACTGGTGCCGGATGCTACCGTCAGCGGCAGTATGCATCTGCACGACGACGATCTGTATAAGATGAATCCCATAATGGTTCGCAAAAAAATCGGGATGGTTTTTCAGCGGCCGAATCCCTTTCCAACCATGAGCATTTATGATAATGTGATTGCAGGGTACAAATTGAACGGTATTCGGATATCACGCACTGAAAGGGACCGCATCGTAGAAGAATCTCTGCGCGGATCTGCCCTCTGGGACGAAGTCAAGGACCGGCTGCATAAAAAGGGAACCTTCCTTTCCGGTGGTCAGCAGCAGCGCCTGTGTATAGCACGGGCCCTGGCCATGAAGCCCGACATCCTGCTTATGGATGAACCGACATCGGCACTTGATCCCAAAGCAACGGCCCATATAGAAAAGCTGATAACCGAGTTAAAAGACAGTGTTACCATCCTGCTGGTAACCCATAACATTGCCCAGGCCGGCCGGGTTTCGGACTATACGGCGTTCCTGTATCTTGGGGATTTGGTTGAGTTCGGCACAACGGACAAATTATTTACTGTTCCGGATGATAAGCGCACTGAAGAATATCTATCGGGTAAATTCGGCTAGGAGACTGCCGGGGAACGTCCATCTCCAACAGTCTCCTGTTGCGAGGGTATTGCGCAAGGCTCCTCGGGTGCGTTTTTTCGCCGCCCATGGTGATGAAGACAGTGTATGCAATTTTCACAGAAAGGAATAGTGCTTTGCTGGAAAAAAAGTTAAACGACCTCAAAGGGCAGATCATACAGTTTGCGTCTTTAATTGAACATATGATAGACCGTAGTATCCGGGGCTTGTTGAATAAGGACGCAGAATTGCTCCAGTCTGTTATGGAGCAGGATGAGCCGAAGGCCAACAACCTGGAACTTGAAATCGAAGAAGTGTGTGTGAATCTTATCGCCCAGTTTCAGCCGATGGCAAAGGACCTGCGGACTATTCTGGTTATATACAATATGTGCAACGCCCTGGAGCGCATGGGCGACCATGCCGTCAATATTTCGGAAAGCGCACTGGAGATTATCAAAAGCCCGCCGATCAAGCCCTTTATCGATATTCCCCGCATGAATGATGTTTCCAAGAAAATGCTGGACGATACCATCAATTCCTTTATCAAGGAAGACCCGGAACGTGCCCGCAAGGTGTGTGAAGACGACAGTATCCTGGACGGTCTGCGCGACCAGATCATGCGCGAGCTGATTACCTTTATGGCGTCCAACACCAACATCATCAGCGATTGCATCCATATCATGCGGATTGCCGAAAACCTGGAGCGTATCGGCGACCTTTCGACCAACATTTGTGAAGATGTTATTTTTATGTCGCAGGGGAAGGTGATCAAACACCACAAGGAAAACGGTGTAGAGGGGTAGTGGTAGGAGGCTGTCGGAAAACGCTCATCTTCTGCGTTATACAAATTGTTCGTCGCTGCGACGTACTGATAGTTCCAAAGTAAGCGAAGCATTCTGCTGCGGCTGCCGTAATGCCCGGATCTACTGCCTGTTCTTCCTTCAGCCTCATCAACGTACTGCAAAGTACGATTCTTCGGCTTCCGGTCCGAGCAGCCTGTATCTCCGGGCATTTCAGCATCCTCGCTACGAATCCTCGCTTAAATTGGAACTAAAGCGCCTCACTCCTCAGGATTTCACGCGCCTTGTATCTGAATGTTTTCCATCAGTCTCTGAGCCGACATTTTTCTAATCTTTTTTAGAATTTGTTTTTCATAATCCCACGTGCATTATTGCTGATTCTTAACCGCAATCTTATCGGTTGAAGATTAAGCCAGAAGTTGTTTCATGTCGTCGAAGAGGTCGGCTGTGATGGTCATGTTTTTTTTCTGCAGGGGATGAAATACTGTGAGAGATTGTGCGTGCAGCATTGTGCGGGACACTCCAGGGGTGTCGGGAGCCCCATACATGCCGTCACCCACGATGGGCAGCCCAAGGTAGGCAAGCTGAAGTCTGATCTGGTGGGTCCTACCGGTGTGGAGCAGGGCTTCAATCGAGGCATAGTCTCCGATCTGTTTACGCATGGTGAACGTTGTGACGGCACTTTTACCGGGGCCATCCGACGTGCAGAGGTACTTGCCGTCCTTTTTGCTGATGTAGGTTGTGACGGTTCGGGTATCGAAGCCGGGTGTGCCGTGGGCAAGTGCTACATATGTTTTTTCGACTTTTCGTGTTTTGATCTGGTAGTGGATACTGCGGTTGATCTTATTTGATTTGGTAAAGAGCATTACGCCGGACGTGTCTATGTCCAGGCGGTGGTGGAGGCCTAAATACGGCCTGGGGGCTGCTTTCTTGACATAGCGTAGCAGTCCGGCGTAGATATTATTGTAGTTGTCGGAAATAATGCCCTGGGTGGGTACGCCCGGCTCCTTGCGGTAGAAGAGCAGCCACTCATCTTCGTAGAGAATGTTGCCTTGTTGTATCTCATAGCGTTTTTCATACCCCTCACGGCCGATGTAAACCTGAACTTCATCACTGTGTTTTACTTTGCGCGATTGAACCTGTACCCGTTTGCCGTTGACCCAGACGGCCCCGATTTGAACCAGCTTGCGGGCCTTTTCCCGGCTGATATCCTCTATGGCGAGTGCTATGGCCTGGTCGAGCCGCAGCAAGTGCGTTGTGTCGTCGGCGGTAAATGAATAGGTGCGTGTTTTCATCTGGAGGTATCGATGGCATTCCTGACCGCTTTTGAAAGTTCGTAGCGGTTGAGAGGTTTCATGATAAAATCGCAAATGCCGGCCTTCTTGATTCTTTCGGGAGATACGGCTTCGCTATAGCCGGTGCACAATACAACCGGCATGTCGGGACGGATGGAAAGGATTTCCTGCGAGAGCTCGTATCCGGTTAATGCCGGCATGGTCTGGTCGGTTACGACAATATCAAAGTCCGACGGTGTTGTTCTGAAAAGTTTCAGGGCTTCTGTACTGTCCGTGAGGGCTACAACGGTGTATCCGAGGGATTCAAGCATCATTTTACCGGCATGGGTCACTTCATTTTCATCGTCGACAAAGAGCACGGTTTCGGTGCCTTTCAGGGGTGCCGAGGTCGCAAGCATTGCGTCTTTTGCTTCTCCCTCGGGTTTCGGCAGCAGTACCGCAAACGTGGTTCCTTCCCCCTGTCTGCTGTCTACAGATATGGCACCATCATGATTTTCGACAATGCCGTGTACAAGGGCAAGACCCATTCCTGTTCCGTCTCCGATCTCTTTTGTGGTGAAAAACGGGTCGAAAATACGGTCGACGATGGCCGGTTTGATTCCCTTGCCGTTGTCGGTTACTTCAAGTTGTATATATGTTCCCGGATCAAGTCCGGGGTAACGTACCCTGTCAATTTGTTTCAACGTGACATCATGGAGGTTAACCCGGAGTACACCGCCGTGGTCCCGCATGGCATGGGCGGCGTTGGTACACAGATTCATGAGCAGTTGCTGCATCTGGGTGGCGTCGGCCAGGAGGTAGGCACCTGAGTCGAGGCGGTAGTCGATATTGATTGTGGAGGGAAGCGTGGCTCTCAGCATATGCAACACTTCCTGGAAAATCAGTTTCAATTTAACGGGTTTTTTTTCCTGGTCGGCTTTCCTGGTAAAGGTCAGGATCTGACGAACGAGCTCTTTGGCCCGCTTGCTCGATACTAATATTTGCTTAATGTTCCGGTGGGCCTGGCTGTCCCGGTGCAATTCATCAAGGGTCATATCGGCAAACCCGATAATGGCGGCCAGGATATTGTTGAAATCATGGGCTATGCCGCCGGCCAGGGTCCCGAGCGCTTCCATTTTCTGCGCCTGTCGCAACTGGCGTTCCATATTCATCTCATTAGTCACGTCACGCTCGACACAGACAAAGTGTGTTATTTCTCCCTGGGTGTTTTTAATGGGGGAGATTGTTGCCTGCACTTCAAAGCGGGAACCGTCTTTTTTTGTATTGACAATGTGGCCCTTCCAGACATCTCCCCGCCTGACGGCCTCTATCATGTCCTCGTAGAAAGACTCGGCGTTTTTTTCACCTTGCAGCATTTGAGAATGCCGACCGATGGTTTCTTTGCGGGAGAACCCGGTCAACCGCTCGAAGGCCGGATTGACATAGGTGAAACGCCCCATAGTGTCGGCAATGAAAATGATTTCATCGGCCTGCTCAACCGCGGTTTCAAGCTGTATGCGGTTTTGCTCCGCCTGGAGGCGTTCGGTTATGTCCGAGATGAAACCTTCAAGTGCCGTCACGTTGCCGTTGTCGTCGTAGAGACCCTGTCCCTGTTCCCAGACCCATTTGATTTTATTGCCGGCCGTAATGATCCGGTAGGTAATCTGGAACGGTTGTCTCCCGGAAAGACTGTTCTGTACCTGCTGCCATACGACATCGCGATCGTCCGGGTGAATGATCTGCCCGTAGGTTACGCGGGCGCTGTCGAGCAGGTCGGATGGCTGGTAGCCGGTTAAAGGGAAGCATCCTTCGCTGACCAGCTCCATGGTCCAGTCCCGGTCGTTCTTGCAGCGATATGCCATGCCCGGCAGGTTACTCAAAAGGGTGGACAGGGCTCGTTTGCTTTCCTTGAGGTCTTTTTCAGCCTGCTTGCGTTCTGTGATGTCGCGTACATTGGCGAGAATGTTGCCGTCGGAAAGCAGCCTGCCGCTTACTTCAAAGGTTGCCAGGCTGCCGTCTTTTTTACGGGCACTGCGTTCACTAATGACGGTTTCGCCCGTGCGCAGGAGGTCCCACTGAACCGGCCGGGCGGCAAGGTCTTCAGCCGGTACGATGTCTTTTATGTTTTTTGAGGTCAATTCATCCCTGGTATAACCGAGCATTTCACAGGATTTGGTGTTTACCTCGCAACACCTGAGGTGCGGGTCGATGATGAATATACCATCGGCCGACTGCTCCATCATGTTGCGGTATTTTTCTTCGCTTGTTTTGATTCGGTCGGATGCATTTTTCTGCATCAGATGAGCAAGGCCCATTTCCGCGATGAGTTCGGCCAGGCGGGTAAGAAAGGACAGCACCGGTTCAATCCTGTCCTGCTCGAGAATGGGAACCTTTGATAAAGCGTTCAGGTATGCTTTTTCATCAAAGCCGAATTCCCGGGCCTGCTGCTTGAAAAAATCACTGTCGGGAGCATTGAATAGAAATTGCCCGACAACAAAATAGGCAACATGTTCTCCTTCAATGATAATAGGAGCGGCTGCATCAATCAGGCCGTTTTTGCAGGTAAAAAAGGCATAGGGCTTTCCGGACCGCAACTGATCGGCAAGGGCAACATCACTATCCCTGCAGCGCAGAACGGACCGCACATTTGCACGATGAAATTCGGTGCAGATATCCTGCCATCCGGAACCGGCAATAACCGTACCCTGCGGATCCATAATGCCGCTGCATAGTCCGGTTGCGTTATAGAAGCTTTCTGTCAGGGACTGAATTTTTTCGGTATTGATAAGGTCGTTGATGGTGTATTTCATGGTTTCCGCCGGATGTATTCCCTGTTTTTTCAGTATATTCACTTTATTACGGCAGTGTTGCGTTCTGCAAGGAAAAACTTGATAACTGCCCGTAATTGCTGGAAGAGTGCCGGGTAATACCTACCTGCTACGCCTCACCCCTCAAGGTTGCGCATGCCTTATATCTGAAAAATATCCACCAGGCTTCCGGTGTGCGGGGGGGGGCGGCTGATATCTGGGGCCGCACGGATTGGGGGCATGTATAATAATTATACGCCAGTGTATAAATACCTATTATCAGGTGTGTCTTTTTTGTTTTGTGAAATAATTAAAAATTAAACAAATTACTAATAAATATAAACAAGTATGTCTATAAGATATTTTTTTAATTTTTATTATGTGTTGACAATATGAGAAAAAACTATACACTCATATAGTAAACGAATGTTTAGTAAATCTACTGAAAGGAATATAATGAGAAATCAGAATATGGAAGTGCACAGTGATTCCCACGATCTGTACCTGAACTTCCAACGTATTTTCCGCTGCCTTGATTTCGGACGCTCACTCCAGGGGAAGGTGCCTGCAATTACGGTTTCCCAAATGCGCATTTTGTCTTTTTTTAATGAAAATGATGTTGTGCATATATCCGATATCAGCAAGCGGCTGGGCATGTCGGTTCAGAGTGTTAATAATCTTGTGAGCCGGCTTGAAACCCAGGGGTATGTAGAGCGGACCCCCAACCAAAAGGACAAGCGGATTTCGGATGTCAGCCTGACCCGCAAAGGGCGTATGGGATTTGAAGCGTTTCGGGACGGTCAAATAGATATCCTGGCAACCGTTACGAATCACCTTGATGCTTCCGAGCAGAAGATGCTGTATGCCACCATTGAGAATGCCGCCCTCATGCTTGAAAAGGCGATCAGTAGAACGAGGACCGAGAACAATAAAGAGTAATACTATAGATAACAGGTATGCACTACCATGGCACATATTACATTATCAACAAAGGGGGATGTGTAATGAAACAGGTGAAAGACCTCGATTTCTGGGTCAAAAGCGCAATCTGGTTTGAGCTGATTATCCCGGGATACTTTTTCGGAAAAACATTCGGCACCTCAGATGCCAAATACCGGGTGTTGGATCAATTCATGTATCCTGAGGTTTTTATCAAGTTGTGCGGTTATTTCCGGGATCTGCCTCCGGCAGAATACTATTATACCGGCCGGTTCCTGGGGGTCATCGTGGGTGCGCTGATCGGCGTGCTGTTTGCAATGCTGATCGGTGTCTTTTACAAATGGGTGCTGAAAGACTGGGCGTATTCCAAGGCCGCCCGGGTCGGTTCGCTGGCCTTCATCCTCATAGCGCTCCTGACCGGGTTCATGTCCGACTTTTTTAATGAAAATATCGGTATGGCGCTTCGCATAGAACAAGAGGCACCGGATGAGCTTATCGGCAAAGCACTGGCCCAGGATTACGGCGGCTTTGAGAAAGGTACGGTGATTACCGAACAGAACTCGCATCTGCTGGCCTACTACGGTACCGTCCGGGCAAACAGCCCGAGCGGCGCCGAGGGCTGGTGGATCGGATCGCTCATATTCATGTACAGCTGGTTTACGCTGTATTTTCTGTGCGCACACCGCCTCTTTAAACGCAACCGGGTGCCGCGTGATAAATATTTTAAACTGCAGATGGTGAATTTCGGGTTTCTCCTGCTGTATCTCCGCATGGGATTCGGCATATCGTTATCGGAATACCACCATATATTAACCCGGGCACCTTATATGTTTGGAGGTATGTGATATGAATTTCGGCGCTTTTGAAAACCGTGATGATTTTATTCGCACTGTCCGAAACTTTGCAGGCCTCGGGCTCATCCTCTATGTCTGGGGTGTTTTAACCGGGTATGTGCCGAACTGGGCCTGTGTCATGATAGCGGTTGCGGCCCTGACACTGCAGTTTGCCGACTATTTTTACGGTAGAACCAAGGGGGCGGGATATTTCTGGATATACCTGGCCATCACCGGGTTTTCCAACTTTTTTCCTTTTCAGTTTCCACCGGACCAGGAAGAGTGGAAGGTCCAAACCAATAGAATTATCGAGTGGGAATACAGCGGGCAGGGCACGGAGCTGTTTCCGGGGGCAGGCCTGCTGATCGCATTGCCGATCGTGCTGTTCAGCACCTATATTGCCGTACGGCTTTTGAAGACACCTCCCAGCCAGGAATCCAAGGCCAGAGTAACCGTTGCCACCAAGCGGTGGCGGATCCTGTTTCAGAGTACCATGTTCTGCTGGTACCTGGTTCTGTTTGCCTACGGCATGACGGCACGGCCGATTGAGAACCCGGAGTTGCTGTTCTGGTTTTTTGCCATGCTGCTGGGTTCCCTGATCCTGCCGTTTTTTATCGGACGCTGGTTCTGCGGATGGATGTGTCCGGTGGGAACCTTTCAGGACGGTATCTGGCGCTTTTTCAACTTCAAGGGCATTACCCTTTCGGAAAAATTCAAAGCCAATATCAATCGCGTATATGTACCCGCAACCATGCTGGCCTTTATCATCGTCTGTTATACCTTTGAGCGGGTATTTCAACTGGCGTCATCGGCGGAGATGATCCGAGACCCGGACTGGCAGACCCTGTGGAAACCCATGGTCTGGACCAAAGTACTGACCAACGGTATGTTCCTGGGGTCCATGCTGTTTGCCTATCGCATATATTGCCGCTATTTCTGCTGGTATATCGGCTACCGGGTAGCCCTGGGACAACCGGCCCTGTACCGCGTTCCCTTTGCAACGGACCGTTGCCGGGTGTGCCCCGATTGCGTACCGGAGAAGAGCTGCGTTATGGGTTTTCAGTTTCAATCGCAGCCCGAAGGGGAGGAAGAATTGTCGATCCGCAGCCTGGGTGAAGTTCCGGTAAACTGCAACCTGTGCTATGAATGCCGTGACACCTGCCCGCATGGAGTGTTCAGGAAGAATATCAGCCGCATCAACGTTATTCCCGAGCGTTGCATCGGCTGCCGTTTGTGTGAGCTTGCCTGTACCGGTAAGCGGCTGGGAACCTTTGATCCATCGCGGTCAAATATACAGATTGAAATGGAAGGCACACCTGAGCTGCCTGTTCCGGTGATAAAGGATACCTGTGATGCCTGCGGAGGCGATCCGGCCTGTATAAAGGTCTGTCCGGCACGGGTGATCATATGGGACAAGGAAGGAATCCGTAAAGATATTACAGTGCCCGGCCCGGGAAAAATGAAAAAGCTGATGCAGAAATTGAGCCCCTTTTCCCGGCAGCCCGCACCATGTCCAACACCCTGTGGAGCATATCCGGCCGGATGCCCGACCTGTGAGATCAATCAGCAGAACAAGGATAATGGGGAGAAAGGAGAGGCAGCATGAGCCGTGCTAAACTTTTTAAAGGATATACACGAAAGCTGCTGCGGGTCAACCTCACCGAACGAAAAACGGCGATAGAGGAAATACCCAACGGACAGCTGTTGAAATACATCGGCGGGGCTGGTCTGGCCGCACGCATACTGTATGATGAACTGGAACCGGGCATTGATCCGCTTTCCTACCGTAACAAGATATTGTTTCTGGCCGGACCCCTGGCCGGAACCATTGCCCCCACCGGAAGCCGGATCGGGGCCTATACCAAATCACCCATGACGGGCGGGTTCTTTCATTCGTCGGCCGGCGGCTGTTTTGCGGCCGAGTTGAAGTATGCCGGGTTTGACGGCGTTATCGTTGAAGGGAAAAGCGAAAAGCCGGTATATCTTTACATCCATAACGGCACCGCCGAAATACGCAATGCAACCCACATCTGGGGGGAGTATACCTACCGGGCCCACACGCTTCTGAAGCATGATATCGGGGATGAGGCGGCACAGATTGCCGTAATAGGTCCCGCAGGAGAGAAACTGGTGCGCTTTGCATCAGTTATTGCCGGGGGCAGGGCAATGGGACGCGGAGGACTGGGGGCGGTTTTGGGGTCGAAGAAACTGAAGGGTATCGCCGTTCGCGGGACCGGCCGGGTCGATGTGGATGATATGGAAAAAACACTTAAAAAGACCTGGGAGCTTTTAGAGGTTATGCGCGGCAATCCCTCCACCGGTCAAATACTGCCGAATTTCGGCACCCCGGTACTGGTGGATGCCAATAACAGCCTGGGAGTGTTCGGAGCCCGCAACTGGCAGACCGAGACCTTTGAAGGGGCCGACGGATTACGGGCCGAAACAATGCGGGAAAAAATAGTTGTACGGGACAAAGCCTGTTTTGCCTGCCCCATCCGGTGCAGCAAGTACAGCACTGTTGCCGATGGGCCGTATAAGGGCTATACGGTTGAAGGACCGGAATATGAAAATATATTTTCCCTGGGTTCAATGTGCGGCTGCAGCTCAATAGAAACCGTTGCGGCGGCTGAGCGTGAATGCGACGACCTGGGCATGGATGCCATTGAGGCAGGTGTATCGATTGCTTTTGTAATGGAAGCCTGTGAGAAAGGTATTTTGTCGAAAGAGGACACCGACGGGCTGAATGTGAGTTTCGGGAACAAGGATATTATTATGCCCATGGTCCGCAAGATCGGTATGCGTGAAGGGTTCGGCGATATACTGGCAGAAGGTGTCAAGCGGGCTTCACTGAAAATAGGTAAAGGCACCGAGGCGTTTGCCATGCAGAACAAGGGTATGACCTTTGCCGGGCATTCGGCCCGGGGTATGCCCGGTTTTGCCCTGGGATATGCAACCGGACCGCGGGGTGCATCGCACCATGACAGCCGGCCGACCGGTGAGCGGTCCGGCATCGTGCAGCGCGATACCGTTGATGGTAAGCCCCGGTACACGGTGGATGTGAACCACCTGATGATCCTCACCGATTCGATGATCCTGTGCCATCTGGCTGAAGCGGTATGGGGACCCATTAAAATCAACGAGCACGTTGTGGATATCCTGAACGCTGTAACAGGTATGGAAATGAGCGTTGAGGAGGCCGAAGAAACGGCCGAGCGCATCTGGAACGTGATACGGGCCTTTGCCGTACGGGAGGGGTCGCGCAGGAAGGACGACACCCTGCCGAAACGGTTCCTCAGCGAGCCGATCCCCGACGGACCGTCAAAGGGAATGGTTGTGGGCGAAGATGTGCTGGAAACGATGAAGGACGAATACTACCGCATTCGTGGTTGGGACCTCAAAACCGGCATCCCGATGTTTGAGCGTCTGCTGAAGCTCGATCTGCCGGATATTGCACATGATATGCAGGTAATACTCTCCAGCGAGAAGGAGGTGTAATATGAAAAAACTATGGATTATTCTGGGTGCCGCTATCCTGCTGATTGTCGTTACCAGTGCGTTCTCAACAAAACAGAACGATATGAACTACAGAAAGTTCCTGAATCAGGACCGCACCATTGAAGGCAAGGCCGGGGTGCTGATGACGATCCTGGGACAGCCTGAGAAATATGAATTTGAGTTTTTTGATAAATATCTCACCCAGATATTCGAGGCCGCGTTTCCGCCGGCTCTGCAGTTGCTTATTATGGGTGACGAAGGAACGGTTCTCATGGACCCGGACAACATGACGGCAACCCGCGACTGGCGGCCGCTACGCCTGGTTGACTGCTTCGGTCATGACAAAAACGAAGAGGGCGAGCTGTATCGCGACCTGGATGTGGAGTGGATTCCGCCGCGGGAAGAGGGCTCGCCCGGCCATTATCTCTGGAGAGATGAAAAAAACGGGTATATCGATATTGTTGAAAAAGTGTCGATAAAAATTAATGAAACTTATTACGGTATCATGCCCGGCAACAAGGTGCCCTTTATGCACCAGCATAAAGCCATTATTCGAGACGTAGAAGAAATGTTGGCCGACAATTTCCCCGGCATGCCCGTCCGCTGGGCGCTTTCCATGTATGCCGAAACCATTGAAGAGGCGGTTGAAGAGCTGCTCCACGAAGGGGTTGATACCATTGTAATGAGCGACTATTTCCACGTCTACTCATCTCTGGAAGAGTTCAACTCCCTGTTCGAGGAAGTTAAAGATGCGGTTGCCGAGAGGGCAAAAGTCGTGTTCACCCCCTATCCCGGCGCCTATGCATCGTATCGCAAGGCATTCGTTCTTATGGCACAGGATGAAATCCTGCATCTGCCCAAAAAAGATAAAAAGCTCGTTATTCTTACCCGTCACGGATTTCCTGATATCCCCGGAGAGCCGTATCCGGAGTTGGCCCGGGTGTTTTACAAGAATGCCAAGCTCGAGATAGAAGCCGCCCTGGAAGGCACCGGCGCACATGTAATCTACGCTGATACCGATTTTGCCGGGGATGACATGGACCCCGACTTTAAGCGGTTGGCCTCTTACGAAGCCCTTGATATGGCTCTTGAAGACGGATACGACCATGTTGTGTTTATACTGATCGATTTCCTGACCGAGAATACGGATACCATCTTTGCCCATCCTCATGAATCACTCGAGCCGCTGCATTTCGAGTGGGAAGGGGAGGTGCCGTATAGTGATTTTGACAAGCCGCTTCGTATTGAATTGCAGCACGGGAAAACCAGGATCATCAGTGCCGGGAGTCCGGTCGGCGACCGTTATCGACCGCATATATCCCGGGGCATCTTTGATACCATTGCGACTGTGCTGCGGGGGGATGAATGGCCGGAGCTGGTACTCGAAGAAGAAGAAAAGAAAGAAGGAATGTTTTAGGAGAGGAGGCTGCCGGATAACGCCCATCTACTGCGTTGCGCTCACCCTTTGTCACTGCGGCGTACAACCGAGTACGCCTCATTCCCAAGGGTCTCGCGCGCCTTGTATCTGAACATTCTCCAACAGCCTCTGGCTGTGCGGATTTGTTACATGCTTTGTCTGTGTGTGGGGTCAAATATTTATTTGATTTTCTTGGCGGATGGAAAACGTTTCTAATTAAAAATAACAGCCGAAAAGGCCCTGTATGAACATTTGCTTATTGTAAGAAAGGTGAATGCTATGATTAAAATAATTTTAGATGTTATTTCAAAGAAAATAATCGCGAGAGTGTCTGCGCTGTTGCTGGTTTTAATGTGTGTAAGCGGTGTGTATGCAGAGGAGGCCGGTGGGGGTAAAACACTTATTATGTACTATTCTTTGACCGGTAATACCAGGGCTGGTTGCGAGGCGCTGCAGAAAGAGCTTGATGCCGATATCATGGAAATTAAAGATTTGAGAAACCGGTCGGGTAAATGGGGATTCTTTTGTGCTGCCATGGGTTCGCTTTTCAGGCGGCATACCAGTATAAATCCGGTTTATCCGGATCTGTCAGGATATGACAACATTATTATCGGAACCCCTATCTGGACCGGTACGTTCAGCACGGCGATCAGGACGCTGATAAAAAAGAACAGTTTTGCAGGGAAGAAAGTCATTATCTACACCACAACCAACGCGGCTGAAAAGGAGAAGTATAAAGAGAAGGGCCGCAACCTGATCAGGAAAAAAGGCGGAGAGGTGCTGGGATACTATCAGGTGCTGGCCCGGGTGGAAATCGACGGTGAAAAAGTGGAACGAACAAAGGAACAGATGGTTGCCGATACGTTAACCTTCGTTCCCGACATCAAGAACGGGTTTGGATTATAAATCTTACGTATATACGAGCAAGAAAGGGTGCAGTATGAAACGTTTGCCGATAGTATTTTTCGTATTTGTTTTTTGCAGTTTGACATCTGTTCCAGTGCCTTTTGCCGCTGAGGGAAATAAGGTGCTGATTCTCTATTATTCCTATACCGGTAAAACCCGTGCTGTTTGTGAAGTGCTGCAGAAACTGCTGGGAGCGGATATGCTGGAAATAAAAGACCTGAAAAACGACCCGGGCAAGGTGCAAATGGGTGGCGGAAAGGGCATGAAAGGGAAAAAGGCCGGTAACGGAAAAAAAGGCGGAATGGCGGCCTCGCTGGTCTGGGATACGCACATCGAACCGCAAAGCGTAGAGATTGCCCCATATTCCCACATCATTCTGGGTTCGCCGGTCTGGATGGGAGGTTTGAGTCCGGCAATACAAAAATGTATTGCGTCGAACAATATGAGCGGAAAAAAGGTAATTATTCTCACTACTTCAAATGCGCCGGAGAAGGAGGAGCAGCAGGCCCGTAATGCAGATCCGGTCAAAAAAGCCGGGGCCGACGTTGTCGAGCACTATCAAATTCTGGCAAAAAGAAAGGCCGAAAACAAGCGGGTAGACCGCACTGTCGATGAAATGGTTGCGGATGTGCAGGCACTACTTCCTGAATTGAAAAGTATAATTGGTAACAAATAACGGGGCCACAGGATGAGTGCACAAAACCGTACCGACAACAGGCTTTGCAGCTCATGCGGGCTGTGTATGATTTCAGACTGGCCTAAGGAAGAAACCCTGGGGAGCTGTGTGTTCAATACCGGCTGGCTGGGGCAGCACGAGGTCGACCTGTACGGGCGGGAACGTAACGCAGATGACCATGATGAGATCACCTTCGGTATCAGCAGAAAAAGAGTGGCAGGCTGCATTAAGAACCCCCTTCCGGGGGTTGCCTGGAGCGGTGTTATAACAAGTATTGCCAAAAAAGCCATTGAATCGGGCCTGGTAGGGGCGGTAGCTACGTTGCACCGCGATCAGCATCAGCACTTCAAACCGGTGCCGGTACTGGCGCGAAGCGTTGAAGACGTGCTGGCTTCAAGCGGAAATAAGCCGGTGGTGGCCCCGGTGCTGCTTTCCCTGCATGAGGCCTGCAGGCAGGGGGTCAAAAAACTGCTGGTGATCGGGGCACCCTGTCATATCCATGCCCTGAGGCATTTTAAAAAACACGTTTCCTACCTCAGCGATATGGAAGTCCACACTGTAGGGATTCCCTGCGTGAGTAACGTGCATTTGAAAACCCTTGGAGACATTATGAACATGTTCTCCACATCACCGGAGACGGTTCGGCATTATGAATTCATGCAGGATTACACAGTGCATTTGAAGCACGCAAACGGACGGATCGAAAGATTGCCCTATTTCAGCATTCCCCGGGAGTTTACCGGCACCAATCTTGTGATGCCGGCGTGCATGTGCTGCCTCGACTACATCAACGGCCTTGCTGATGTTACGGTGGGGTATATCGGAGCGCCGCTGGATATGAAAAAGATGTATCAATGGATCATCATGCGGACTGAAAAGGGGGAGCACCTGATGGAGTGTATTGCGCCGGAGCTTGATACCACACCCCTCGGCGGAGCAGGAGAAACCCACAAGGCTGTTACGAACGCGGCCAAAAAGCTGGTCGACCAGATCACCGGTAAGACCCCCGGTGAAACCGGGCGGAGCATGCCGATATGGGCCGGAAAAATCATGGCCGCGCTCATCAGTAAAATCGGTCCGCGCGGTGAAGAGTTCGCGCGCTATTCTCTTGACCTCCATCAGATACGTGATTATTACTATACAAAAACATATTATCAGGAGAAGATCGATGCCCTGGTGCCCGGACATGTGTACCGTCTGCTGGAAAAATATGGATTTGAGAGGTAACATCGAGCTCAATGGTGCAAACGGATGTGAGAGCCTGCATGGAGGATGAACGAGATGAGAATGTCTGCTATGAAAATGGTTTTTATGTACTTGGGATTGCTTATTTTGGCCGGCACCTCAAACGCCGACCAGGTGTATATTCCGGGAGTCCGGGCACAGCTCGATTTTTAGGCATTTCGTAGCCCTTCAGTTTTTTGGGACCTGTGTATCGATTCAGCAGGGCCGATCGAAAAGGAGGTTTGGATCATGGTTAGAAAAAATATCGTACTTGTTGTAACCGCTGTATTCCTGCTTGCAGGCACTGCCCTGGCAGGAAACGATACCCTGATTCTGTATTACTCTAAAATGGGTAAAACCAGGATTGTTGCTGATGAGCTCAAGGTGCAAATACCCGATGCCGACCTTGTGGAGATTAAATCGGACGTGGGTCTTATGAAAGGAGCCATGTGGTACCAGTTGTGGAACAAAAACGCCGAGATAGAGCCGATTCCAGTTGATGTTGCTCAGTATGATACTATCCTGATCTGTTCGCCTATCTGGTTTCAAAAAATTTCTTCACCGGTTCGTACGGTTCTCAATACCATGCCCCTTGAGAATAAAAAAGTTTCCTTTTTTATTACCTGTGGCGGACATTTCGGCACGGGCGGTCAGGAGCGTTTAATGAGCAAGGCGGCAGAAAGAAGGATGATTCTTAAGGGTCTTTCTGTTATAAAAACAGGCGGTAAACCCGACGATGAAATCCGCAAACAGGTCCAGGAAGAATACAAGCGCCTGTATCCATCGTCGTAAGTCAGATTAATTTTATTGAGGAGAAAGAGAAACATGAAGCAAAAAGCAGTTTGTCTGATGAGAGGCATCATTATTGTTGCAGCACTTATGATAAACAGCACGTTTGTACAGATCGCCGATGCTGCCGAGGGGAAAGCCCTTATTGCCTACTATTCACGGACCGGAAACACGAAAATGGTATGTGAAGCCCTGCAGAAGGAACTGGGTGCCGATCTTGTGGAGATACAAGACCTTAAAAACCGTATGAGTTCGTTCGGGATTATCGGCGGTATGTTCCGTACCATTTTAGGGATGCACACCAAAATTGAGCCTAAGAATGTTGACCTGGCTCCCTATTCTTTGGTTATATTCGCTGCTCCGATCTGGGCTTCGAAGGTGGCCCCTGCAATGCGGACCTTTGTTGAAACAAATGATCTGAGCGGCAAAAACGTTGCTTTTTTTGTGACCGCCGATTCATTCCTGGGCGATAAATATCAGCAGAACAACAGCAGCTTTGCCGAAGCATCCGGCGGAACGGTTGTCGGGTTCTACCAGGTACAGGCCATGGATGATAAGGACGGAGAAAAGATTCCGCGCCCTAAGGAGAACATGATTACGGATACTCAAAAGCTTGCTGAAGATGTCAAGGCGCTTATGACAAAATAATCGGCTGTCGGAGAACGTCCATCTACGGCGTTGCGCTCACCATTCGTCACTGCGACGTACAAAAAAGTACGCCTCATTCCGCATGATTTCGCGCGCCTTGTATCTGGGCCTTCTCCAACAGCCTGCGAGGGAAATCATATTAATATAATTGCTATTTATTGATAAAATTAAATAATAAATATTAAAAATAATTAAAATTAGAATCCTATCGCTGATTTGATCTTTTGACAAGTCTGAGAAAGTTTGTTAAATATATTATTTGTGTGCAAATAGTTGCCGTCTTACAAAGTATACGGTACTAACCATGTGCAGGCAGGCTCCTTAATGTAGGGGGGAGCAGAGCAGCACAGCACCGGCAAAAAACGAGGGACACCCCGGATCCTCAAACGGGGTAGCATTACTATCTGGACCAGTATGAGAATAACCCGTTATATATTTAAATTCATTTTTATATACTATTTGTGTAATGTGCTGATCAGTCCGTCACAAAGTCTGCATCGGTATAATCCCGATTTCCATGTTTTTTTCGGAGATCGGCCCGTTAAGTGTAAACGCATTATGCATTTGTTCGATAGTGCCTCGCTTGATATGTGGATGCCCGGCACCGGTATTTCACTGCAGGGGATACTGAATTCATATGCCCCCTGCTGCATGAACGAAATACCGTCCGGTTTCGGATCACGCCTGGTACTGATTGAGACTTCCCGCCTGATACTATGAAATAGTATCATTTCCCCCCTTTATTGATGTGCTCCAATTTTGGTTTCATTCCCCATGGGATGAAGGAGTGATTCTATGTAATTAATTTTTACGGAATGTACGGAGGAACAGTATGAAGAAAAGAGTATCATGTATTAGTGCCATTATTGTATGTGTTGTTCTGTTGAGCGCGGTTGCAGCATTTGCAACCGCCAAGAGCGACAAAAAAGGACTGCTGGTCCATAACTCGATTTACGGATCGACCATAGAAACGGCATACTGGGTGAAGGCCATTATAGGCCATGAAAACCAGTTGGACGTTAAGGCCCTGCCCCAGGTCATTACCGTTGAACCCTATGACTATGTGATTATCGGCAGTGTTACCAGGAACGAAGGACCGACTCAGCCCATCTACGATTTTATCGACACGTTCAAAGCCGACCTGCAGAAAAAAGAGATTTGTTTTTTTCTGAACTGTGGCGATACGGATGAGACCATGATCCTGAAAGTGCCCGGGGCGAAAGCTCACCTGATCGCCGGGCGGAATTACCTGTTGGATGTTTTTGAAAAATATCCGGACCTTGATCTGAAGGTGATCGGCGGTTTCGGCGGGCGGCAGGTGATGCCCTCCATGGGTACCAAAGACAACCTGCAGATCTGGCTGGTCGGCAAGCTGGCCAAGGAAGGCGCCCCCTGGGAAGGACTCGATATCTGGGAATCGCTGGTGCCGGAGCGTGTTGAAGCATTTGCCAACGAAGTGCGCACCAAGATTCTGGGCCTGGAGCCCCGTGAAAATGTAGAGCAGTTCAGGGGATACTGGGAATCCGAGCAGCCCGGTTCTCTGAAAGATGCAAGCAAGAAGAAATTCAAGCCCAAACCGTTTACCGAAGTCGTTAATATCGACAAACTCTATTATTCACGCAGCAGGATTAAAGGCGACCTCGACCTCGGGATCAATTTGCTGCAACAGTGGGCCAAGGCAGAAGGCGTCACCCTGGAAGAGCAGGTGAAGACCTTCTATAATGTCTACTATCATGCAAAGAAAAAGTACGGAGAAAAAGAGTTTACCGTGCACCTGGTAACCTCGACCCTGCCGGATGATCCGGGTACGGTGCATTTTTCATTCCGCTGCTTTGAAAAGGCCGAAGGGCGCACAGGTGTTGAGACCGATATTCAGAAAGCCGAAAAGCTGCTGTGGGCCGACGACAGACAGGTTAAGTAGCATCAACCGGCAGACACCAATAAACCGAGGAACGAACAAATGATATTCAAAATACTTAAGTATCTCCTGTTTGGTATTATCGGTCTTATCATCGTCGTAGTGCTGATTGCTGCGCCGTTTATTATAAAGGCCCGCAGCGAGGGTGACAAGCTGTACCGGCAGTATGCCGATTATACCAAAGAGGTTTTGTCCCAAAAGGCACAGCTTGCGCCTTTTGCAGTGAAGCCCGAATTCCAGACGCTGCACCCTGCCAAATTTCTCAAGATGTTTAAAATTGCGGTCAGCAGCCAGCAGGGTGATCGGCTGGCCCGGGTCAACTCGCTTGACGCCACCATGTTTATGTTCATGAAGATGTTTACCCTCATGATCAGGCCCGCGTATAACTATAATCTGCCGATGATGTCGGTTGATTTTATCTTTATCGGCGGGAAACGGGTGTATGTTATCGAGATCATTGATCCGGCGAAAATCGATGATGCCAACAAAACGAAGTATTATGATGTGATGCGCACGTGGATGCCGGAGGTGGCCACGTTCAAGCAATCGGCCACGCGCGACTGGTATAAGGATTTCCTGGCCGATTGCAGCATTCATATTGAAGGAGATCGTTCCAAAGATGACGTGCTGTTTGAAATATACAAGACGTATCTGAACGCATACCTTGATATGGCAGCCAATGCCGAGCCGCTCAGCGCCGATAAAAGCGCGCAGGTTAAAACGGGCATTGAGACCTATGTTGAGACGCTTTTGTCCAAAGGCGGGCCGGCGGTGGAGGTGTTTGAAAAGATGCTGGGCCCCGAAGGCCAGCGGGAGTATGTCAGGACGGTTATGTTCGGGCTGGATGGGTAGCGGCAGATCGCCGGATAACGTCCATCTCCGGCAATCTGTATTCGTCGACAGTTTTGGTAAAATAGTTAAACGTGGAGAACATGAGTGAGCCGGCTGCACATTGCAGCCGGCTTTTATCGTTGGTGAAAAACTCCCCTGATTGTTAGCCAAGGAAGGTTCATCGGATTAAGTTCTTGGTTTATAAGACGCTGCGCGTCTTCTCCCCCCTTTCTTTGTTCGCCCCAAAGAAAGGGGGGAAAGAAAGGG